>NZ_JBFBLX010000013.1:0-80181 GCF_040702705.1 Micrococcus sp. NPDC078436 | reverse complement strand
GGCCGATTGACGCCCGTCGAGTACGAGTTGATCATGGACCACACGCCCGCAGACCCGACGTGAAGACGCCTGTCACCTACACGTGCACCAGTCCCCGTTTCTGAAATCTCCGTTGCATCTCGACAGCTGTAGAGATGCGGCGAAGATTTCACACGACACGCGGCCAAGAGTTCACAAACACGCGCCACACGTTCGTGTCTGCAAAGTAGGCCCAGCTGGAGATGAGTGATGAAGGGAATCTAGGACGGGGCCGTGCGAATTCGCCTGGGTGCATAGAAGGCGCCTCCAGACTGGAGCCGCGGTACTTCCTGCGGGTCGCACGAGCGCATCCACGCCCGCTCCGAACACTCTGCATGTCTGAGAGTTGCTACTGGATCGCCATCCGCCGCGTCCGGCGGCAGGGTGTCCTAGGGCATGTCTGACAATCGTTTGGACCACGCGAGCACAGCGTTCAACACCACGGCGGCGCGGTAGACGATCGCGTACTTGTCGTACCGGGTCGCCAGGCCCCGCCATTGCTTCAGGTGCGCGTACTGGCGCTCGATCACGTTCCGGCCCTTGTAAGCGTTCGCGTCGAGGCCTACGGGTCGGCCGCCGGCTGAGCCGCGGCGTGTGCGGTGGCCCTGCTGGTCGGCCGGTTCGGGGATGACGGCTTTGATCCGGCGGGCGCGCAGGTGGGTGCGGATCGCCCGGGAGGAGTACGCCTTGTCGCCCAGGAGCGCCTCGGGGCGGGTGCGGGGCCGGCCTGCCGGCCGGGTCACGCGCAGCTGCCCCAGTAGGGGCAGCAGCATCGGGGAGTCCCCGGCTTGGCCTGGGGTGATCAGGCTGACCAGCGGCAGCCCGGTCCCGTCGACGAGCTGATGGATCTTTGTGCTCAGCCCGCCGCGAGAATGTCCGATGCCGTGATCGGCAGGCTCTTCACGCAGATTCTTGTAGTTCGATCCAGCCCCCTGTGAGGCTCCTGGTGTTCGTCGCGTGCTGATGTGCGCGGGCGATCGTGGAGTCCACCGAGACCGACCAATCGATCAGGCCTTCGGCGTCCGCGGCAGCGGTCAGCCTCGCCAGCACCGCATCCCAGGTGCCTTCTTCGGCCATGCGCCGATGCCACGTCCATACGGTCTGCCAGGGTCCGTAGACCTCGGGCAGGTCCCTCCAGGGGATCGAAGCACCGGTACCGGTAGATGATCGCCTCCACTATCGTGCGGGCATCGGCGAACGGCCGGCCCTGCCGGTACGGGTCGGGAGCATCGGGGCGATCAGTTCCCACTGGGCATCGGACAGCGTCTGGAAGCGGGACATGCCTTCCAGGGTGCCAGCTGGCCCTGGATCCATTCTCAGACACGCCCTAGAAACCCGGGCCTACTCCTCAAGCCGGACTCCGCAGCAGGACGCCTCACGTGAGCACGCATCATGACTCGTCTGCCACCGCCCAGCTGCACTGCCCATCGCCGTCGAAGCCCGCCGTAAGAATGAGCCCGTCGCTACGGAGGCCGAGCGAATGGCGTGACCCCGCGGCGATGGCCACGATCTCGCGCCAGGCCTGCGTGCGGCACTGTCCGTGGCTGTCGTCCCCGGCCGCGAGGACGCGCCCGTCCTCGGTCAGCCCGAGCACGTGATGGCTGCCGGCAGAGACGGCCGTGACGTCTCGCCAGCTGCGGGTCTCAGCAAGGCCAGCGGCGGCGTATCCGCAGGCCACCACGGTGCCGTCGTTCCTGACCCCCAGGGTGTGGAGGTAGCCGGCCGCGATGCCCACGATGTCGGTCCATCCGGCCACGTCGCTCTGGCCACGCGTGTTCAGGCCCGCCGCCACCACGGTCCCGTCTGATCGGAGCCCCACGGAGTGCCAGTCCCCGGCGGAGACAGCGATGATTTCGGACCAGCCCTCCACATCGCACGCCCCCTCGTCCCTCCGGCCTATGGCCGTCGTGGTGCCGCCGGCGCGTACACCCAGGGTGCGGCGCCAGCCGGCGGCGATGCCGACCATCTCAGTCCAGTCGGTGACCTCGCACTGCCCGTGCGTGTTCCAGCCCGCGGCGAGGACCGTACCGTCGGCACGCAACCCGACCGAGTGGGAACGGCCCGTGTTCCGCGCCGTGTGGACATTGCCGACGGCGACTGCGACCACGTTGGTCCAGGTGCTGACGGCGCACTCGTCTGCGCCCGGTGGGCCTGCGGCCAGGACGCGACCGCCGTTGACGACGGCCAGCGAGTGTCGCCGGCCGGCGACGAGGGGGACCCGCCGGAGGATCATCGGGCGATCTCTCGCAGGGGAGTCCAGCCCACCGGGAGCGGGCCGCGGATGGCGGCCCGTTCCCGGTCTGCCTCATGGGACCATCCCTGTGCCGCCCCGGAGGTCCCGGCTGGGCCGCGGGCCACACGCAGGCAGATATCCTCGAGGACGGCATCGGGGGCGCTACCGCGGCGGACGGAGGCGCGCACGCTCCAGGGCTGATCGTCCCAGCCGCCGCCGCGCAGGGTGCGGTAGTCCCCGTATCGGGCGGGGTCGGCGTAGTCCCAGCACCATTCCCAGACGTTGCCGAGCATGTCGTACAGTCCCCAGCCGTTGGGCTGCTTCCGTCCGACGGGCTGGGGGCCGTCGAGGTGGTCGAGGCTGGTCCAGGCGATGTCCATCAGCGGCCCGTAGGTGGGCGAGGTGGCGCCGGCGCGGCAGGCGTACTCCCATTCAGCCTCGGTGGGCAGTCGGTAGCCGTCGGCGGTGGGGTCCCAGGTGACCGTGCGCCCGTCCGCGCCACGCGTGTAGGCCGGCCGCAGGCTCTCGGCCGCGGAGAGCGCGTTGCAGAGGGCGATGGCGTCGAACCAGGTCAGCGGCGCGGACGGCTGCCCGGTGTCCGGGTCGTGGAGGGGGTGGACGGCGATCTCGAAGGGGTCCAGCTCGACGTCCCGTGTGGTTCCGCGGCGGGCGTCGCGAAGGGTGATTTTTCCCGAGGGTAGGGGAGTCATTGCGGGCTGGGGCATAGGGCCAGCGTGGCACATCGGTTTCCCGGCAAGTCGGGCGGCGAGAGGGAGTCACGCGGCCCGAGCTGTCAAGATCTGGGGCGCTCTTCGGCGTATGAATCAAATTGGCGAGTTTGTTAAATCTTCGTTGCATCTCGACACCTGCAGCTCAAGGATCCGGCCCGGCCCGCTACACTCTTGAACACCGTTCAGGACGCGTCTCACGCGCCCCACGGCCCCCCGTCACCCGCACCACCCTGGAGGAGCCGCCCCATGGCCACCCCTGTCTCGTCCACGGCGCACACCGCCCGGGGCACCAGCCCCGCCGTCGCCCGCCCCACCCGCGGCTCCTCCGGCGGCGGCCTCGCCCGCATCGCCGTGCTGGCCGCGCTCATGGCGGTCCTCGGCATGGTCCCGCCGATCCCGGTGGCCGGCATCCCGGCGCCGATCATCGCCCAGAACATCGCCGTCATGCTGGCCGGCGTGATCCTCGGCCCGTGGCGCGGCGCGGCAGCCATGATCCTCTTCAACGCGCTCGTGGCGCTCGGCCTGCCCCTGCTCTCGGGTGGCCGCGGCGGCCTCGGCGTCATGGTCGGCCCGACGGCCGGATTCATCTGGGGCTGGATCCCCGCGGCGTTCGTCGTCGGCCTGATCTTCTGGGCCATGACCGGCCGCGCCCGCCGCGGCATCGGCACCGGCCGCGTGGGTGTCGCGGCGTTCGTCGCCAGCCTCATCGGCACCATGGGGGCGCTCTACGCCTGCGGCGCGCTGGGCTTCATCCTCATCGCCGGCACCGAGCCGGCCGCGGCGTTCGCCATGCTCCCGGCCTTCGTCCCCGGCGACCTCGTGAAGGTCGTCGTGACCGCGCTCCTCGCCGCCGGCCTCTGGAAGGCCTACCCGCGCGCGTTCCGCTGAGCGGGCGCCGGGCGTGCCCAGCGCCCGCGGCCCCGCCTCAGCGGTTCATGCCGTACGGCAGCCGGTCCCGGTCGAGCGTGATGTCGGTGTAGCCGTGCGGCTCGGGGCGGCCCTCCTCGTCGAGAGAGACGAACACGATCCTGTCGATCGTGAGGATCACCTCGCCGGTGATGATGTTGCGGACCTTGGCGCGCATGGTCAGCGAGGTGCGCCCGAACTCCACGGCGCGCAGGCCCATCTCGATCATGTCGCCCTGCTCCGCGGAGGAGCGGAAGTTGATCTCGGAGATCAGCTTCGTCACGGAGCGCGGGTTGCCGAGCTGGATGATGGCGTAGATCGCGGCCTCCTCGTCGATCCAGCGCAGCAGCGATCCGCCGAAGAGCGTTCCGTTGGCGTTCAGGTCCTCAGGTTTGACCCACTTACGGGTGCGGTAGGTGACGTCGTCGGAGTGCGCGGCATGGTCGGCGGAGGGGGTGGCGGCGTCAGTGGTGTCCATTCGCCCACGTTAGGGCGTGGGAGGAGTCAGGAGAAGAGCATGCGGCAGATGACACGGCACTCGGCCGGCGCTCCGGAGCGCGTCCTCGCCCTGGACGGCGTCCGTGCCGAGGCGGACGGGCCCGACGGCGTCGTCACGCTCCTCGAGGACGTGACGCTCACGCTCCGCGCCCCGCGCGTCGCCGTGGTGGGGGAGAACGGATCCGGCAAGTCCACGCTGGCCCGGGCGATCGCGGGCCTGGCCGACGTCGCGGCGGGGGAGGTCACCGTGCACGGCGTGGACGCCGTCCGGGACGTGAAGGGGCTGCGGCGCACCGTGGGCATGGTGTTCGCCAATCCGGCCGCGCAGGCCATCATGCCCACCGTCCGCGAGGACGTGGAGCTCACCGTGAAGTCCCTGAGGCACGACGACGGCGCCCGCCTCGGCAGGGCCGAGGTCACCGCGCGCGTGGACGCGGCGCTGGCCGAGCACCGGCTCGCCGAGATCGCGGACCGGCCCTGCCTCGCGCTCTCGAGCGGCCAGGCGCAGCGGCTTGCGATGTGCTCCGTGATGGCGGCGTCGCCGTCGCTGGTGATCGCGGACGAGCCGACCTCCCTGCTCGACGGCCGGCACCGGCGGATCATCGCCGAGCGCCTGCTCGCGGCACGGGACTTCCAGCTGCTGCTCGTCACCCATGACCTCGAGCTGGCCCGCCGGTGCGACGAGGCCGTGTGGATCCACGACGGCCGCGTGCGTGAGGTCGGTCCGGCCGGTGACGTGATCGGCGCGTACGAGGCCTTCCTCGACGAGGCCGTGGCCACGGAGTTCGGCGCGTGATCTCGCTCTACGTCACCGGCGACTCGCCCCTGCACCGCTGCCCGGCCGGCCTCAAGGTCGCGCTGCTCGCGGTGTGGGTCCTGGCGCTCACGCTCCTGCCGCCGACCGTGTGGACGGCGGGCGCCGCCGTCGTCGGGGCCGGGCTGGCCTACACCGTGGGCTTCGGCGCGCGCCGCGGGCTGGGGATGCTCGGCCGCGATCTGCGCGGGCTCTGGATCTTCTACGCGTTCCTCTTCGCCGCGCAGTGGATCTTCGTGGACCTCCTCTCCGCCGCCCTCATGGTGACCCGCGTGCTCGGCGTGGTGCTGACGGCGCAGATCCTCACCCGCACCACGCGGATCGCGGACATGGTGGGGGTGGCCGAGGCCGCGCTGGGGCCTGTGAACCGCATCCCATGGCTCGGCCCGAAGCTCGCGCGGGCGGGGTTCCGGCCGGAGCGCGTGGGGCTGGCGATGGGCCTGGTGCTCAGCTCGATCGGTCACCTGCGCGGGTTGGCCGAGCAGGTGCGCCACGCGCAGGCCAGCCGCGGCGTGAGGATGGCCCCGTGGGCGTGGATCCTGCCGCTGCTGGTGCTCTCCCTCAAGCACGCCGACGACGTCGGGGGTGCGCTCGCGGCCCGCGGGGTGGAGTAGGGGCGCGCCAGCCTGGTCGCAACACGCCGTGTCGAACTTCGGCAGACGGCGTGTTGCGACCACTCTGGGAGGGGGTCGGCGAGTCCGGCGAGTCCGGGGAGTTCGGCGAGTCCGGCGAGTCCGGCGAGTCAGGCGTCTGGCGCGGATGGGCTCGGTGCGCCAGGCCCGATGTGTCAGCACGGCATTGACACGTGCGTTCCCGTGCTCGACGCTGAATCCATGAGCAAGTCCCTGGTCTCCTCCGCGGTCGTCGTCCTCCTGATCCTCCTCGTCACCGTGCTGACGGACGCCAGCACATGGCTCGTGGGCCTGATCTCCGGGCTGGTCTGCCTCGTCGGCGCGTGGTGTGCCCCCCTGTTCCAGTCCGGCAGTCCCTACGGTGGCACCCTCTTCGGCGGCTGGCAGTCCCGGTGGGACGGCCCGAAGGCGGTGCAGCTCCTCGTGGCGGGGGCGGCGGTCGCCGTGAGCCTCCTGCTGGACCTGTTCGACGGCGGGGTGCCCGCGATCATCGGCATCATCGCGGCGTGCCTCGTCGGTGCGCTCGTCCCGGTGCCGGGCGACGGCGCCGATGGGGCATCATCGGAGGATGTCCGACCCGCATGACCGGATCGCCGCAGCGCTGCGTGACCAGGCCGCCGCCGAGCGCCGTCTGCACGCCGCCGTCCAGGCCGCGCGGTCGGACGGGTGGAGCTGGACGCAGGTCGCCGAGGCGCTCGGCGTCACGCGTCAGGCCGCCCACCGTCGCTTCCACTCCGCGCCCGCCCTGGCCGACGACGACGTCGGCACGGGCCCCGGCCGCGGCTGCCGCACCTCCCCGGGTGACCCGTGGGCCGAGGCCCGCGCCACCGCGATGGGGGCCGTGGCCGCGTGGCTGCGCGGCGACGTCGCGGCCGTCCACGCGCACATGACCAGCACCGCGCGCGCGGGCCTGCCGCAGTCCGCGCTGCGCCGGGTCATGCTCGAGGTGGAGGACCTCGCCGGCCCCCTGGGGGACGCGCAGGTCACGGGCGTGCACGACCTCGCGGGCGAGCTGCTGAGTGCGGCCGGGTCGCTGGACGACGCATCGGCACCCGGCGGCGAGGTCCGCGCGGGGCGGCGCCGGGCTGCCGTCGTGCGCGGTGTGGTGTCCGGGGAGGACACGGACCCCGTGGTGCACGTGCTCATCGGTCCGAGGGGCCGCGTGTCCGGACTGAGCGTCCGGATCTCCGACGAGCTCGAGCAGTGGCCCCTGTGATGCACTGGCAGCAGAGGCAGGCGCACCTCGCTGAGCATCGACGCCGCCGTCCGGGAGGGCGCGGAACGGGGTGAGCCGGTCAGGCGCCCCGCGCGAACGCCAGCGCCTCCTCCACAATCCCGACGACGACGGCCAGCTCCACCTCGTCCCGCGGCCCGTAGACCATGAACTCCGTGCCGTGGCCGGCGTACTGATGCGGCTCCGCCCAGCCGAGCTCCACGAGCCGCCTTCCGCGCTCGGCCGGAAGCACGAGGTGCACGGAGGTGTCGGCCACGCCGTGCAGGTGCACCGGCTCGAGGCGACGGCCGGGGGCGAGGTTCGTCTCGGGTGCCAGCTCCACGTCGATGTCGGCGAGGAACACCCCGCGCGACGACGCCGGCGAGACCTGGCTGTGACCCTCGACCACGCCGTCGAGCGCGAACACGCGGGCCGTCAGCTCACCCCACAGTGCCGGCGAGGCCCGCTGGTCGAGCTGGCGGTGGGGTCCGTCGTCGGAGGTGGTGGGGCGGACGCCGGGCCGCGGGGTGCTGATCATGCGGTCAGGCTACGCGGCCGCTCGGGCGCTCCTCAGCCCGGAGGCCGCTCCGCACACGCAGCGGGAGGCACCCGCCTCAGCGTGCGTCCTGATCCCGGGCGGCGTCGACGACGACGCGCACGGCCGGCATCGCGGCGTCGGCGGACGCCCCCTCCAGTGTGCCGCCGAGCCGTTCCCACACCCGTTCGGCCGCGGGGACCACCACGAACAGCGTGACCTGCCGGACCACTGTGGTGAACACCGAGGCGCGCAGCCCGCGGCGAGGGTCCAGGCCGCGGTCGATCAGCTGGCGCGTCTGCTCCACGGAGAGGTCCACCAGCCGGTCCAGGAGGCTCTCGCCCGAGGCGCGCGGCGCCGTGAGGGCCTGCGCCAGGTAGCCGCCGATGAGGGGGCGTTCACGGAGCAGCTCCTGGAACGCCGCGTCGCGGGCCGCGGAGATCTCGAGCGGCGTGCCCTCCAGGGGGACCGCCTCGAGGGTCGCGCGGACGAGGTCGATGATGTCGTCGTCCACCGCGCGGGTCAGGCCGTCCTTGCTGCCGAAGTGGTGCCGGACAAGCCCGGGCGCCACGCCCGCGTTCTTGCCGACGTCCCGGACGCTCGTCGCGTGCTCGCCCCGCTCCGCGTACAGCTCGAGGGCGCTCAGGCGGAGGCGGGCGGCGGAGGAGAGGTCCTCGCGGGTGAGGGGTCTGGCCGTGTTCACCGCGCAAGGCTAGCGGATCGAGGAGGGTGTTGTGCGATCGTGCAATGAATGATTCACTGATGACAGAACGTGTGACGACGAGCACACACGCCACGGATCGTGAGGATCACCATGAACGCCACTCCCGCCACCTCACCCGTCATGGGAACCGCCTCCACCATGGGCGACGACGAGCAGCTGACGACGACGCGCCTCATCCGGGACGCGGCCCGCACCTACCGGGACCAGGAGATCGTCCACCGGACCCTCGCCGGCGAGTGGAAGGTCACAGACTATGCGACCTCCTGGGGCCGGACGCAGCGCGTGGCCGCCGGCCTCGCGGCGCAGGGCATCGGCCCGGGCGACCGCGTCGGCCTGCTCCTCTGGAACGACCTGCGGCACTTCGAGTGCTACTTCGCCGTGCCGTTGACGGGCGCCACCATGGTCCAGCTCAACCTCCGCCTCGCCCCGCAGGACCTGGCCTACGTCATCCGGCACAGCGGCGCCCGCACGCTGATCGTGGACGCCACGCTCCTGCCGCTGGCCGAGGGGCTGGCCCCGCACCTGCCGGAGGGCACCCGGTGGATCGTGGCCTCGGACGGCGATCTCCCTGAGGCCTGGGCCGGCCGGGCGGACGCGGTCTCGTACGAGGACCTGGTGGCCGGGCACGAGCCGATCGAGGACGCCCCGGACATGGACGAGCGGTCCGCCTCCGGCGCGTGCTACACCACGGGGACCACCGGTCGGCCCAAGGGCGTGTACTACTCGCACCGGTCCACGTGGCTGCACTCCTTTGCGGTGGCCGCGAGCACCGGCATGACCATGGACGACACCGTCATGCTCCTGACCCCCATGTTCCACGCCCAGTGCTGGGGCCTGCCCTACGCGGCTGTGGCGGTCGGCGCCCGCATCGTGCTGCCGGGCCGCTTCACGCTGCAGGACACCCCCCTGCTGACGGACGCGCTGGTGGAGCACGGCGTCACCCTGGCTCCGGCCGCTCCGGCCATCCTGCTGCCGATGCTCCATCACCTCGAGCAGATGGCGCAGACGCCGCACCTGCCCGGCCTCCGGTTCCTCTGCGGCGCCTCGGAGCCCCCCGTGGCCCTGATGCAGGGCTTCGACCGCCTCATGGGGGCCGAGATCATCCACGCCTACGGGGCCACGGAGACCTCGCCCATCGTGTCGGTGAACCGCCTGCGCCCGGCCCTCAAGGCGGGTCTGACCGAGGACGAGCAGTGGGACCTGAAGCGGTACCAGGGCCTCGTCGTCACCGGCGTCGACGTCAAGATCGTGGACCCCCTGGGCCAGCCGCTGCCGCCCGGCGAGCAGAACGTCGGTGAGATCCGGGTCCGCGGTCCGTGGGTCACCAGCTCCTACGGGGACGATCCCGAGGCCACGGAGAAGGGCTTCGACGACGAGGGCTACTGGCGCTCCGGCGATGTCGGCTACCTCTCCGAGGACGGCTACCTGAAGGTCTCCGACCGGATGAAGGACGTCATCAAGTCCGGCGGCGAGTGGATCGCCACCATCGACCTGGAGAACCACATGCTCACGGTCCCCGGTGTGTCCGAGGCCGCCGTCGTCGGTGTCCCCCACCCCAAGTGGCAGGAGCGCCCCCTCGCCCTCGCGGTGCGCGCCCCCGGCGCCGACGTCACCGAGGAGCAGGTCAAGGACGCCCTCCGCGCCCGCTTCGCCTCCTGGCAGGTGCCCGACCGCGTCCTTTTCGTGGACGAGCTGGACCGCACCTCCGTGGGCAAGCTGGACAAGAAGCGCCTCCGGCAGGCCTACGCCGACGCGCTCGCCGAGGGCGACGGCCCGTCCGCGCCGCAGGGCTGACGCGCGGCCCCGTCGAGACCGCCCCGGCCCCGCCGGCCCCGCCGGCCCCGCCGAGACCGCCCCAGACCCGCAGACCCCCCGAACATCCGAACCCACTGACCCCCCACACCGAAGGAGATCCCCGTGACCCGGGACGCCTACCTCTTCGACGCCGTCCGCACCCCCCGCGGACTCGGCAAGCCCACCGGCTCCCTCCACGAGGTCAAGCCGATCGATCTCCTGGGCGGCCTCTTCGACGCGCTCCGCGAGCGCCACCCCGAGTGGGACCCCGCCACCGTCGAGGACGTCGTGCTCGGCGTCGTCAGCCCGGTGGGGGACCAGGGCGCGGACATCGCCCGCGTGGCCGCCCTCAAGGCCGGCATGCCGGAGAACGTGGCCGGCGTGCAGCTCAACCGCTTCTGCGGCTCCGGCCTCGAGGCCGTCAACCAGGCGGCGGCCCGCATCCGCTCCGGCTGGGAGGAGATGCTGATCGCCGGCGGCGTGGAGTCCATGTCCCGCGTCCCCATGGGCTCCGACGGCGGCGCGTGGGCCACGGACCCGGCCACCGCGCTGGCGCTGCACTTCGTGCCGCAGGGCATCTCGGCGGACCTCATCGCCACCCGCCAGGGCTTCACCCGGGAGGACCTGGACCGCTTCGCCGTCCAGAGCCACCACCGCGCCGCCCAGGCGTGGGCCGAGGGCCGCTTCGACAAGTCCGTCATCCCCGTGAAGGACATCAACGGGCTGACCGTCCTGGACCGGGACGAGACCATCCGACCGAACTCCTCGCTCGAGATCCTGGCCGGGCTGAAGCCCTCCTTCGCCGCGATGGGGGAGCAGGCCGGCTTCGACGCCGTCGCGCTCGACCGCTACACGGACGTGGACCAGATCCACCACGTCCACCACCCGGGCAACGCCTCCGGCATCGTGGACGGCGCCGCGCTGACCCTCGTGGGCAGCGAGGAGTCGGGCCGCCGTGCCGGCCTGACGCCGCGCGCCCGCATCGTCTCGGCCGCCGTCGTCGGCTCCGAGCCCACCATCATGCTCACCGGTCCGACGCCGGCCTGCCGCAAGGCCCTCGACGTCGCCGGGATGACCGCGGGCGACATCGACCTCGTGGAGATCAACGAGGCGTTCGCGGCCGTGCCCCTCCAGCTGATGCGGGACCTGGGCTGGAGCGAGGAGCAGACCAACGTCAACGGCGGCGCGATCGCCATGGGCCACCCGCTCGGCGCCACCGGCGCCATGATCCTGGGCACCCTGGTGGACGAGCTCGAGCGCCGCGACCTGCAGACCGGCATCGCCACCCTCTGCATCGGCGCAGGCATGGGCGTCGCCACCATCGTCGAGCGCGTCTGAGCGCCTCCGACCCCGACTTCCGCCCGACGGCAGAGAGAGCACAGCAGCCATGACTGAGAACATGATCACCTGGGACCAGGACGCCGACGGCGTCGTCACCCTGACCATGGATGACCCCAACGCCAAGGTCAACACCATGAACGACCTCTGGCGGGACTCCATGGAGGCCACCGTGGAGCGGCTCGAGCAGGAGCGCGAGTCGATCGCCGGCGTCATCCTCACCAGCGCGAAGAGCACCTTCTTCGCCGGCGGCAACCTGGACCAGCTGGGCCCCACCGGCCCGGACGAGGCCGCGGACGTCTTCGCGATGACCGAGCACGTGAAGTCCGTCCTGCGCCGACTCGAGAAGCTCGGCCGGCCCGTGGTCGCCGCCATCAACGGCGCCGCCCTCGGCGGCGGCCTGGAGATCGCCCTCGCGTGCCACCGCCGCGTGGCCGTGGACGACGCCCGCATCAAGGTGGGCCTGCCCGAGGTCACCCTCGGCCTGCTCCCCGGCGGCGGCGGCATCACGCGCCTCGTGCGGATGCTGGGCCTGGAGAAGGCCCTGATGGACTGGCTGCTCCAGGGCACCCAGTACCGCCCCGCGCAGGCGAAGGAGAAGGGCGTCATCGACGAGCTCGTCTCCTCGCAGGACGAGCTGCTGCCCGCGGCGCGGCGCTGGATCCTCGAGCAGGGGGCCGCGGCGGCGAAGGCCCAGGAGGGCGGCCCGGAGGAGACCGATGAGGCGCTCGGCGCCCCCTCCTACGCCGTCAAGCCGTGGGACCAGAAGGGCTTCCGCCTGCCCGGCGGCTCCCCGCAGCAGCCGGCGATGGCCTCCCGCCTGCCCGCGTTCCCCGCCACGCTGCACAAGACGCTGCACGGCGCGGACCTGCCGGCGCCGAAGGCGATCCTCGCCGCGGCCGTCGAGGGCGCGCAGGTGGACTTCGACACCGCCCTGCGGATCGAGACCCGCTACTTCGTGAGCCTCGTGACCGGCCGGGTCTCCACGGCGATGGTGCAGGCGTTCCACACGGACATGGGCGACATCCGCTCCGGCGCGGCCCTCGGCGAGCGCGCCACGGAGCGCCACACCGTCGGCTCCGTGGCCGTGCTCGGCGCGGGCATGATGGGCGCCGGGATCGCCCACGCCCTCGCCGTCAACGGCATCGAGGTGGTCCTCAAGGACGTCTCGGTGGAGAACGCCGAGCGCGGCAAGTCCCACTGCGCGGACCTGCTGGGCAAGGCCGTGGCCAAGGGCCGGATGGACCAGGCCGCCGCGGACGAGGTGCTGGGCCGCATCCGCACCACGGAGGACTACGCGGACCTCGCCGGCGTGGACGCCGTCATCGAGGCCGTCTTCGAGGACTTCGAGCTCAAGACGGGCGTGTTCGCGGAGGTCGAGAAGGTGGTGGGGAAGGACACGCTGCTGTGCAGCAACACCTCCACCCTCCCGATCACGCTGCTGCAGGAGCCGCGGGAGCGCGCCGCCGACGTCATCGGCCTGCACTTCTTCTCCCCCGTGGACCGCATGCAGCTCGTGGAGATCATCCGTGGCGAGCAGACCTCCCAGGAGGCCGTGGAGCGCGCCTACGACCTGGTCCAGCAGATCCACAAGGTCCCGATCCTCGTGAACGACGGCCGCGGCTTCTACACCTCCCGCGTGTTCGGCACCCTCGTGCTGGAGGCCGCCGCCATGGTGGAGGAGGGCGTGGACCCGCAGCGCGTCGAGCGCGCCGCGCGCCAGGCCGGCTTCCCGGGTGCGCCGCTGGCCATGCTGGACGAGGTCTCGCTGACCCTCACGCAGCACGTGCGCCGAGAGGAGGAGAAGGCCGCCTCGGCCGCCGGCACCGAGCGCGTCGTGCAGCCGGGCGAGCAGATCGTGGACCGCATGGTGGAGGAGTTCGAGCGCCCGGGCCGTGCCCGCGGGGCCGGTTTCTACGAGTACCCGGCCGAGGGCCCCAAGCACCTGTGGCCCGGTCTGCGTGAGCACTTCACCTCGGACGTGGACGTGCCGGAGCAGGATCTCCAGGACCGCTTCCTCTACCGCATGGCGATCGAGACGGCCGGCTGCTTCGAGGACGGCGTCCTGACCGACACCGCGTCCGCGAACATCGGCGGCGTCCTGGGCATCGGCTACCCGCCGCACACCGGCGGCCCGGCCACGTTCATGACCAACCGTGAGAACGGGCTGGCGGACTTCGTGGCGCGCGCGGACGAGCTCGCAGAGGCCTACGGCGAGCGCTTCCGCCCGTCCGAGTGGCTGCGCGCGCGCGCCGCCTCGGGGAAGGGCCTCGTGTGAGCACGCAGGACACCGTCTCGCAGACCGTCGCCGGGGGCGACGCCGTCGCCTCCGGCCCCCTGGCCGGCGTGCGCGTGGTGACGATCGCCCTGAACCTGCCCGGGCCCGTCGCAGCGGCCCGCCTGCAGGAGCTGGGCGCCGACGTCGTCACCGTGCTCCCGCCCGGCGGGGACCCCGTGGCCACGCTGGTGCCCGCCCTCTTCGAGGAGCTGCATCGCGGCCAGCAGGTGCGCACCGCGGACATGAAGTCCCCGGACGGGGCCGCCGAGATGGAGGGGATCCTCGCCGCGGCGGACGTGTTCCTCACGTCCCACCGCTCGGGGGCCCTGCGCCGCCTCGGCCTGGACGCCGACGCCGTCCGCGCCCGTCACCCGCGGATCTGCCAGGTGGACGTCACGGGCTTCGCCGGGGACCGGACGGACGTCCCCGGTCATGACATCAACTACCAGGCCGAGGCGGGCCTGCTGGAGCCGGGGCCGCCGCCTCGGATCCTGGCGGCGGACCTGCACGGGGCCGAGCGCGCCGTCTCCGCGGCCCTGGCCCTCCTGTGGGCCCGCGGCGCGGACGGGGCGGGCGGGCACGCCGTCGTGGCACTGGCCGACGCCGCCCACGCCCTGGCCCTGCCGAACCGTCACCGCATGACGGACCGCCGCAGCCCCCTGGGCGGGGCCTCGCCCCACTACGGCGTGTACCCGGCCGCCGACGGCCATGTGGCCGTCGGCGCGCTCGAGCCGCACTTCGCGGCCGCGCTCCTCGAGGGCCTCGGGCTGGACCCGGACGGGGACGTCCGCGCTCAGATCGCGGGCGCCCTCCTGGAGCACGACGCCGCCCACTGGCAGGCCTGGGGCGAGGAGCGGGGCATCCCGCTGACCGCCCTCGCCGCGGCGACCGCCTGAGCCGCTCATCCGACACCCCGCGCCCACCCCGGCGCTGCGCCCCCTGACGCAGACACCCCCTGATCCCGAGGAGAACCCCCATGACCGCCGCTGACACCCGGAGCCGTCCGCTGATCGACGTCGACGTCCTCGAGTACCACCGCCTCCTGACGCCCGAGCAGCAGGAGAAGCTCGCGGAGATCCGCGCCGCCCTGGCCGAGATCGTCACCCCGCATGTGGCGGAGGCCTGGAGCAAGGACGAGTTCCCGCACGAGATCGCCCGCCGCGTCGGCGAGCTGGGCTACAACCACCTGAACGGCATGACCACCGACCCGCTGTTCCGTGGCTGCCTGATGGCCGAGCTGTCCCGCGCGGACATCTCCCTCAGCGTCTACTTCGCCCTGCACAACGACCTCGTGGGCGCGACCCTGGAGCACCTGGGCTCCGAGGAGCAGAAGCAGAAGTGGCTCCCGGGGCTCTACGCCATGGAGTACACCGGCTGCTTCGGGCTGACCGAGCCGGAGCACGGCTCCGACGTCGCCGGCGGCATGGCGACCACCGCCCGCCGCGAGGGCGACGAGTGGGTGATCAACGGGGCCAAGCGCTGGATCGGCAACGGCACCATGTCCCGGATCGCGATCGTGTGGGCCCGCGACGAGGCGGACGACCAGGTCAAGGGCTTCATCGTGGAGACCGACCGCCCGGGCTACAGCGCCACCAAGATCGAGCACAAGACCGCCGTGAAGATCGTGCAGAACGCGGACATCACCTTCACGGACGTGCGGATCCCGGCGGAGAACAAGCTGGAGAAGGCGAACTCGTTCGCGGACACCAACGTGATCCTCCTCGGCTCCCGCAACGGGCTGGGCTGGCAGGCCGTGGGCGCGCAGCAGGCCGTCCTGGACATCGCCCGGAACTACGCCCTGGAGCGCACGCAGTTCGGCCGTCCGATCGCCGCCCACCAGCTCGTGCAGTCCCTGCTCGTGCAGATCGCCGGCAACCTGGCCGCCACGCTCGGCATGGCCCACCGCGCCGTCCAGCTCGAGGCCGAGGGCGAGGTGTCCATGACCCAGGCCTCCCTGGTGAAGCTCAAGACCTCGCAGATGTGCCGCGAGTCGGCCGCTCTGGGGCGTCAGCTGATGGGCGGCAACGGCATCCTCGCGGACCGCGGTCTCGGCCGCTTCTTCTGCGACGTCGAGGCGATCTTCACGTACGAGGGCACCTACGAGGTCAACTCGCTGATCGTGGGCCGCGGGCTCACCGGCCACTCCGCCTTCCTCTGACCCGACCCGTCCCGACGAGCACCAGGAGCCACCGTGACGACCTCCGACACCCCTGAGACCTCCGCGACCACCCACGGCCGGCCCACCGAGCGCCGGGGCCATGTGGCCGAGCTGCTCTCGGCCACTGTGGCCCGGCAGCCGGATGCCGTGGCGCTGCTGATCGGCGAGGCCCGTATGACCTACCGTGAACTGGACCAGGTCACGGCCGCGACGGCCGGCTGGCTGCGCCACCGCGGGGTGGGCCCGGGGGACCGGGTGGCCGTGCTGCTGCCCAACGTCCCGGCCTTCGTGGCGGTCTACGAGGCGCTCATGCGTCTGGGTGCGGTGATGGTGCCGCTCAACCCGCTGTTCACCGCCCGAGAGCTGGAGTACTTCCTCGAGGACTCCGGGGCGCGCATGCTCTGGGCCATGCCCGGGCTGCCGGCCGTGGACGAGGTGGCCGGGAACGTCGACGTCGAGGTGGTCACCCTGGACCTCGAAGCGGTCGGGCGGGAGTGCGCCGTCGAGGGCATCGCCCCGGTCACGGAGATCACCCCGCGGGACCCCGACGACGACGCCGTCCTGCTCTACACCTCGGGCACCACGGGGCGGCCCAAGGGTGCGCGGCTGACGCACACGAACCTGCGTTCCAACGCGATGGCCACCGCGAGCGACCTCACCCGCCTCGGCCCGGACGACGTGGTGTTCGCGGCGCTGCCGATGTTCCACGTGTTCGGGCTCTCGGTGGTGCTCAACGGCGCGGTGTTCGCCGGCGCCGCCCTGTCCCTCATGCCGCGCTTCGTTCCGGACGGGGCCTTCCAGCAGCTGCAGGACCACGGTGTGACGTTCCTGCCCGGCGTGCCCACCATCCACGGCGCGTTCCTCGCCGTCGCCCGGGCCCGCCGCGAGGCCGGGGCCGAGCCCGCGGACCTCTCCCGCCTGCGCCTGCCCCTCTCCGGCGGGGCGAGCATGCCCGTGGAGACCCTGCGCGCGGCGGAACAGCTCTACGG
Source organism: Micrococcus sp. NPDC078436 (assembly GCF_040702705.1). Classification (NCBI taxonomy): domain Bacteria; kingdom Bacillati; phylum Actinomycetota; class Actinomycetes; order Micrococcales; family Micrococcaceae; genus Micrococcus; species Micrococcus sp. NPDC078436. The sequence goes on along the minus strand of NZ_JBFBLX010000013.1, from coordinate 63,320 downwards.
CGTCCCGGTGTACGAGGGCTATGGGCTGTCCGAGAACGCGGGCGCGTGCTTCTTCAACCCCGTGGACGCGCCGACCCGTCCGGGCACCGTGGGCCGGCCGGTGGACGGCTTCGAGTTCCGGATCGTCGCGATGGACGGCACCGAGGTGCCCGAGGAGGACCTCGAGACCTCCGGTGAGCTGCGCATCCGGGGCGAGGGCATCATGGCCGGCTACTGGGGCCGCCCGGAGGACACGGAGGCGGCGTTCGACGAGGACGGCTGGTTCCGCACCGGGGACATCGCCCGCCGGGACGAGGCCGGGTACGTGATGATCGTGGACCGGCTCAAGGATGTGATCATCCGCGGCGGCATGAACGTGTACCCCCGCGAGGTGGAGGAGGTCCTCTACGAGCACCCGGACGTGGTCGAGGCCGCCGTGGTGGGTGTGCCGGACGAGCGGCTGGGCGAGGAGATCGCCGCCTTCGTCTCGCTGGCCCCGGGCAGCGCCGTCACGGGGGAGGAGCTCCAGGCGTTCGCGGCCGAGCGGCTGGCCCGCTACAAGCAGCCCCGGACGGTGACCATCATGGACGGGCTGCCGAAGAACGCCACGGGCAAGATCCTGCGCCGCGAGCTGCGTCAGGGGTGAGGGGCGCCGGGCGGTCTGGGCGCAGGTCGTCTGGTCTGCGTGAGAGGAGCGACGGACAGATGGCCTCTCGCTACGCTCCCGGTATGACTCAGCCGCTCGTCCACCCGCCCAAGGCCCAGCCGGGCGACAGGATCGCCGTCGTCTCGCCGTCGTTCGCGGCTCCCGGCTTCGCGCCCGCGGTGCACGAGCAGGCGATGCGCCGCCTGGCCGAGGTGACCGGACTGGTGCCGGTCGAGTACCCCACCACCCGGCAGCTCGGGACGAGCGCCGAAGACCGGGCGCGGGACCTGAACGCGGCGTTCGCGGACCCGCAGATCCGGGCGGTGATCGCCACGGTGGGCGGGGAGGACCAGATCACCGTGATCGGACACCTGGACGCGGACGCAGTGCGCACGGACCCCAAGCCGTTCCTCGGCTACAGCGACAACACCAACCTGCACCAGTGGCTGTGGGGCAACGGGGTGGCGAGCTTCTACGGCGGCTCCACCCAGGTGCACCTGGGGCCGGGACCGGCTGTGGATGAGGTGCACGCCGCGTCCCTGCGGGCCGCCCTGCTGACGGGAGGGCGGCTGGAGATCACGGAGCCGGGGGAGTCGGAGGACCATGGCGTCGACTGGCTGGACCCGCGGGCGCTCACCGAATTCGGGACGCGCGAGCCGGTGCCGGGCCCGCACGACGACGGCGCGCGCGGCGTCGGCGCTGGCGCCTCACCGTGGCGCTGGGCCGGGCCGCAGCGCGCGGTGACCGGCCGGACGTGGGGCGGGTGCCTGGAGGTGCTGCCGTGGGTGATGGCGGCCGGCCGCGGGCCTGCGTACATGGCGGTGCTCGAGGGCGGTGTGCTGCTCATCGAGACCAGCGAGGAGCTGCCCTCGGCCGGGGAGGTGCGGCGGCTGCTGCGGGTCCTGGGGGAGGGCGGCGTGCTCGGCGCCGTGGACGCCGTGCTGGCGGCCCGCCCACCGACGAGCTCCTTCGAGGCGCCGCGGGGTGCGGAGGAGCGGGCGCGGCTGCGCGCGGAGCAGGGTGATGTGGTGCTGGAGGAGGTCGGGCGCTACAACCCGGATGCGGTGGTGTGCGTGGGCGTGCCGTTCGGCCACACCCGGCCGCAGTGGGTGCTGCCGCACGGCGGCGTGATGACCGTGGACGGTGTGGATCGGCGGGTGTGGGCGGACTACTCGTGAGGCCAGGGGACGAGGGCCGCATCTCCAAACGACTGCTCGACCAGGGAGCGGAGGTCGTGCGCCAGGCTTAACACGAGCGCCGGATCTGACCTGTAGAGCTGGACAAGGGCGAGGTCCTGCGCGGCCCCCTGCTTGAGACCGTGCTCTCCGCCGGAGTAGTGCCAGATGAGGTTGGACACCTTCATCTTGACGGCATTCGGGTTTCGAAAGTTGTCCGGCAGACTGATTCCTGGATGGAAGGGACCCTGAGCGAGCAGGCGAGACAGGCCGACGACTGCGGGCGTCCCCTTGCTCGGGTTGGTCCACTCCAGGTCGTGAGCAAGCCCGAGGGCGAGCAGAGTCTCCCCCGCGGTCCAGGGCAATGTGGCCATCGTCCTCGTCCTTCCGAAGGCTTCATGAGTTCCGGTCATCCTCTGACACGCGATGTCCCCGTGGAAGAGGCCCAGCGTGCGCCGCCTGTGCACACGGTGCCTTCCAGGCTGCCGAGACGGCAGGATCGCGCTAAGCTGCAGTATGCCGCGTGCGTTCCCACGCAGGTCTGCGGCGGAGAGTGATAGAGGTTGCATGGAAACGTTCAAGATGGGGGAGTTCTTCTCCGGACCTGGAGGCATGGCACTCGGCGCCCACCAGGCAGTCGAGAGGGACCCTGAACTGCGGGACAGGATGTCTCTCCAGCACGCGTGGGCTGTCGACATCGACGAGTCATCCTGTCTTACGTACCGACGCAACATTCCCGGTGCGACGCTGAAGTCTGTCAAGGTCGGTGACGCGCGAGCCGCTGCCGAGGACATCGACTCCTTCGGCGACATTGATGGATTCGCCTTCGGTTTTCCCTGCAACGACTTCAGCCTTGTCGGTGAGCACAAGGGGCTCGAGGGTGATTTCGGCGGCCTCTACAAGACCGGCGTCAGGGTTCTCGAGGCCAAGCGGCCCAAGTGGTTCGTCGCCGAGAACGTGGGCGGCATTCGAAGCGCGAACGGCGGTCGCGCGTTCCAGGTGATTCTGGAGGAGCTCAAGGACGCCGGATATCGGATCACTCCGCACCTCTACCGGTTCGAGCAGTACGGCGTTCCCCAGGCGCGGCATCGCGTTCTCGTCGTGGGGGTTCGCGATGATCTCGACGTCGAGTACGCCGTGCCAGCCCCCACTCACGGACCCGGGACGAGACAGCCCTTCGCGACGTCCGGTGAGGCTGTCGCTGCGCCGATCCCGGCGTCTGTCACCAATAACGAGCGCACCCGTCAGTCGAAACAGGTGGTCGAGCGACTGAAGCTCATCGACCCCGGTGAGAATGCATTCAATGCCAAGCGGATGACCGAGGAGGCACGGCTCAATGTCCGTGGGGCCACCATCAGCCAGATCTACCGACGTCTCGACCCGGCCAAGCCTTCGTACACCGTGACGGGGTCCGGGGGCGGTGGCACCCACGTCTACCACTGGGATGAACCCCGGGCCCTCACCAACCGTGAGCGTGCACGCCTCCAGACATTCCCGGACACCTTCCACTTCGAGGGGAGGAGGGACTCCATCCGGAAACAGGTCGGCATGGCTGTTCCCCCGAGGGGTGCCGCGGCGGTCTTCGGGGCCCTCTTCCGTACACTCCTTGGGATCGACTATGAAAGTATTCCAGCAAGTCTCACTGGTGGTTCAGGGGCCCGTGGGGTGGTTCCCATCCCCGGTCTGTGACCAGAAGAAGAGTCCGCACTCGCGAAATAGGTGTTGATTTGGGCGAATTGGATGACATGAAGAGGGCGCTCGCACGCCAGATTGAAGCGCGCAAGAAGAAGGGCCAGTCCACGGAGGCTGCCGTCCAGGCCCTGCTGGAGTACGCCGACGATGAGATGCGGACGGCGCTTAAGGAGCTCCTTCAGGAGCGGCAGGTGGCCGTCGACACATGGGCTAACACCATCAAGGTCGAGCTCGACGGCGGTGCGACATCTGTGGACGAAGACGGCTTTGGCGGACATCGCAACTGGTACCTGCCGACGGAGGGTCCTCGCTGGTCGTCGCTGCGGCAGAAGATGTCCTCCGCCGGTCTGGCCTCGGCTGTGGAGTCGATCGACCGCTCGTCCGATCAGATCGTCGCACAGCTGGCCGAGCCGCACTCGCATCAGCGCCGCCGTGGGCTAGTCGTCGGAAACGTTCAGTCAGGGAAGACTGCGAATTACGCCGCCGTTTGCACCAAGGCTCTGGACGTCAACTACAGGTTTGTCCTGATCTTCTCCGGCACATACAACAATTTGCGCGCCCAGACGCAGAAGCGCATCAGCAGGGATCTGGGCGTCGACGACAATCCGTCGGGGTGGATCAAGCTCACCACCATCGAGGATGACATGCAGGAGAAGGGCTGGAACAACGCCGCGGCGACAGTGTCCAGTCTCGGGGCCGATCGCAAGATGATCGCTGTGATGAAGAAGGAGACCTCTCGTCTGGACTACCTGCTGAAATTCCTCGACCAGCTAGATGAGAAGACGCTCGGGGACACCCCGATCCTTATCGTCGACGACGAGTCTGACCAGGCGACGCCGGACAGTTCGAATGACCCGGAAGACAACCCGTCTGAGATTAACAAGAAGATGCGCCGCATCTGGTCGAAGATCAAGAACGGGACGTATGTGGGATATACGGCGACTCCATTCGCGAACGTCTTCATGAATCCGGAGGATGCCGGCGATCCCGCGGATCCTGACGGCGGTCGGCTCGAGAGCCTCTATCCGAAAGACTTCATTCATGTCATGCCGACCCCGAAGAACTACTTCGGTGCGGAGGCGCTCTTCGGCATGACCGGAGGTTTCATCGATGGCGAGTCCTCTGACGGGCTCGACGTGATCCGCCGCATTCCCTCCGACGAACTGTCAGAGCTGACCCCGCAGCGTCAGAAGGACGCTGCCGACTTCGTGCCGGTCGTTACCCACTCCCTTGGCCAGGCGATTCGCTGGTTCATCGTGGCGTGTGCCATTCGCCGCCTCCGGGGTCAGAGGGAAAAGCACTCCTCCATGCTGGTCCACACCACCCAGAACGTGGAGCCGCACTTCGCCATGCGCGATGTGATCGAGAAGTTCCTGGAGCCAATGAAGACCAATGCCCGTGACGGCGACGTGTCTGAGTTCCGGAGCATCTTCGACGAGGAGGAGAGCCGTGTCGCGGAGCTCTACACGGGAGATGCCCCAGCCCCTGAGTGGTCCCAGGTGGCTGAAGAGATCCGTGCTGTGCTGCGCCTGATCGATGTCGTGGTCGACAACGGGAGTGAGGACGCGAACAGGCGTCTGCGCTATGACGACGCTAGGCCGGTACCAGTGATCGTGATCGGTGGCGGCACGCTGTCCCGTGGCCTCACTCTGGAGGGCCTGTTCGTCTCCTTCTTCACCCGTAGCTCCAAGGCCTACGACACCCTCCTGCAGATGGGCCGCTGGTTCGGATACCGGCCGGGTTATGAAGACCTCCAGCGCATCTGGCTCGCCGAGGGGCTGGAGTCGGACTACCAGTTCTTGGCTCAGGTGGAGTCCGAGCTCCGCGCTGAGATCACTCGCATGGCGAGTGAGGGGCAGACTCCGGAGGCAATCGGTATCAAGATTCGCAGGCACCCCGGACGGCTTGAGATCACGGGGGCTGCCAAGATGAAGCATGCCCATCAAGTCGAGTACACGTACCAGGGCCACGCCATCCAGACGACGATGTTCGACTTCTCGAAGGTGGACGCTCAGGTCGGGAACGTCCGTGCCGCGGAATCGCTGATTCAGCGTCTCGGGGATCAGGAAGTCGTGAAGTCCACTGGGGCTGCTCATCGAGTCTTCACCGACGTCGAGTTCGAGACGGTGAAGGGATTCTTCAAGGAGTTCTCGATCCACGAGGACCACGACAAGACGCATCGTCGTGCCCTCGGCTGGGCCCAAAAGAAGCTTCCGAATAAGAAGTGGCGCGTCGTCGTTGCCAGCGGCAATGGGAACCCCCTGTCCGACGCCTCGCCGCTGGGCGTTCGAACAGTCCATCGCTCTCCACTCGCGGACCCAGAAGGCCAGAGCATCAACATCCGTGCCCTCATGTCGGCGCAAGATCGCGTCCTTGACCTCAAGGCCATGGGCACGGCCGGAATCGGCGATGTGAAGTCTGAGCCGCAGCAAAACACGGCTCGCCGCAGGCCCGTGGCCGAGGGCGGGGCCGATGGCGAGGGGCTACTCGTGCTGTACCCCATCTCGACCAGCTCTCCGGTGAGCTCGCGGGCCGCCGGCGGGCGGCTGCCGATGGCCGAAGTGCTCCAGAAGATCGACTCCAGCATCCCGGATACGCCCGGCTTGAATGCCATCATCGGTTACGCTCTCGTCCTGCCCTCAGACACCACGGGCGCACTGGACAACGACGGAGACTTCTTAAGCGTGCTTGTTCCCGGCACTCCGGTCGAGGCGGGCCCAGATGGCGATTCGTGAGGCGTTTGCTCGGGCCGAGAAGGAGCCCAGTGCGTGGAGTGCCCTTGAGTACCAGGTGGTGCAAGTCGAGGGGCGTGCGTCGAGTCAGAGGATCTGGACCGGGCGGACGTCCTCGGGGCTCCTCACCGCCTTCTTTGAGTCGGGGGACCATCAGCTGCTCGACATCGATGTCAGCCAGGTCGTCCACCTGGCCTCCGCTACTATCTCCAACGAACATGGGGAGAGCTTGCGGGCAGTGCAGGTGCAGTGCCTCGACTCACGCCTGGACGAGGTGTTTCACTCCTTCCTCGAGGATGTGGTTGAGGCCGTGGACGCCGGTCAGCCGGTGCTAAACGCTCTTGCGGGGACCGCTAACGAGTGGCGTCGACTGCTGAGCGTGGCCCGTAAGGGCATCTCGGAGGCGTCAGTGAGGGGACTGCATGGGGAGCTCTGCATCCTGCGTGACATGGTCGAGGCAGTGGGCCCGCGGGCGCTGGAAATGTGGGCAGGGCCTGAAGGGGAACGGCACGACTTCGTTGGTCCCCAGCTGAGCATCGAGGTGAAGACAGCATCCCTCCAAAACCGTCAGTCGGTGACCATCCATGGTCTTCGCCAGCTGGACCCCTCCGAGGGCAACGCTCTGCACCTGGCCGTGATAGAGATCGAGCCGCACCCTCAGGGTCAGACGATCTTGGATCTCGTCGAGCAACTCATCGACGCCGGCGTCTCGGAGTCCGCGTTGCGTGCGAAGCTCGCATCGGCCGGCTACGTAGTCGGTATGCCTGGGTCGCACGGGCATCGATTGAAGCTGGTCGGCCAGAAGTTCTGGGAGATTCGGCCGGACACCCCGGTGTTGCGCCGTTCTGCCCTCCACGAGGCGACGGTCAACGCTGTGTCAGACCTCCGATACTCGCTCGACCTCAGCGCACTCGGCGACGATTTCAAGACGTCTTTCGACTACTGCCTCTTCGCAGATGGAAGTGCACATGAGTAATCCTCAGGTCAGGCTCAAGCGATATTCTAAGCCGCGCGGGGCCGGTGATCAGACGAGCGGCGGCCTAGGGAAGCTCCTCCATACTCACGGTGAGCTCAGCAAGGTCGACATTCTCGTCCGAGAGACCCTGCAGAACTCGTGGGATGCGGCGATGGACGACTGGTACCCGGCCTACGGTGTCCGCATCCGGGAGGCGGGGAATGAACTAGTTCGCACTCTGCGGGATGACGTGTTCACCGGCCTGGGGACTGAACTTCGGGCCCTGGAGGAGAGCCTCCAGACCGACGCTCTCCACGTTGTTGAGATCTTCGATCGAGGAACAACCGGTCTCAATGGCCCGGTGAGCCCTGATGTCGCAGCTCCGGAGGGTGAACCCAACAACTTCAACGCCTTCGTTTTTGACATCGGCACGACGAAGTCACGAGGTCATGCTGGAGGGACTTTTGGATTCGGCAAGACAGCGACGTTCGAGGTATCGGGCGCCCACTCGGTCGTCTACTGGACGCGCTGTGATCGGGGTGACGGCGTGCTAGAGGACCGTCTGATCGCCTCCGCGCTGCACGATGCGTTCGAGGTCGAAGGGAAGCGCTTCACCGGTGCTCACTGGTGGGGTAGCCCCGACGTTGAGGAGATCGAACCGTTGCGAGGCGACGCGGCCAGGCGCCTTGGAGAGCGACTTTTCGACACACATTTCGGCGAGGACGAGACGGGGACGTCCATCCTGGTGATCGACCCAACGGTGATGTTGCCGGACGACAACGGCATCCCCGCACTCGCGCACGTGCGCAACGAGCAGATGGGCAAAGAGCTCGGCCGCCAGATGCTTTCGGCGCTCCTCACGAGCGCCTGGCCGAAGCTCGTCCCCTATGCGGACGGTAACGCGCCGATGATCGTCGAGTTCGAGGTCTACGGAGAGCCGCACGACGTGGAGCGTCTCGTCGAGGAGCGCTATCGGGTGTTCGCGCACGGCCTGTCTTCCATCCGCGGAAAGCAGCTGGGGGAGGAAGCATGCACCCCATGGGATCGTCCGGAGTTGATCCGCAAGGAGGTGACGCAGGACATCCGCCTGAGCCCCAAGTACACCGAGGAGCACCCGAAGAAGGCTTACTTTGGCGACCGTGACGATCGGATTGCTGGCCATCTGTTCATGGCCAGGGCCCTACGAGACCTAACGGTGGAGGGGGCCCAGGGGCGACGCCTTAACAGCCTTTGCCTCATGCGCTCCGGTGCGGAGCTGGTAGTTGACTATGACGATCTCGGCCTGGATCCCGAGGATGCGCTTGAATGGTACGCCGTCTTCAAGCCGACGCCCGAGTGCGATGTCCACTTCGCGGCGTCCGAGCCGTCGACCCATGATGCGTGGAACGACGCCGCAGTAGCCCATCCGCCATCGGCGTATGTAGTTGGTCATGTCAAGCGCCAGGTTCGCGCGCAGGTGCGGAGCTTCGTGAAGGGCCAGCAGAGGAAGACGGCGGAGGAGTCGTTGTCGGCTCGCCAGCTGTCACGCGCTCTCGGCGCATTCGTTCCCGTCGCAGGCGCTCCGGATGTCGCCGGAGAGTTCAGCTCTCCCGGCCAGCAGGCAACGAACGCCGACGAGAGCACGAACGGTGGGGCTCGGTCCGCCGGCACCGCCGGGGAGACCCCTCCGTCCGGACGTACGACAGGCCGTGTCCTGGTGTTGTCCGTCCTCTCCAGCGAGCTCCAAGAACACGGTGCCTGGGCGGTCAGCTTCGAGATACATGGCGATCCTGGCCGCACAGGGAAGGTGCGGGCGACGGTTCGCGCCATGACCTCAGAGGGGGACATCCAGCTGGCTGACAACGAGGTCGACGTCCGCTGGTCGTTGTCCGGAGCGGAGACCACGGGGCCGTCGGTGCTAGTGACCGCAGGCGCCCGCGGTCAGGTCGTCGTCCGGCCCACCATAGATGCGTCGATCAAGCTCGAACTGGACGTCAGCGAGGAGGCTTCATGACCAGCCTGGTCCTGCACAGATATCCGCGTCTGCCGGAGTCCAGCATCAAGTGGTTCCAGTGGTCGGCCGAGGTCGACGGCAACATCTGCGCGCTCAAGGACGTGTCGGAGCACTGGGACTCGAACTCGCGGCTCACCTTCCACATCGACGTCTCGCTAGAGGGAAGGGCCCTGGAGACCCTCGGGGACGTGGCGTCGGCGGAGATGGTGGTTGCCGCGCGATGCAAGGCGACTGCGCGCAACGAGAGCGCTCGCGCCGAGCTGCGCCGCAACGGCGACAGATTCGTGGGGCGAGGCATGGTGACCCTGGACGGCTCCAGCGTCGCGACTCGCCTTGACCTCGAGGCATCGATCGTCATGCCGATGCAGGGCCACCTGTGGCTCACCGACCGGATCATCGCCCAGGCAAGGCCGCAGAAGGTCGGCCTGGGCCAGGACCAGGGGGGCTTCCCCACGAGCGTGGTTTCATTCCGTGCTGAGGGATGGGCGCCGGCGCCCTGGCGCTTCGAGGTGGTGCCGATCGATCTCGACGATCCGTTCCAGACCTCGGTCCGGCTCTTCGTGAACGAGGACTATCCGCAGGCCGTCCAGTTGCTCGACGGCACGGCTCCGCGATCTACGGTCCAGCTACTTCAGATGGACATTGCACGCCAGCTCGTGGCGGCAACGAGCCGACTCGTCGCGCGCTCGGCGGAGGGCGTCTCTCAGTCTGGACTGGCCTCCACCACCGCAAGCCCACTCGTCGACGACCTCGCAACAGAGCACCCTGAGTCGATCGTGGCGGCGGCACGGAAGGCCGCGGAGCGTTACTTCCACACCTCGTTGCGCGAGACCTGCCGGCTGTATCGGGAAATGCCGGAGCAATTCGAGTTCAAGCTGATGTCCGGCGCGGGGATCCTGAAGGGAGAGGCATGAGCCACAGGAGACTGCTCCCGCGTCTCGACTTGTCCAGCGCGAACAAGGCGCGGCGGGCCCTCATGGACCAGACCGATGAGCTCGTCTTTGAGCCGGCAGACCTGGACGCCGCCCTGTCGAGGCCAGGCGTGTTTCCGCCCACGGGCGGAAGCCCCAGCACTGTGGATGACCTGCTGGTGTTGCGTCAGACCTGTCTGGACGCAGTGGAGAGAGTCGAGGAGTCGTCGCCATCGTTTGGCAACGACTTCGACCTCGCCCTCGGGCGGGTCCTGTTCGATGCGTCACAGGGCCGCGTCGGCGAGTTCGGCGATGCGGCAGTGTGGGACTTCCTCACCCTGGTTCTGTTGCCCGACCTCGTCCTCCCGCGCATCACCCATGTTGGCCGTCCCAGCGCCGCGAGCTTCAAGGCGCGTCTGACAGGCGGCAACCGGCGCCACGTCCTCCAGCGACTCTGGCGACGCTGGGCTGTGTTCGGTGCCGAGATCGTCGAGTCGCAGGGGCTGACTGAGGACGATCACGTTGCCCTGCTGGAGCGTGACATCACCTCGCAGCGCCCGGTCCTCGCGAGGCTCGTCGCGGAGCGGATCGTCCGGAGCGAGTTCGAGGCAGGCGAGAGGCGGCTCTACACCCGAAACTTCATGCGTCGTCTCCAGGCCGCCTCGGGCTTCCTCGTGTTCACCGATGAGAGGGAGTCAGTGCTTGTGGCCATCGTGGAGCACATCGACAGCGAGACCAAGGCCGCCATGTCAGCGCGGCGGGACCAAGGGACTGATGTTGTGTCCGATGCTGTGTCGATCGCACCCGAGCCGGTGGGGACGGAACCGGTGGCGGCTCCTAGCCCGACGGCTCGGAGGCGGCCGCTGTCATTGCGGCAGTTCCTTTCGGGGCGGTGATAGGTCTGTCCGCGTGAGACAGTCTTGGGCCTCCTCGGCCGGTGCTCGGGCGACAATGCGTGGCAATCGCTCTCGCGACACCCAGCCCGAGCTCGCCGTCCGACGGCTCGTCCATGCCGCCGGCCTCCGCTACCGGGTGAACGCGAAGCCAGAGAAGGACCTGCGCCGCACCGCGGACATCCTGTTCCGGCCCGCTCGTGTGGTCGTGCTCATCGACGGCTGCTACTGGCACGGCTGTCCGGAGCACTACATCGCTCCGAAGGCCAACGGCGGCTACTGGTCGGACAAGGTCGCTACCAATCGCACTCGTGACGCGGAGACCACCCGAGTACTGACCGAGCGAGGATGGCTCGTCCTCCGCTTCTGGGAGCACGAGGACCCGGCCGTCGTCGCAGAGCGCGTCGTCGCCGTCGTCAACGAACGGAGGCCCCGGCGCACCGCCGGGGCCTCCTGAGCGGGCCGCGACCCACGCGCGGCCCGCTCCCACTTCTCGAACGAAAACGCCTCGAGGTCGCCCGTTTCGTCAACGAAAGCGACCGCCCGAACCGTCCTGCCTCACCGCTTCCGGTACAGCCCCTTCTTCTGGAACTTCGGCTCGCTCGTCACGAGCATCCCCAGGGACCGGAAGATGCCCTCGTCCACGGAGCCGAGGATCGTCGTCGTGTGCACGTCGCAGCCCTCGAGGCTCGCCAGCTGCTCGACGGCTGCCTTCGCGTTCTCGTCGGTCGCCGCGGACACGGACAGCGCGATCAGCACCTCGTCCGTGTGCAGCCGCGGGTTCTTGGAGCCCAGGTGCACGGTCTTGAGCGTCTGGATCGGCTCGATCGAGGCGGGGGAGAGCAGGTGCACGTCGTCCTCGATGCCGGCCAGCACCTTGAGGGCGTTGAGCAGCACCGCGGCGGAGCAGCCCAGCAGCTCCGAAGTCTTGCCGGTCACCAGGGTGCCGTCCGCCAGCTGCACGGCCGCGCCGGGCTCGCCGGTGCGCTCGGCCACCAGCTGCGCGGCACCCACCACCGGGCGGTCCTCCGAGCTCAGACCGAGCTTGGACATCACCAGGGCCACACGCTCGGACTCGGTGTCGTCCGCGCCCTCCAGGGCTTCGTTGACCTGAGCCTTGTAGTAGCGCCGGATGATCTCCTGCTTCGCGGCCTCCTGGCACACCTCGTCGTCCACGATCGCCGCGCCGGCCATGTTCACGCCCATGTCCGTGGGGGACTTGTACGGGGTGGTGCCCGTGACCTTCTCCAGCAGCGCGGAGAGCAGCGGGAACACCTCGACGTCGCGGTTGTAGGAGGTGACGCGCTCGCCGTACTCGGCCAGGTGGAACGGGTCGATCAGGTTGATGTCGTCCAGGTCCACGGTGGCGGCCTCGTAAGCGGCGTTCACCGGGTGCTCGAGCGGCAGGTTCCAGATGGGGAACGTCTCGAACTTCGCGTAGCCGGCCGGGATGCCCCGCTGCCGGTCGTGGTACACCTGGCTCAGGCACGTCGCCAGCTTGCCGGAGCCCGGGCCGGGGGCCGTCACGACGACGAGGTCCCGCGTGGTCTCGGACCACTCGTTGGCGCCGAAGCCCTGCTCGGAGACGATCTTCGACGTCGCGTGCGGGTAGCCGGGGATCACGCGGTGGCGGGCCACCTTCAGGCCAAGGCGCTCGAGCTTCTCGAGGAACGCCAGCGCACGGTGGTTGGCGTCCTCCAGCTGCGTGACCACCACGTGCTCCACCAGGAACCCGCGCTCCCGGAACACGTCCACGAGGCGCAGGACGTCGTCCTCATACGTGATGCCCAGGTCCGCGCGGACCTTGTTCCGCTCGAGGTCCTTGGCGTTGAAGCACACCAGGATCTCGGTCTCGTCCTTGATGCGGTCCAGCATCGCGATCTTGTTGTCCGGGGTGAAGCCGGGCAGGACGCGGGAGGCGTGCAGGTCGTCGAAGAGCTTGCCGCCCATCTCCAGGTACAGCTTCCCGCCGATCTGGCGGCGGCGCTCCTGGATGTGCTGGGACTGGAGCTCGATGTACGTCGCGCGGTCGAATCCGACGGGGCGGGAGGTCTGCGTGGGGGCCATGGTGGGGACGCTGTCAGCGGTGCCGGTCATGGACCTCCAGCATAGACCGTCTCACCGGCCGGCGTCGTCCCGGTCCGCGTCCGCGCCCTCGGCCGAGCCGGTGTCCACCACCCAGTCGTCGTCCGGGTCGTCGTAGGACCGGGTGCGGCCGGTGCGCAGGTCCGTGACGTCCATGATGCCGGTCTCCGGGTGGTAACGAACGGACTGGCGGGCCGCCTCGTCCACCACCGTGATGGCCTGGGTGTCCGGGTCCCAGTCCTCCACACGCACCTGGCCCTCGTACTCCTCGGCGGGGCCGAAGGCCGCCCGCGGCCCCCGCTCCCGGGCGCGGGCCGCGCGTCGGACGGCCGCCTTCTGCGCCTGCTCCGCGAGGCGGCGCAGGCGGTCCAGTCGGTCCTTGTCCTGGCTGACGTCCGCGCCGGGCAGGCGCCATTGGTAGCGGTACGCGAGCATGCGCACCGTGAAGACCAGGAGCGCGATCAGGAAGCCCGTGAACGCGTTCAGGGCACCGCGCTGCGCCACGAGCTCCGCCGCGGCCGCCCCCACCACGGCGGGCATCACGTACACGCCGCGGGGGTCGAAGATGGACGGCACCTCGTTGGCCACGATGTCCCGCAGCACCCCGCCGCCGAGGGCGCCCACGGTGGCCACCACCACCACGGACACCGGGTGCACGCCCATCGCGTGGGCGATCATCACGCCGGAGACCGTGAACAGGGCCAGGCCCGCCGCGTCGAACAGCGTGATGGTCAGGTTCAGGCGGTTCGGGTGGATCACTTTGACGTACACCAGCAGGGACACCAGCACGGGCGGGGCCAGGTAGATCGGGTCCTGCAGCGATGCCGGCAGGCCTCGGTCCAGGAGGATGTCCCGGGTGATGCCGCCGCCCAGGCCCGCCAACAGGGCCAACGCCACGGAGCCCACCAGGTCGAAGTCCTTGCGCGCGGCCAGCAGCGCCCCGGAGACCGCGAAGAAGAACACCCCCACCAGGTCCAGGACGGTCAGCAGCCAGGGGACGTCGGCCAGCTCGGCGAACAGCTGCTGCAGGTCCACGGCGGCTCCTTTCCAGGGGGAGGGGGAATCAGTGGCGGTAGGCGCCGTCGTCGCCCTCGACGGCGCGGTCCATGGCGCTCTCCTCGACCTGCGGGGTGGGCGTGGTGGGCTCCTGGCCGCTCTCGCGCGGCGGGTCGGCGGGGCTGCCCTGGTCCCGGACGTCCGGCACGGGCGGGGCGCCGTCCGGGTCCATGCGCTGGCGCTGGGTCTCCCCGGTGATCTCCGCGCCCGGGGCCATCCACTCCTCGCGCAGGGAGACCGCGCGCAGCGTCAGGACCACGAGCATCACCGCGAGCATCGTGTAGATGCTCAGCCACTCGGCCTGGCCCAGCGCGGAGGTGGCGGCGGCGCCGATCAGCGCAGGCACGGCGTACCAGCCGCGCCCGCCGAACACGGCCGGAGGCTCGCCCGCCACCACGTCGCGCAGCAGGCCGCCGCCCACCGCCGTGACGAGCCCGAGCACCGCGGCCGAGACGGGGGAGAGGCCCCCGAGCAGCGCGATCCGGGTGCCGACCACGCAGTACACGGCCAGGCCCACCGCGTCCACGAGCATCACGGCGTTCTTGCCGCGCTCGCCGTCGAAGACCTTGAAGAACACGGCCAGGGACGCCAGCACGGGCAGGATGAGATACCACGGGTTGCGGAAGGCGGACGGGACGTCCTGGTTGACGATCAGGTCGCGGATCACGCCGCCACCGGTGCCCACCATGAGCGCCAGCAGTAGCGAGCCGACGATGTCGTACCCCTTCCGGACGGCCAGGATGGCGCCGGAGATCGCGAAGAAGAACACGCCCACCAGGTCCACCGCCGTGACGATCTGGGTGACGGCCTGGGCCACCTGGCCGGTCTCGTCGACGGCGGAGGGCAGGTCGCGCTGGAGCTCTTCCGGGTTCTTGGGGGACGTGGTCAGCAGCCAGGCGGCGAGGGAGGAGGTCAGCATGGGGTCACGGTAGCGGGGACGCTCCAGTGGTGTCCCCGCAGCCCGGGTCGGCACCTTTCATGTCAGGGGTGGCGGGTAGGCGCTCCAGTCGTCGTCCGGAGCCGACGCCGGGCCCCTGTCGGTCAGAGAGCGGATGTAGGCGCCGAGGTAGGGAAGGGCGAAGCGGAGGTACCCGTATCCGTCCGGCTGCACGTAGCCGCTGTCGATGAGTCGGTTCCGATACTGATTCACATACTGGCTGTAGGAGCCGAGGCGCGCGGTGATGTCGCCGATGCGGGATCGCTCCTCGTCGACAG
The DNA here is from genome assembly GCF_040702705.1 of Micrococcus sp. NPDC078436. Taxonomy (NCBI): domain Bacteria; kingdom Bacillati; phylum Actinomycetota; class Actinomycetes; order Micrococcales; family Micrococcaceae; genus Micrococcus; species Micrococcus sp. NPDC078436. The sequence continues at coordinate 47,988 of NZ_JBFBLX010000013.1, read as the reverse complement.
CCATGGCGCGGAGGAACTCCTGATCCTTGGCGGAGAGGTCGTTGAAGACCTTCGACAGCACACGGTCCATCACCGCCTGCAGCCCCCGGTCGCGGGCTGCCTCGGCGGCGGACAGGTCGATCCGGGGATGGGCCGGGCGGTGTCGCCACGCGTAGTCGCCCAGCAGCTGGACGAGGTAGGGGTAGCCCTGGGCCGCGGCGATCAGCATCTCCAGGGCTTCTGCGGTGAACTCCCGGCCGCCGAGGCGTGCCGTCTCCGCGAGGACGTGGCGGGTCTCCCTCGGGGAAAGTCGGTGGAAGTCGGCGGTCCGGGAGCGGCGGAGAAAGGTCGTGTGCTCCTGTCGTACGAGCTCATCGAGGTCGACCTTGATGCCGGCGAAAGCCACCACGATGTCCGCTCCGCGGCTGATTGCATGGGAGACCTCCCGTGCGACGGCGCTGACCTCTCGTAGGCGCGTCTTGCCCGAGGAGACCTCGTCGATCGTGATGAGGATTCCGCGCACCCCGGCATGTCGGGCAACGGTCACCAGATCATTGCGCATGAGGGGACGAGAGGGACGCTCTGTGACCTCCCACGCGGCGGAGAAGTGCCAGAGCCCCAGTTCCTTGAGCTCACGTTTGGTCTGCCGGGGCAGGGAGTTCACGACGTCTGGCAACGTGCTCTCCAGCAGCCTGCGTTGGAGGCCCGCGCTGGCATCCTCGCTGATCACGAGCCAACCGGCATCCCGGGCGAGGTCTTCGATCCGCTGCAGCATGGAGGTCTTTCCGGCGCCCCTCAGTCCGGACAGGAGGACGGACTGGTTCTCGCCGAAGTCATGGTCTTGGAAGACTCTGCCCATGTCGCGGAGCAGGTCTTCGTGGCCGCCGAACACGAGTGGGCGACGCCCGTACCCCGGCGTGAAGGGGCTGTTCGGCTGGGCCGGGCCGGGCACGGGATAGCGCATGCTCACATCGTATTTGTTCTTTTTGTTCGGCCGGCCCGTCAGCGCCTGCCGAACTCGGCGGCCAGCTCGGCCGCGATGCCTGTGTACGAGGCCGGCGTGAGCGCCAGCAGGCGGGCCCCGGCGTCGTCGGACAGGCCGAGGCCGGCCACGAACTCCCGCATGCGCTCCCCGTCCACGCGCTGGCCACGGGTGAGCTCCTTGAGGCGCTCGTACGGGTTGTCCATGCCCGCGACGCCGGCGATCGCCTCGGCGCGCATCACGGTCTGGATCGCCTCGCCGAGGACCTCCCAGTTGTGGTCCAGGTCGTCGGCGAGCACCGGCTCGGCCACCTGCAGCTGGCCCATGCCCTTCGTGACGTTGCTCAGCGCGAGCACCGAGTGGCCCAGGGCCACGCCGATGTTGCGCTGCGACGTGGAGTCGGTGAGGTCGCGCTGCCAGCGGGACTCCACCAGCGTGGCGCCCAGGGAGTCCAGCAGCGCGCAGGAGAGCTCGAGGTTGGCCTCGGCGTTCTCGAACCGGATCGGGTTCACCTTGTGCGGCATCGTGGAGGAGCCGGTCGCGCCGGCCACCGGGATCTGCGCGAAGTAGCCGATCGAGATGTAGGACCACACGTCCACGCAGAAGCCGTGCAGGATCCGATTGAAGCGGGCGACGTCCGCGTACAGCTCCGCCTGCCAGTCGTGTGACTCGATCTGGGTGGTCAGCGGGTTCCAGGTGAGGCCGAGGTGCTCCACGAAGGACCGGGAGAGGGCCGGCCAGTCCGCGTCCGGGGCGGCGGCGAGGTGGGCGGCGTAGGTGCCGGTGGCGCCGTTGATCTTGCCGAGGTAGGGCTGGGACTCGACGCGCGCGATCTGGCGGCCCAGGCGATGGACGAACACGGCCATCTCCTTGCCGAGCGTGGTCGGCGTGGCCGGCTGGCCGTGCGTGCGGGAGAGCATCGGGGTCTCGGCGGCGCGGGCGGCCATCGCGGAGATCGTGGCCACGGCGGCGCGGGCGGCCGGCAGCCAGACCTGCTCGACGGCGTCGCGCACGCCCACCGCGTAGGCCAGGTTGTTGATGTCCTCGGAGGTGCACGCGAAGTGCACGAGCGGCTTCAGGTGCGCCAGGCCGAGGCCCTCGAGGCGGGCGGCGATGAAGTACTCGACCGCCTTGACGTCGTGCACGGTGACGCGCTCGGTCTCGGCGAGCTCGGCCACGGAGTCCGCGTCGAAGTCCGTGACGATCGCGCGCAGGCCGGCCTTCTGCTCGTCCGTGAGGGGCTCGAGGCCCGGCAGCACGGAGCGCTCGGCCAGGTGGAGGAACCACTCCACCTCCACGTGCACGCGGTTGCGGTTGAGCGCGGCCTCGGAGAGGTGCTCCACGAGCGGCTCCACCGCCGCGCGGTAGCGGCCGTCCAGGGGGCCGAGGGCGATGCCGGCCTCGGCGAGGGAACGGCGGTGGGCGGTGGACGCGGGCGCGGTGGCGGAGGGCTGCGAGGTCATGGGGTCCATTCTTCCATCGCGGACGTCGCGCGGGCTGACGCCGGGCTGCTGTTCGAGGGCCGCGGAGCAGCCGAACGGGGACCCGCCGCGGCACGTGGCGTCCGTGGAGGGCGTCGCCCGCGTGGCCCGCATGGCCCGGAGACGGAGGAGGACGGAGGACGGAGGAGCCCGGGCCCGCAGAGGGGTCGGCGTCTCCGCCGGGGGCGGACCGTCACATGCCGCCCCGGACTTGACGCAGGTCACATCGACGGAGTTACCTGGACTTACCTAATGATCGTTCAGTAATTCGCGCGGCCTCTGCTCTCGACCGACCGTGCGCCCCGACAGGGAGGTGCCCACGTGACCGAGAACGCCCGGCAGACAGCCGCCCCGCACCACCCGATGCTCGCGGGCGACCGTGTGGCGCAGTGGCTCGGCGTGACCCTCGAGGCGGCGGAGAAGGATCACGCCCGCATCCGGATGACCCTGACCGAGGACCACCACAACGGCTTCGGCATGGCTCACGGCGGTGCCGTGTTCGCGTTCGCGGACGCGTGCTTCGCCCTGACCTGCAACGATCCGCGCGGGGATGGCAGCACCATCACGGTCGCCTCCGGCGTGGACGTCAACTTCCTGGCCGGCACCCGTGCCGGGCAGACGCTGACCGCGGAAGGTCGGCTCGTGGCGAAGTCCGGCCGCTCCGGCGTCTACGACATCACGGTCACCGCCGAGGACGGCGCCGTCGTCGCCGTGTTCCGCGGCCGCTCCCGGACGATCGCGGCGCCCCAGCCCGCCGCCTGACCCGACCACCTGCCCCGCATCCCAAGGAGAACGCCATGCTCGAGGCCTCGATCCCGAATCCGTACACGCCCGCACCCGTCCCGGCTGACCCGGAGGCGCGCGGCGCCAAGGACCCGGAGGAGACGATGAGCCGCGACCAGATCGAGGCGCTCCAGACCGAGCGCCTCCGCTGGTCCCTCCACCACGCCTACGAGAACGTCCCGGCGTACACCGAGCACTTCGACGCCCACGGCGTGCACCCCTCCGACTTCACCGAGCTCGAGGACCTCAGGAAGTTCCCGTACACGGACAAGGAGTTCCTGCGGAGGAACTACCCCTTCAAGGCGTTCGCGGCGAAGGGCTCCGAGCTGCGCCGCATCCACGCCTCCTCAGGCACCACGGGCCAGCCCACCGTGGTCGGCTACACCGATGACGACCTCGCCACCTGGGCGACCCTCGTGGCCCGCTGCTTCCGGACCTCCGGCGTGCGCCCCGGGGACATCGTGCACAACGCGTACGGCTACGGCCTGTTCACGGGCGGCCTCGGCGCCCACTATGGTGCGGAGCGCATCGGCGCGGCCGTGATCCCGATGTCCGGCGGGCAGACGGAGAAGCAGGTCCAGATCATCACGGACTTCCAGCCCACGACGATCCTCTCCACCCCCACCTACCTGCTCACCATCGCCGACGGCTTCCGCAAGCTCGGCCTGGACCCGCGCAAGAGCTCACTCCAGCGCGCGATCCTGGGCGCCGAGCCGTGGACGGAGGAGATGCGCCGCGAGATCGAGCAGACCTTCGAGATCGACGCGCTGGACATCTACGGGCTCTCCGAGGTCATGGGCCCCGGCGTGGCCGGCGAGTCCGTGGAGACGAAGGACGGCTTGCACATCTGGGAGGACCACTTCCGCCCCGAGATCATCGACCCGTTCACGGACGAGGTGCTGGAGACCGGCCGCCCCGGCGAGCTCGTCTTCACCTCGCTCACCAAGCAGGCGCTGCCGATCATCCGCTACCGCACGCACGACCTCACCCGCCTGCTGCCCGGCACCTCGCACCCGGGCCACCGCCGCATGGGCCGCATCACCGGCCGCTCCGACGACATGATCATCCTGCGCGGCGTGAACCTCTTCCCCTCGCAGATCGAGGAGCTCGCCCTCCAGATTCCCACGCTCTCCCCGCACTTCACCCTCGAGATCACGCGGCCGAACCGCATGGACGAGATGGCCGTGAACATCGAGCGCCGCGTGGAGGCCACCCTGGAGGCCGCCCAGGAGGGCGCGCGCCTGCTGCAGAAGGAGATCAAGACGAAGATCGGCTCCTCGTGTGCCATCAACGTCGTGGAGCCGGACACCCTGACCCGCTCCTCCGGCAAGCTCAAGCGCGTCTACGACCTGCGCGACAAGGCCTGATCCGGCCGGAGCCCGGCCCGCGCCCGTCGGAGGCGGACGGCGGCCCGCGCCCGCCGTCGTCGTCCGTCCCCGAGCGGCGGCTACGCTGGGTCAGCCGACCCGCATGCCAGGCCCCGAGAGGACACCGTGACCGACCCCCAGCCCGACGCCGCCGTCGCCGGCCTGCCCCGCCGCGGGCGCCCCGGCTACGACCGCGAGACGCTGCTGGCGGTGTGCGTGGACGTGTTCAACCGGCACGGCTACGAGGCCACCTCCATGGGGATGCTGGCGCAGCACCTGGGCATCTCGAAGTCGGCGATCTACCACCACGTGGAGTCCAAGGAGGCCATCCTCGGGCAGGCGCTCGACGATGCCCTCGGCGCCCTGGAGACCTCGCTCGACGCCGTCCAGGCCGGTCCCGGTGCGCCCGGGGAGAAGGTGGAGGCGGCGGTGCGCGGCACCCTGCGGGTCCTCGTGGCCAGGATGCCCGAGGTCACGCTGCTGCTGCGCCTGCGCGGCAACTCGGACGTGGAGCTGGCCGCGATGGAGCGGCGGCGAGCCATCACCCGGCGGCTCGGCGAGCTCGTGGAGGCCGCTCAGGCCGAGGGGACGGTGCGCTCGGACGTGACACCGCGCAACCTCGCCCGTCTCATGCTCGGCATGATCAACTCGATCGTGGACTGGTACCGGCCGAACGGGGCCCAGCCCGGGCACAAGTCCGTGGAGGAGATGGTGGAGGCCGTCACGGGCGTGGTGCTGGGCGGCCTGCGGGGCTGACCGGCGTCCACGCCCGGGACGTCATGTGCCGTCGAGCGCGGCCTTCACGTTCCTGACGATCGAGGCGGCTCGCCTCTCGGCGTCCGCGGGGGCGTCGCCCTCGGTGGTCCCCTGGCTCACCGAGATGATCCGGCTGCCGTCCTGCACGGCCATGACGTGGCTGTAGACCGAGCCCACGGGCCGTGCGGTGTACGCAGTGCCGCCCTCCCATGCCACATCCTCCAGCTCGCGCACGCCCGTCCCGGGCAGGTCGGCCCCGGCGCAGGCCGCGGCGGCCGTGCGGGCCTGCTCCATGTCGGCGCGCGCCGCCGCCTCGTCCGGGAAGGACTCCACCCGCACGCCCATCGGCGTGACCTCCGCCTTGGGAGAGGCCGTCATGGACGGGACGGGGGAGGCGGTCGACGCCCCACCGACGGTGGCCGCCGTGGTGGGCTGGACGATGAAGTCCACCCAGGCGGCGTCCGCGTCCGCCGAGCGCTCCAAGGCGCCGCGCGTGGCGTCCAGGCAGGTGCGCTGCTCCGGGCTCCACGACGGCGCAGGCGAGGCTCCGGCGGCCGCGGTCTGCTCGATGTCCTCCGCAGCCCGGCGGAGCTCGGTCTGGCGCTCGAGCGGCGAGGCCTTGCTCAGGCCGATCTCCGCGCCGGGGCCGGCGGCCAGGAGCACGGCCTGCTTCACGGCCTTGACGTGCTCCGCGTCCAGGGCGGCGGGCATGTCCAGGGAGAGGGCGCGGGAGGAGCCTGAGGGGGTCGCGGACCCGCTCGTCGGGCCCGTGGACGCGGGGGCTGCGCCGGACGAGATGACGCCCGCGGGGGAGGAGGTCGAGGAGGCGCCGGCGTCCCCGTTCCCCGCACATCCGGCGAGGGCGAGGGCGCTCGCGGCGACGACGCCGAGCCGGGACAGGCGGCGGGCGGTGGTGCGAGGAGTCGTCATGACCGAACTGTAGGGCGACCGTGACGGGTCCCACAAGGCCGCCCGCGGAGGGACGCAGGTCGGGCGGAGGCGCGAGGCCGCGGGTCAGGCGGAGGTGCGTGCCTCCGTGGAGGCCGCCCGGCCGGGGACGTCCGCCGCCGTCGCCGTCTCCTGGGCCGGAGGCCACTCGGGAGGGAGCGCGTCGGCCACGTCGAGGAGCCGGCGGGCGGCTGCCTCCTCGAAGTCCTCTCGGGTGAGCGAGCCGGGGTCGCCCGTGTACAGGTACGCCAGCCGGCGGGAGCCCCTCGCCACGTCCAGGGACCACCAGACCTCTCCCTCCTCGAAGGCCAGCCCCGGGTGGGAGGTGGACTCGAAGGTGACGCCGTCCGCCGTGAACGGGCGTTCGTCGGCAGCGCCGAGAGCACCGGTGGCCTGGACGTCGGCACACGCGTGGAACTCCTCGTCCAGGTTCTCCACGTGCCGGCGCAGATCCGCCGCCCGGTCTGTCTCGCTCAACAGGACCGACTCCAGCACGCTGTCCTTGAAGTCCAGCCCGGCGTCGTCGGCGATCATCTCGTCCTCGAGGGTCACCTCGTATTCCCACACCGGGGTGGACAGTTCGTGGTCCGACCGCGCGCGGACGGCGGCGACGCACTCCTCCTCACCCACCACGAGGGAGGCGTCGGAAGGCAGCTCGTCGAGGTCCGCGAGGGTCATCTCCAGGCGGTCCGCGGGCGTCAGGAGATCGGCCGCGGGGAGCCCCACCGCGTCGAACGTCTCCCACAGGGCCTCCGCCCGCCGGTCGATCTCGTCGACGGTGAGGGGGAGGGCGTCGACATACGCCTGCGGATCGGTCTCGTCCAGTGGGCGCGTCGCCGCCGGGGATGTCGAGCCGTTCCCCTCGGACGCGGCGGGCGAGGACGCGCTGGAGGCGGAGCTGTCAGCCCGGGCGGAGGAGGCCGGACTCGCGGTGGCCGTCGTCTCCGTAGGCGTGGGCGGGATCGGCGTGGCGGACCCGTCGGCCGAGGTGGCTCCGGGGGAGGACGACGCGGCGGCCGGGGCGCCGTCGCCCGCGCACCCGGTGAGGGCGAGGGCGACCGCCGCGAGGGTGCAGCCGAGGGCGCGGCGGGAAGAGGGGGTCCGGAGCGTCATGGGGCGACTGTACGACGACGAGCCGCCCGGGCGCGCAGGATGCGCACCGGACGGTCCGGCGTCGTGATGAGGCGGGGATCAGCCCAGCGGCGTGTCCTTGTCGCCCAGGTTCCAGTCCTCGACCGGGCCCAGGTTCTCCCCGTCGGGGCCGTAGCGGTAGAACCCCTGGCCGTCGGCCACGCCGCTGTGGCCCTCGGCGATGCTCTTCTCGAGCAGCTCAGCGAAGCCGAGCTGCCAGTCGACGCCCGTGTTGCGGGAGACGTTGGCGGCCACGTGGAAGCCCACGATGTCATAGGTCTGGAACGGGCCGCGCTCGTTGCCGGTGGCCACGCGCCAGGTGCGGTCGATGTCCGCCGGGTTGCCCACTCCGTGCATGTACAGCTTGGAGCCGGCCTGCAGCCACGGGATGAGCAGGGAGTTGAGGAAGTAGCCCGGGATCTCCTTGCGCACGTGCACGGGGACCATGCCGGTCTCCTCGGCGAACTGCAGGGCTCCCGCGACGGCCTCCGGCGAGGTGGCGGCGGTGCCCATGACCTCGGCGGTGTTCTGCGCCCAGATGCGGTTGGCGTAGTGCAGGGCGACGAAGCGCTCCGGATGGCCGCTGGCGTCGGCGAAGTCCGAGGGCAGCAGGGAGGAGGTGTTCGTGGCGAACAGGGTCGTGGCGGGGGCGAGCTCGCCCACCTGGGCCCACACCTTGCGCTTGAGCTCCAGGTTCTCCGGGACGGCCTCGATCACGATGTCCGCATCCGCCAGGGCCTCGGCCAGGTCCGACGTCGGGGTGATGCGGGCGATGGCCTCGTCGAAGCGGGCGGCGTCGTAGCCCTCGCCCAGGTCGGCCTCGTAGCCCTGGCGGATCCACGCCCAGCGCTTGTCGAGGTTCTCGAGGGGGGCGGGGACGGCGTCGTACGCCATGACCTTCTTGCCGTGGTAGGCGGCCTGCATGATGATCTGCGAGCCCAGCACACCGGTGCCCAGCACCGTCACCTGCTCGAAACGAGTGAATTCGGACATGGGATGACCTTCTCTCTCAATGGTCCGTGGGGGACACCAGGGTGAACGAAGCATGCCGGTGGGCTTGTTCCCGTCCGATCCGTCCGACGGCTCACACCTGAGCGTCGGGAGCCTGCCCCTGCGCCATCGGCCAGGTCTTGGCGACGAGCGTCAGCACGTCGTACTGCGCGCAGAGCTCGTCGTTCTGGTTGTGCAGGCGGCAGTCCCAGGCGACCTCGCCGTACTCGTCCGTCACACGCGGGGTGATCCTCTTGGCCGTGAGGGTGACGCGGATGGCGTCGTCGTAGGTCACGGGCGTGATGAAGCGCAGGTGCTCCAGGCCGTAGTTGGCGAGCACCGGGCCCGGATCCGGGGCCACGAAGAGGCCGGCGGCCCAGGAGACCAGCAGGTAGCCGTGGGCCACGCGGCGTGGGAAGAACGGGTTGGCCATGGCGGCCTCCTCGTCCGTGTGCGCGTAGAACTTGTCCCCGGTCTTCTCAGCGAACTCCGTGATCTCCTCGAGGGTCACGGTGCGCAGGCCGGAGGCGAACTGGTCGCCGACCTTCAGCTCCTCGAGCGACTTGTAGAACGGGTGCTTCTTGGCACCGGACTCCACGTCCTCGCGGGTGGCGGTGTCCGCCGCGGCACCCGGGTGCCACACGCCCGTGATGGCGGTGAGGATGTCCGGGGAGCCCTGGATCGCGGTGCGCTGCATGTAGTGCTTGACGGCGCGGATCCCGCCGAGCTCCTCGCCGCCGCCGGCGCGGCCCGGGCCGCCGTGCACGAGCACGGGCACGGGGGCGCCGTGGCCCGTGGTGGTCTTGGCGGTCTGGCGGTTGAGGAAGTGCACGCGGCCGTGGTGCGCGCCGATCCCGGCGGCGAACGCGCGGGCGGTCTCGCCGTCGTTCGTGGCCACGGTGGCCACGAGCGAGCCGCAGCCCATCGCGGCCAGCTCGACGGCGTCGTCGACGTCGGCGTAGCCCAGCACCGAGGCGACCGGGCCGAACGCCTCGACGCTGTGCACCTCGGGGGTGCGGGCGTCGGCGAAGGAGAGCACGGTGGGGGCGAAGAACGCGCCGGCCTCGGCGTCCGCGGTGCCCGTGTCCCCGTCAGGACCGCCGAGGCGGACCTGGCCGCCGGCGTCGACGAGGCGCTGCACGGCCTTGCGGACCTCGGACTGCTGCTCCTTGGAGGCGAGCGCGCCCATGGTGGTGCCCTCGCTGCGGGGATCGCCGAGGACCACCTTCGCGGAGAGGCGCTCGGTGAGGGCGGCGGTGACGGCCTCGGCCATGGCGGCGGGGACGATCACGCGGCGGACGGCCGTGCACTTCTGACCCGCCTTGACCGTCATCTCCTGGAAGACCACCTTGACGAACGCCTCGAACTCCGGGGTGTCCGGGGTGGCGTCCGGTCCGAGGATGGCCGCGTTGAGGGAGTCGGTCTCGCCGGTGAAGCGCACGCCGCCGTCGATCACGTTGGGGTGCTTGCGCAGGGTCTGGGCGGTGTGGGCGGAGCCGGTGAAGGCCACGTGGTCGCGGTAGTCGAGGTGGTCCAGGAGGTCCCGAGCCGAGCCGGCGATGAGCTGGATGGAGCCCTCGGGGAGGATGCCGGAGTCCACCATGAGCTCCACGCACTTCTGCGTGACGTAGGCCGTGGGGGTGGCCGGCTTCACGATCGTGGGGACGCCGGCCACGAAGGCGGGGGCGAACTTCTCGAGCATGCCCCACACCGGGAAGTTGAACGCGTTGATCTGCACCGCGACGCCGGGCACGCGCTGGTAGACGTGTTCGCCGATGAACGAGCCGTCCTTGGAGAGCGGCTCGACGTCGCCGTCGATGATCACGTTGGCGTTCGGAAGCTCGCGGCGGCCCTTGCCGGAGAAGGTGAAGAGCGTGCCGATGCCGCCGTCGACGTCGAAGGCGTGGTCGCGCTGCGTGGAGCCCGTCGCGAAGGAGAGGTCGTAGAGCTCCTGGATGCGGGAGTTCAGGTAGAGCGCGAGCTCCTTGAGCTTGAGGGCGCGCTCGTGGATGGTCAGCTCGCCGAGGTTCTTCTGGCCGACGGAGCGGGCGTAGTCGATGGCCGCCGCGGTGTCGAGGCCCTCGGTGGAGACGTCCGTGAGGTGCTCGCCGGTGTTGGCGTCCGCGACGGGCGTGACCGTGGAGGGGTTCTCCGGGGTCCACCAGGCGCCGCGGACGTAGCTGGGCAGGATCTGGGGGAGGGCGGGGGCGGAGGACGGTGCGGTGACGGTCACGTGGGTCTCCTGACGTCGAGGGCGCGGATGGGTCCCGACCGATCGGTCGGTTATTGGGCCCGAGCCTAGCCGAGACGCGCGTCACGCGGGAGGGGGCGGGGGCGCCGTCGTCGTCGTGATGCGGTCGTCGTCGTGACGCGGTGCCGGCGCGGGCGGTTGCCACCCGGGGCGCCGTCGCCGCCCGGGCCGTCGCCGCCCATGCGCCAAGGCAGGCACACGCGCCGCTACGCATATTCGTAGCGGCGCGTGTGCCTGCCTCGCTGAGGGGTGGGTGCGGGCGTTCTCCACAGATCTGCCGTCCCGACGACGACGGGCCCCCTCCGTCGGGCACGCTCAGGGCATGCCCCGCGCCCCCGCCCCGCTGCCGCCCATGCGATGCGGCTTGAGCGACGAAGAGCGCAATCCCACGGTGTTCTCCACTCCGGCGGCGCAGGAGGCGGGGGTGTCGGCCAGCCGCCTGCGGCGCGGCGACCTCGTCTCGCTCGGGTACGGACTGTGGCGGCTGCGCGAGGTGGAGCCTGCGCAGCTGGATCTGCTGCGCGCCCTGCAGGACCTCCACCCGGAGGGGGTGTTCACCCATGCGACGGCGGCGAGGGTGCTCGGGCTGTGGCTGACCGGGCGGCTGGAGGCTGGCGCTGTCATCCATCTTGCGGAGCCCCGGCATCACGGCGGGGGCACGCAGCGCCCGGGCCTGCGGTGCCATCGGCTCCCGCCGGACGCGCCGGTGCGGGTCGTCGACGGCGTCCGCGTGACCACCTCCCCGTGGACGTTCGTGGACCTCGCGAAGGGTGGAGCGCAGCTGGACGCCCTCGTCGCGCTGGGGGACAGCATCGTGAGGGTGGCTCACTCGGAACGCCGCCGTCGTGAGCTGCCGCCGGGCGTGGGCACGCTGGTGGAGCTGAGGGAGGGCGTGGCGAGTCGGCCGCGAGTCAAGGGCATCCGCGCGGCGCGCGAGGCGCTCGACCTCGTCCGCTCGGGATCCGGCTCGCCCCAGGAGAGCCGCCTCCGGGTGGCCATCGTCCTGGCCGGCGTCGACGAGCCTGAGGTGAATCCGCGCATCGTCCTGTCCACGGGGCAGTGGCTGCGCGTGGACCTGGCCTGGCTCGATGCGAAGGTGATCGTGGAGTACGACGGCGACCAGCACCGCACGGATCAGCGTCAGTGGCGGGAGGACGTCGAGAGGGACGCCAACCTGAGGGCGGACGGGTGGGAGGTGATCCGCGTGACGGCGGACGTCTTCCGGCCAGCGCATCTGGAGACGTTCCTGTGGCAGCTGCGGGAACACCTCGCCCGGCGATCGCCCGTGGGAGAGGACGCGCGGTGACCACATCCCGGGAGGCAGTCGTACACGCCGCTACCGAATCACGTAGCGGCGTGTACGACTGCCTCCGCGCTTCGCCCCACCGCCCCACCGGCCCACCGCCCCGTCCGGACGACTCATCGGCCGCCGCGCAGACCCCGCGTAGACTCGTCCCCGTCCCTGGGACACACCCCGCCCCCACCTGGAGAGCTCCTCACCGCATGCTGCGCACCATGTTCCACGCCAAGATCCACCGGGCCACCGTGACCCAGGCGGACCTGCACTACGTGGGCTCCGTGACCGTGGACCAGGACCTCCTGGACGCGGCCCAGATCCTGCCGGGCGAGCTCGTGAGCATCGTGGACGTCACCAACGGCGCCCGCCTCGAGACCTACACGATCGCGGGCGAGCGCGGCTCCGGCGTCATCGGCATCAACGGCGCCGCCGCCCACCTCGTGCACCCCGGAGACATCGTGATCCTCATGGCCTACGCGCAGATGGACGACGCCGAGGCGCGCTCCTTCACCCCGCGTGTCGTCCACGTGGACGCGGAGAACCGCATCAAGCACCTCGGGGAGGATCCCGCGGAGGCGCTGCTCGACGGCGTCGCGCGTCCCCCGCTCTCCCGTGGCTGGGACGAGGCACAGGCCGAACTCTGACGCTCCCCGCTGGTTCGCTCGAGGCGACCGCCCGCCGCGCCGGCGTCGACCCCCGGTTCACCGCCCACCCGCGGGACATCACGGACCACGACGGCATCGGTCGCCGCCCGGAGGAGGTCGTCGCGGCGCACGGCCGGGTGGACGGCCTGCTCGACGTCGGCGGCATCATCCAGCAGTTCGTCAGGGACCAGGGCCTCGACGAGCAGGGGATGCGCCGCGCCGCCGAGGTGAACCTGTGGGGCGCGGTGAACACGTGCCACGCGTTCACCCCGCTCGTGCTCGACCGCCCCGACGTGTGGACACCTGCAAACATGTGCATGTAAGATCGGCACGTGAACCCCGACATCACCCAGACCGCCGAGCTCTTCAAGGTCCTCGCCTCCCCGGTGCGCATCACCGCGTTGCTGCGGATGGCGGAGCAGCCGACGAGCGTCTCCGGCCTGGCCGACCACGCGGGGGTCACGCACACCCTGATGTCCCAGCATCTGCGGGTGCTGCGGATGAGCGGTCTCGTCCGATCCGACCTCCATGGCAAGACCCGGATGTACTCGCTCACCGATGACCACGTGTCGCACATCCTGCGGGACGCCGTCCAGCATGCAGCCGAGGAGGCCCACCATGACGAGCACTGACCACACCACCCACGTCATCCACCCCGAGCACGACCACGCGCACGGCCCGGACTGCGGCCACGAGGCCGTCGAGCACGGCGACCACGTGGACTACAAGCACGACGGCCACCTGCACCACGTGCACGGCGACCACGTCGAGGAGTGCGACACCTGCGCGTGCGGCTCCTGCGGCCAGGGTTGCGCCTGCGCGACGTGTGAGTGCACGGACTGCTCCTGCGGCACCTGTGAGCACGCCGCAGCCTGAGCGAGTCCACGACGACACGACGGCCCCCACCGGATGGTGGGGGCCGTCGTGCTGTGCGACGCCGCGCCGGGCGTGCTGCGTCGGCGGGTTCGCGCGGGAGCGTCGGGTGCAGCGCCGCGCTCAGCCCGCGGGCAGGCGCGTCGCCCCCAGGGCGCGGCGGCCAGCCCGCATCGCCACGGCGTGGCTCGCGCGCATCGCGGCCCTCGCCCCCGGGATCAGGACGACGGCGCGCATCCACGTGGGAGCCAGCACGACATCCTGGGTCCAGTGCACGGTGCAACGCCCGTCGGAGGCGGGGGCGGGGGCGGTGCCGTCGTCCGCGGGCCGGGACGGGGCGTGGGCACCGGGTTCCTCCGGACGGACCTCCGCCCGGACGGTGCCCACGAGGTCCCCCTCGACGCGGGCGACGAGGACGCCGCGCTCGCGGTCGTCCACCACGCGCTCCATGGTCAGGCCCACGGGGACGAAGCCGCGCAGGCGGATGGCCGCCCGCTCGCCGATCGCGCCGGGCGGGACGCCGTCGTCGATCCGGCGGGCCCGCGGGATCGCGGGCCACCACGAGGAGTAGCCCACCGGCTCGCCGAGGAGGTCCATGACCGCGTCGGCGGGCAGGGGGACCGCCCAGCGGTGCTCGAAGCGGAACGGGCGGTCGGCGCGCCGGATGCTCAGGCCTGTCCCTCGTAGTCGAAGAAGCCCTTGCCGGACTTCCGGCCGAGCTCGCCGCGGGCCACCATGTCCCGCATGAGCCGCGGCGGGGCGAAGCGCTCGCCGAGCTGGGACTCGAGGTACTCGGCGATTCCGAGGCGCACGTCCAGGCCCACGATGTCCGTCAGCGCGAGCGGGCCGACGGGGAACTTGTAGCCGAGCACCATGGCGGCGTCGATGTCCTCGGGGGAGGCCACGCCCTCCTCGACCATGCGGATGGCCTCGAGCGCGATGGCCACGCCGAGGCGCGACGACGCGAAGCCGGGCGCGTCCTTCACCACGACCGGGGTCTTGCCCAGGCCGCGCACCCACGCGGTGGAGAGGGCCGTGAGCTCCTCGCCGGTCTGCTCGCCGATGACGACCTCCACGAGCTTCGAGGCCGGAACCGGGTTGAAGTAGTGCAGGCCGCAGAAGCGCTCGGGGCGCTGCAGGTGGCGGGCGATCTCGTCCACGGACAGCGAGGAGGTGTTCGTGGCGAGCCACGCGTCCTCGGCCAGGTGCTTCTCGACGTCGGTGAGGGCGTCGATCTTGACCTGCATGTCCTCGAAGACGGCCTCCACCACGAGCCCGCAGCGGGCGAAGTCGGCGCGGTCCAGGGAGATCGTGAGGCGCTCGGCCCACACGTCCAGGTTGCCGTCCAGCTGGCCGCGCTCGAGGGACTTCGCGAGGTCCGCCTCGATCCGCTCCTTGGCGGCCTCGGCCGACTGCGCGTCGCGCTCCACCACGATCACCTCGGTGGCACCGGAGGTGAGGAAGGCGTGAGCGATGCCGCCGCCCATGCGGCCGCCGCCGAGGATGCCGACGACGCCGGGCACGGACGCGCGGGAGGTGTCAGGGGTGTTCTGGGTCTCGGTCATGGAAGTCCTCACTTCTTCTTGCGGTCCAGGAACGCCTGCATGCGCTCGAACTTGGCCTCGGACTCGAACAGGATGGCCTGCGCGATCTCGTCCACGTGGGGGTGGGCCTCGCGGGGCAGGTGGAACACGCGCTTGGACAGGCGCACCGCCAGGGGGTCGTGCTGCGCGATGCGGTCCGCCAGGGCGTGGGCGGCGTCCTCCAGGTGGTCCGGCTCGTGCAGCTCGGTGACGAGCGTGAGGTCCAGGGCCTCCTGGGCGTCCAGGATGCGGCCGGCCAGCAGCAGCTCGAGGGCCACCGGCTCGCCGACGAGCTCCTTGAGGCGCCACTGCGCGCCCGCGGCAGCCGTGATGCCGAGGCCGGTCTCCGGCTGGCCCATCTTCAGGGAGGGCGTGGCGATGCGGAAGTCCGCCGCGTACGCGAGCTCGGCGCCGCCGCCCAGGGCGAAGCCGTCGATCGCGGCGATGACGGGCATCGGCAGGCGGTGGATGCGGTCGAACACCTGCGAGTTCACGCCGCGCAGGGCGTCGTCGCGGCGCCGCGCGCGCAGCTGGCCGATGTCCGCGCCGGACGCGAAGATGCCCGAGAACGTGCCGGGGGCCTTCTTCGACTCCACCTGCGTGCCTGAGATGATGAGGATCTTGGGGTTCTGCTCGAGGTGTGCGCACACCGCGTGGAACTCGTCCACCATGGTCGCGTCGATCGCGTTGCGCACCGCCGGGCGGTCCATGCGCGCGTGGAGCCGGTCCTCGCGCTCCTCGATCCGCAGGGCGGTGAAGTCCGCCGCGTCCAGGCGCGGGCCGACGACGTCGGGATCCGCTTCGGCCTGAGGGGTCTCGCGGGTCTCGGCCATGCTCACACCTTCTCCACGAGCATCGCGGAGCCCTGGCCCACGCCCACGCACATCGTGGCCAGGCCCCTGTCCGCGCCCTCGCGCTCCATCCGACCGAGCAGCGTGACCACGAGGCGCGACCCCGAGGAGCCCAGCGGATGGCCCAGGGCGATCGCGCCGCCGTCGGCGTTGACGGTCTCCGGGTCCAGGCCGAGGCGACGCATCGAGGCCAGGGACTGGGTGGCGAAGGCCTCGTTGAGCTCGACGGCGCCCAGATCCGCCACGGACCAGCCGGAGCGCTCGAGGGCCTTCTCGGTGGCCGGGACGGGGCCCAGGCCCATGATCTCGGGAGCCAGGCCCGCCGAGGTGGACTCCACGACGCGCGCGCGGGCCTTCAGACCGTGCTTCTGCGCAGCGGCCTCGGAGACGACGAGGATCGCGGAGGCGCCGTCGTTCAAGGAGGAGGAGTTGCCGGCGGTGACCACGCCGTCCTTCTTGATGATCGGGCGCAGGCCGGCGAGCACCTCGGGGGTGGAGCCGGGGCGGGGGCCCTCGTCCGTGTCCACGATCGTCTCGGCGCCCTTGCGGCCCTTCACCGTCACGGGGACGATCTCGGGCGCCAGGCGGCCGGCCTCGATCGCGGCGAGCGCCTTCTCGTGGGACCGGGCGGCGAAGGCGTCCGCGTCCTCGCGGGTGATGCCGTCCACCTCGGCGACCTCCTCGGCGGTCTCCGGCATGGAGAACACGAACTTGTCCCCGAACTCGCCTGAGGCGAAGCGCGGGTTCACGAAGCGCCAGCCGATCGAGGTATCGAACGCCGCGCCGGGCTTGGCGAACGCGGTGGTCGGCTTCTCCATGACCCAGGGGGCTCGGGACATGGACTCCACGCCGCCGGCCACGACGACGTCGGCCATGCCGGAGCGCACCATGGCGGTGGCGATGCCGATGGCGGACATGCCTGAGGCGCAGAGGCGGTTCACGGTGATGCCCGGGACGTTGTCCGGGAAGCCGGCCAGCAGCCAGGCCATGCGGGCGACGTTGCGGTTCTCCTCGCCGGCGCCGTTGGCGTTGCCGAGGATGACATCGTCCACCGCCGACGGGTCGATGCCGGCGTCCTCGATCACGGCCTTGATGGTCAGGGCGGCGAGGTCGTCGGGGCGGACGGAGGAGAGGGCGCCGCCGTAGCGGCCGACCGGGGTGCGGCGACCTCCGACGAGCAGGGCCTGGGAAGGGGTGGACATGCGGGGTCTCCTTGCGTTGCGGGCGTGCACGTCGACGGATGGCGGCGACGCGGCGCGCCGAATTACCGACCGTGCGTTCAGGATTCAGTATCCCGGCCCGGTGTGACGGGGGTCAACCGGGGGGCGTCGTCAGCTGGCCTGGGGCCGTTGCAGGAAGAAGACCTCGCCGAGGGAGCCCCACTCGTCCCGGCCGAGCCGGGTCACGGGGTCGAGGAGGTGGGCGTCGGGGAGCCGATGCCCGTGCTCGTCCTCCACGAGGACGTCTTCGGCGACGGCCACGTGGACCACGCGGCCGAACACGGTGAAGCCGTCGCCGGCCGGGACGACCTGCTCCCGCACGCACTCGAACACCCCCGGCGCGCCGGCCACGCGCGGCGGCGCGACGGCGGCGCTGGGCTCCTTCTCCAGTCCGATCACGGCGAACTCGTCCACCTCAGGGTCGTAGGGCGCCGAGGTCCCGTTGGCCGCCTCGGCCTGGGCGCGGCTGACGAGCGAGACGGTGAACTCGCCCGTGGCGTCGATGTTGGCCAGCGTGTCCTTGCGGCCGGTGGAGGCGAACACGAGGATCGGCGGGACGTTGGAGACCATCGTGAAGAAGGAGTGGGGCGCGAGGTTGTCCACACCGTCCGCGGAGCGGGTGCCCACCCAGGCGATGGGCCGGGGGATCAGCAGGGACTTCGTGAGGCGTGGGATGCCCGCCGGAGCCATCTCGGCGATGGGGAACTCGGCACGGGGTCGGGGCGTCGTCATGCCCCCAGTATCGTCCTCGCGCCCGCCTTCCCGGCCCCGGGCGCGACGGCGCCCCCTCCCGCGAAGGAGGAGGCGCCGTCGTCGTGCGTGGCGGGCGAAGCCCGTCAGCGGAGGCTGATCAGGCGGGGACCACGGGGGTGGAGCGGGTGGCCAGCACGGCCTCGTCGTGCAGCTCGCGGTCCTGGATGCCCTTGGGCACCAGGAGGACGGCGATCAGGGAGATCGCGGAGATGCCCACGATGTACCAGGCGACGTACTCCCAGCCGTTCTTGACGAGGAGATCGGCGATCAGCGGGGCGAAGGCGCCGCCGATGATGGTGCCGAGGGCGTATCCGATGGAGACGCCGGAGAAGCGGACGCGAGCCGGGAACATCTCGGCGTACATGGCGGACTGCGGGCCGTAGGAGGGGCCGAGGCCCATCGTCAGCACGAAGAGCGCCAGGGCGAAGAGCGGCAGGGAGGCCGTGTTCAGCAGGCTGAACATAGGGAACGCCCAGGCGATCAGGATGGCGTAGCCGATGACGAAGGTGGTCTTGCGGCCGATCTTGTCGGAGATCCAGCCGCCGAACAGGGTGAAGATGAACCAGCCGAGGCCGCCCACGAGGCTCGCGGTCAGCACCTCGGCGGAGGTCATGCCGAGGCCCTTGGGGCCGCCGTACTTGGAGAACCAGGCGATCAGCAGGTAGCCCACGCCGTTGTTGGCCGCGAAGATCACGGCAGCGAGGAGGACCTCCTTGGTGTGGCCGCGGAACAGTTCGCCCAGGGGGGCGGACTCCTTGGCCTTGAGCTGCTGCATCTCCTTGAAGACCGGGGACTCCTCCACGGCCTTGCGGATGAAGTAGCCGACCACGATCAGGATGATCGAGATCAGGAAGGGGATGCGCCAGCCCCAGGTGAGGAAGGCCTCCTCGGTCATGTTGGAGCGCACCAAGAAGAGCACGCCGGTCGCCAGGATCATGCCGAGCGGCACGCCGACCTGGGGGGCCGCGCCGAAGAGGCCGCGCTTGCCCTTGGGGGCGTGCTCGACGGCCAGGAGGGCCGCGCCGCCCCACTCGCCGCCGGCGGAGAAGCCCTGGAGGAGGCGGAGCAGCACGAGAAGGATGGGGGCCCACACGCCGATCTGGGCGTAGGTGGGCAGGAGGCCGATGAGCGTGGTGGCCACGCCCATGCCGATCAGGGTGAAGGACAGGACGATCTTGCGACCGAACTTGTCGCCGAGGTGGCCCGCGATGATGGCGCCGAGGGGGCGCACGAGGAACGAGATGCCGAGGGTGACCCAGGCGGCGATCTGCGAGCCGGTCGAGCCCATCGGGGCGAAGAACAGGGCGGCGAAGACCAGTGCGGTGGCCTGGGCGAAGATGAAGAAGTCGTACCACTCGATGGTGGTGCCGACGAGGGTGCCGGCGAGGACCTTGCGCTCCTCGCGGGGGTCGCGGGCGGCCGGGGCGGCTGGGGAGGCGACGGTATGGCTCATGGGTGCTCCTGGGGTGAGGGGCTGCGGCCTGCGGTGCGAGACGGCGAGAGACGCATGTGACCGACCGCTCGGTCGGGAAGTGACACGGGTCACCGTATACGATGTGGTGTGACTCGCGCCACGCCCTCGAGGGGTGTCGTGATTGTGACGTCCCCCACGGTCCGCTCGACGGCGCCACCCGCCCCCTCTCGCGGAGGGGCGGACGGCGTCGTGGTCTGGGTGTCGCGGGGGCCTGTGGAGGACGGAGGGCTCAGCCGCGGCCGGTGAACTCCGGCCTGCGCTTCTCCTGGAAGGCCTTGAAGCCCTCCGCGTAGTCGGCGGTGCCGCACAGGTCGCCCTGCGCCACGTTCTCCGCGTCGAGGGACTCCCACAGGCCGACGCGCTCGTCGCGGATCTGGCGGACCAGCTCCTTCGACGCGCGGAAGGCCAGCGTCGCGCCGGAGGCCACCTGGGCGGCCTTGGCACGGGTGAACTCCAGCAGCTCCTCGGCCGGGACCGCGCGGGAGAACAGGCCCGCCTGCACGGCCTCGGCCCCCGAGATCAGCTCGGCGGTGTAGATGAGGTCGAGCGTGCGGTGCGCGCCCAGGCGCTCGGTGAACAGCCAGTGGCCACCCGAGTCCAGGGTGGCGCCGAGGTTGGCGAACGGCGAGCCGATCTTGGCGTTCTCGGCCACGTAGACCACGTCGGTGGCGATCGCGAGGCCGAGTCCCACGCCGAGGCACGCGCCCTGCACGGCCGCGAACGTCGGCACCGGGATCTCCGACATCGTCCGCAGCACGGGGGTGACCCTGTCCCGCAGGTACGCGGTGGCGTCGTCGTCGGCGGGCGTGACGTGGGAGATGTCCCGGCCCGCACAGAACCCGCGCCCCTCGCCGCGCAGCAGCACGGCGCGGACCTCGCCGGTCTCGACGCCGGCCGCGGCCTCCGCATAGGCCTCGCCGAGCTCGGCCAGGGCGGCCTCGTCGAGGGCGTTCATCTTCTGGGGCGCGTCGAGGACGATCTCGGCGACGCCGTCGGCGATGCTCAGCTGGATCACGGGGGCTCCTTCGGGCGGCTCGGTCTGGCTCAGGCGGGGCGGGCGCGGATCAGGCGTCGAAGTCGACGGTGATGGCGTCGCCGGTGGGGCGGGTCTGGCACGTGAGGACGTAGCCGGCGTCGACCTCGTCCTTCTCGAGGGCGTAGTTCTCGCCCATCTCGTACGTGCCGTCGGTGACCTTGGCGCGGCAGGTGCCGCACACGCCGCCGGCGCACGCGAACGGGACGTCCGAGCGCACGCGCAGGGCGGCGTTCAGGATGGTCTCGTGCGCGGACGCGGGGGAGTCGACCTTGGCGGTGAGGCCGTCGAGGTTGAACTCGATGGTGACGTTCTTGCCCGAGGGGTCCACCTCGACCACGCGGCCGGACTGGCCCTGCGGGTTCTCCGGCTTGCCGGTGGTGAACAGCTCGAAGCGGATGTCGTCCTCGGACACGCCGCGCTTCGCGAGCGTGTCGCGCATGAGCTGCACGAGCTCGAACGGCCCGCAGAGGAACCACTCGTCGGTGCCGTCCACGTCGATCACCTGGTTGAGCAGGGTCTCGAGCTTCTCGGCGTCGATGCGGCCGGAGAGCAGCGGGGAGACGCGCTGCTCGCGGGAGAGCACGTGGTGCACGGAGAAGCGGGCGGGGTACTTGTCCTTGAGGTCGCCGAGCTCCTCGGCGAACATCACGTCCATGGCCGAGCGGTTCGCGTAGACCAGGTCGAAGCGCGAGGTCTCCGATGCGGCCAGCACGGCCTTCGCGATCGCCATGATGGGCGTGATGCCCGAGCCCGCGGCGAACGCCACGAGGTGGGCATTGCCCTTCTTGGCCACCTGCTCCGCGGCCACCTTCTCGGCGTCGTTGAGCGAGGTGATGTGCGAGCGCGAGGTGAACGCGCCCTGCGGGTTCATCACGTCGATCTTCTCGCCCACCTGCAGCTGCTCGTTCGCCCAGGTGGAGAACCGGCCGCCGAAGTCCTTCTTCACGGCCACGCGGATCTCGCCGCGCGTCGGGACGGCGCAGATGGAGTACGAGCGGCGGACCTCCTGCCCCTCCAGCTCCTTGCGCAGGGCGACGTACTGGCCCGGCACGTAGTCGTAGTCGTCCGCGAGCTCCTCGGGCACCGTGAAGGTGACCTCCACGGAGTCCTCGGTGAGCCTGCGCAGCTCGGTCACCTCGAGGGTGTTGAAGGCGGCGCGGCGCTTGCCGGCGGCGGGGGCGGCGGTGGTCTCGGTCATCAGTGCACCTTGAAGTAGTCGAAGGGCTCGAGGCACTCGTTGCAGGTGTACAGCGCCTTGCACGAGGTGGAGCCGAAGCGGGTGATCTCGCGGGTGTTCAGGGAGTGGCAGCGGGGGCACTTGACGGTCAGCCCGATCCGCACGGGGCCGCCGTCGGCGCGCGCCGACGGCGGGGCGATCCCGTACTCGTTGAGCTTGGCCTTGCCCTCGTCCGTCATCCAGTCCGTGGTCCACGCCGGCTGGAGGACCAGCCGCACCTCCGCGTCCGCGAACCCGGCGCGGGTGAGCGCGCGGGTCACGTCCGTGGAGATGGTCTCCATCGCGGGGCAGCCGGAGTACGTGGGGGTGATGACGACGACGGCCTTCTCGCCCTCCGCGTGCGCGTCCCGGAGGATCCCCAGGTCCGCGATGGACAGCACGGGGATCTCCGGGTCGTGCACGGTGGAGGCCGCGTCCCAGACCCGCGCGTCGGCGGGGTCGGCGGGGCGCAGCTCGCTGGCGGTGGTCACCAGGTGGCCCCCGGGTGACGGCGGGCCAGGGACTGCATCTCGGCCAGGATGTAGCCGCGGTGCTCGCTCATCTCACCGGAGCGGTCGCCGCCGCGGGCGGTGCCCGTCGCGGGGACCTGCAGGCCGGCCGCCGTGATGGCGGACGTCAGGCGGGACATCGTCGGCTCCTCGAGGGAGGAGGGGAGCACCGCGACGCCCTCCTCCGCGAGCGAGCGGGTGAGGTCGTCGTCGTGGAAGAGCTCGGGCACGTAGGGCCACAGCTCGTCCAGGCCGCGCTGCATGCGGCGCGCCGACTCCTCGGTGCCGAGGCCCAGGCGGTTGAGCCACTCGGCGGCGTGGTCCTGGTGGTACAGGACCTCCTTGAGCGCCTTGTCCGCGATGGCGGCCAGGGTGGCGTCCGTGGACTCCTTCAGGCGCGAGTAGAGCTCGTACGCGTAGAAGGAGAAGTACAGCTGACGCGCGATGGTCTTGGCGAAGTCGCCGTTCTCGGCCTCCACGAGGCGGACGGAGCGGAACTCCTCCTCGTCGCGGAAGTAGGCCAGGTCGTCCTCGCTCTTCCCCCACGCCGTGCCGGCGTAGGAGAGGAGGAAGCGGGCATGGCCGACGAGGTCCAGGGCGATGTTGCCGAGGGCGATGTCCTCCTCGAGCTCCGGGGCGCGGGAGATCCACCAGGAGAGGCGCTGGCCGAGCATGAGCGAGTCGTCGCCCAGGTACACGGCGTAGCGGGCCACCTCGTCCGAGGCCTTCTGCTCACCGGAGGAGATCTCCTCCGCGGTGATGGCGACGCCGGCGGAGTGCTTCGTGGCGGAGTCGTTGGTCGCGAAGCTCACAGGTGGGGCACCCCCTCGGACTTCTGGTAGTAGGTGGCGTGGCGGTAGGACTTGCCCTGGGCGGACTCGAAGAAGCCGCCCTTGGAGTCCGGGTCCGAGGCCGCGATCGCGTCCGCGGGGACGACCCACACGGAGGTGCCCTCGTTGCGGCGCGTGTAGAGGTCACGGCCGTTGCGCAGCGCCATGGTGGCGTCCGGGGCGTGCAGCGAGCCCGCGTGCACGTGGGAGAGGCCGCGGTTCGCGCGGACGAAGACCTCCCAGAGGGGCCACTCGTTCGAGGCGGAGGTGTTCTCGGTCATGGATCAGGCTCCGATCAGCTGGGTGTCGGCCGCGGCGTGCTGCTCGGCCTGGCGGCGGGCGTAGGCGGCGGCGGCCTCGCGGACCCAGGCGCCGTCCTCGTGGGCCTGGATGCGGCGGGCCAGGCGCTGGGTGTTCATGGGGCCGTTGCCCTGGATCACGGCGTTGAACTCCTCCCAGTCCAGCTGGCCGTAGTCGTAGTGGCCGCGCTCCTCGTTCCACTTCAGGTCCGGGTCCGGCAGGGTCAGGCCGAGGGCCTCGGCCTGCGGGACGATCATGTCCACGAAGCGCTGGCGCAGGTCGTCGTTGGAGAAGCGCTTGACCTTCCACGCCATCGACTGCTGGGAGTTCGGGGAGTCGGCGTCCGGCGGGCCGAACATCTGCAGGGCAGGGCCGTAGGTGCGGTCCACCGCGTCCTGAGCCATCTGCTTCTGCTCCGGGGTGCCGTTCGAGAGCTCGAAGAGGATCTCCCAGCCCTGGCGCTGGTGGAAGGACTCCTCCTTGCAGATGCGCACCATCGCGCGGCCGTACGGGCCGTAGGAGGCGCGGCACAGCGGCACCTGGTTGCAGATCGCGGCGCCGTCCACGAGCCAGCCGATCGCGCCCATGTCCGCCCACGTGCGGGCCGGGTAGTTGAAGATCGAGGAGTACTTGGCGCGGCCGGTGATCAGCTGCTGGTTGAGCACGTCGCGCGGGGTGCCGAGGGTCTCGGCGGCCGAGTACAGGTACAGGCCGTGGCCGGCCTCGTCCTGCACCTTGGCCATGAGGATGGCCTTGCGCTTGAGCGAGGGGGCGCGCGTGATCCAGTTGGCCTCGGGCTGCATGCCGATGATCTCGGAGTGCGCGTGCTGGGAGACCTGGCGGGTCAGGGACTTGCGGTAGGCCTCGGGCATCCAGTCGCGGGGCTCGATGCGCGAGTCCTCCGCGATCAGGCGATCGAAGTTCTCCTGGCCGGCCGCATCCTCGGGGGACGGGACGGAGGCCAGGGGGGTGGTCGAGCTGGTCTGCGTCATGGGGTTCACCTCACGTGAGAGTGCGGGCTGATGGTCCGTGCCCGGGGTCCGCGCGCGGCGGATCGAATTACTGACCGTTCGTTCAGGATAGGGGAGGGTGTGAGGTGGGTCAACACCCCCGCCCGCCCGGCTCCTCCTGCACAGGTCACGACGCACGGGCCCCCGTCCCAGGCCGGCCCCTCGCCCGGGGAACGTGGCCGCGCGCCCTCCCTACCGTGGGGCCATGCCCGTCGCCGAGCTGATCTCCGCGCCCCTCCTCCCTCCCTCCCCGGTCCCGCTGCTGCGCGCCGTGGGCCTGGACGACGTCGTCGCGTCCCTCGCCGGCCGCTTCAGCGGCGCGCAGGACGATCTCGAGGACGCGCTGGGGGCCGCTACGGTGCTGCGCGCGGCGTGGGATCCCCTCCAGGGGCTGCTCCGGGAGCTCCTGGCGGCGCAGGGGATCATCCGCGCGACCCTCGAGGTGGAGTGGCGGTCGAGCGCGGCGCGGGAGCACCTGGCCCGGGCCGAGGCACTGCTGGCCGAGGCGGGGGCGCTCGTCGCCTCCGCCGAGGAGTGGCTGGCCCTGCTCGCCGCGGCCGAGCGGGAGGCTGAGGACGCCCGGCTCGCCGCCGAGCAGCGGATCCGCCAGGTGGAGGAGTCCGCCCGGGCCGCACTGCTGAGCGTGGCGGGGGTGTGAGCGGCGTGGGAGGCGTGGTCCGCTTCAGCACCCAGGGCGGTCCGGGGTCCGTCTACGCGGACCTGGACGGCATCGACGCGGCCGCCGAGCGGTTCCGCGAGGCCGCGGACGTCACCCGCGTCCTGGTGTTCCACGCCGAGCACGCGGCGTCCCTCGTGGACCGGGCCGCCTCCGGCCCGGGCGCGGCGGCCCGCCTGCGGGAGGCGCTGCGCGAGGGCGCCCGCCGTCTCCAGGGCCTGACGGACGCGCTCGCCCGCAACCGGGAGGACCTGCGGCGGGCTGCGGAGGCGTACCGCCGGGCCGAGCAGGGGGCGGCCGGCGTCATGGACGCGGAGGACCCGCGGGCGGCCGTGCTGGGAGCCGCGCTCGAGGCGCGGGCGGCGGACGGCCTGTCCGTCGAGGAGGCGGAGTTCCTCGTGCGTGCAGGCACGGAGGTCGTGGGGGAGGCGCTCCTGGCCCAGCTGCTCGGCCTCCCCGTGGGGACGGCGGTGGACGGGGGCATCGCGGCCATCGGTGGATTCGGCGGGCCCGTGCGGGACTGGGTGGCGGGGCAGTGCGCCGTGGGGGAGCTGGGCGGTGAGCTCGAGTGGGCGGCGGACCGCCTGGGGGACATCGACCCCAGCCTGCGCCTCACGCCCGCGGCCGCGTGGCGGCTCATCGCCGAGGTCTACCCGCTCCTGGACCCCACAAACGCCGATCCCCTCGAGGTCGCCGGGGAGCCTGTGGACCACCTCGAGGCGCCCCGGCGTCTCACCGGCCACCTGTCCGAGGTCGCGCACCTCATCCCGCGGCACAGCGACGGCGAGGGCGCGGTGACCGTCACCCGGATCCGCGGCGCGGACGGCGCGGACGTGTGGCTCGTGGGCCTGCCGGGCACCCAGGAGGGGCTGCTGCCGGAGCATCGCTCGGACAACTGGGCGGACGGTGGGGGCAACCTCGACGCGCTGGGGAACGACTCGCGCCGGACGGCGGCCGGCATCGCGCAGGCCCTCGCGGCGGCGGGCGTGCCGACGGGCGCCGACCTCCTGCTGGCCGGGTACAGCCAGGGCGGCGTGCACGCGGTCAACCTCGCGGACGATCCCGGATTCTCCCAGGCATACTCGGTGCGCGGCGTCATGACCGTGGGTGCGCCGAACGGGAACCAGTCCGCGCCGGCCGGTGTGCCGATCCTCGAGTTCGCCACGGACCGTGACCTCTACACCGCGGCCGACGGCGGCCCGAACCCCCTCGGCCTCCAGCGGGCCACCGTCACCTTCCACCCCGAGGGGCCGGACGAGGCACCCGCGCTGCTCGCCCCGGGGACCTCGTCCGAGGCGGGATGGGAGGACGGGCTCGAGCGGCTGGGGCCGGACCGGCTGGACCCCCACGAGCTGCCCGGGCTCGCCTCGCGCCTGGGACAGGATGCGGAGGCCGTCGGGACTGACCTGGACCGTGCCCACGCGCTCGGGGACTACACCCGCATGATCGAGGACTTCGAGGCCGCCGACCCCGCCGCTCGCGCCGAGGTGGCCGGCGTGCACGCCGCGCTCGCCGGGCTGGCCACGGGCGCCGTGCTCTCCAGCCGGACGGTGCGCCTGCGGCGGGGCGTCGAGGGCGCCGACGCGCGGCGTCGGGCGGGGGTGGTCAGCCAGGCGCCCGAGGAGATCGCCCGCCCGCCGCGCAGCCGGTGAGCCGGTCGGGTCAGGCCCGGTCGGACAGCACGCCCGCGAAGAACTCGTTCACCATCGCGGGGGCGTCCAGCGGGAAGACGCCGGACACGTAGTGGTCCGGGCGGACGACCACGACGGCGCCGTCGCGGCTGATGCCGCGCGCCTCGAAGACGTCCTCGCCGTGCTTGGGCCGGCACGTGGCGAACACGTTGTTCAGGTCGCGCAGGCCGAGCGGGCCCGTGGTCGGCACGAACACGGCGGGCGCGTCGGTCCAGTCGAACTCGGACTGCTGCTGCTGGTACACGACCTTGACGTCGAACACGGTGTCCTCGGGCGCGCCGGGCGGGGTGAAGCGGTTGCGGAAGGACTGCGGGTCCTCCGCGATCGCCCGGGCCCAGGCGGCCGCCTGCGAGTCCGCTGAACGGGGGGACGCGGAGTCCGCGAACACGTAGACGCGCCAGCGGCCGTCCGCGCGGTGCAGGTGGCCCAGGTGCTTCACGTTGGTGTCGCACGAGCGCTCCACGAGGGCGGACTTGAAGCGCTTGCCCACAGGGAAGCCGGATGCCAGGTCCTGGTGCGCGGTCCCCGAGGTCAGCATGGACGGCTGGTACTGGGTCATGAAGCCCGCAGGGAACTCAGCGGTCTTCGTGTAGAACTCCGCCACGTAGTTCGGATCACCCAGCTCGGAGACGGGCTTCGCCATGAGCGTGGACCACTCCTTGTCGAAGTCGATCAGGTTCTTGGCGATGTCCTTGCGCTCGTCCGCGTAGGTGGCGAGCAGCTCCTGGGGTGCGCGGCCGGAGAGGACGTGGCCGAGCTTCCAGCCCAGGTTCCAGCCGTCCTGCATGGACACATTCATGCCCTGGCCGGCCTTCGCGGAGTGGGTGTGGCAGGCGTCGCCGAGCAGGAACACGGTGGGCTGGCCCACGCGCTCGCGGTTGTCGAAGCCCGAGGTCAGGCGGTGGCCGACCTCGTACACCGAGTGCCAGGCGGTCTCCTTCACGTCGAGGCGGTAGGGGTGGAGGATCGCCTGGGCGCGCTTGATGACCTCCTCGAGCGGGGTCTTGCGGATGGTGTGGCCGTCGCCCTCCGGCACCACCCCCAGGTCCACGTACATGCGGAACAGGTGCCCGCCCTCGCGGGGGATGTGGAGGATCGAGCCGGCCTGCGAGTGGATCGAGCACTTCGTGCGGATGTCCGGGAAGTCGGTGTCCGCGAGGACGTCCATGACGCCCCACGCGTGGTTGGCGGCGTCGCCGGAGAGGGAGTGGCCGATCGCCTTGCGCACGCGCGAGCCGGCGCCGTCCGCGCCCACCACGTACGTCGCGCGCACGGTGCGCAGCTCGCCGTCCTCCGGGTTCTCCAGGGCGTTGCCCTCGGCGTCCACCGTGCGGCGCAGGGTCACGGAGACGGGGTGCGCGCCGGTGCCGGAGTCGTCGAGGGACTCGAAGGCCCAGCCGTAGTCAGGGGCCATGCGGGCCGGGGCGTTCATCATGAACTCGGCGAACCAGTCCAGGATGCGCGCCTGGTTCACGATCAGGTGCGGGAACTCGGAGACGCCCTCCGGGTCGTCCTCGGCGAGCTGGGTGCGGACGATGTCCGCCGGGTTCTCGGGGTCCGGGTTCCAGAAGGCCATCGAGGTGAGGTCGAAGGCCTCGTCGATGATCTGGTTCGCGAATCCGAACGCCTGGAAGGTCTCCACGGAGCGGGCCTGGATGCCGTCGGCCTGGCCGATCTCGAGGCGGTGCGGGCGGCGCTCGATGATGCGGGCGTGGACGTCCGGGAACATCGCGAGCTGGGCCGCGGCGATCATGCCGGCGGGGCCCGTGCCGACGATCAGCACGTCCATCTCGTCCGGCAGCTCGGCGGGGCGGGTGAGGCCCGTGCCGGCGGCGGGCTGGACGCGGGGATCGGTGGAGACGTAGCCGTGGTGGTGGAACAGCATGGGAGACCTTTCGCTGCGGCCGAGGATGGCACCCGGCGCCTGTTCGCTCAGAGAACGCGTCGTTCCCAGAGGGAACACGCATGTGGCAGACTGTACGCGGGCGTGACCGGCTTCACAACCCCGCGTGGGGGCGCCCACACGCCGTCCGGTGTGCCCCGGCGCGGTCCGTCCACCCCGTTCCGCCCGGCCCCGTTGAGCGAAGGAGCGCACGATGCCCCCCGAGACGTCCCGCTCCCGCCCCGTGCGCGCCGAGGCGCCGTCGCAGACCCTCTCCCGTGCGCTCACGATGCTCGAGGCCGTGGCCGAGGCGCCCACGCCGCCCACCATCGCCGAGCTCGCCGAGGGCCTCGGCGTCCACCGCTCGGTGGCCTACCGCATGCTCCGCACCTTCGAGGAGCACGGCCTCCTGCGCCGGGACGACGCCGGCCGCGTCCTCGTCGCCCCGGGCCTCGCGGTGCTTGCGGGCCGGGTGGAGCCGGACCTGCGCGCCGCGGCCCTGCCCGAGCTCACCTCCGTCTCGGCCGACCTCCACATGACCGCCTTCCTCGTGGTCTGGGACGGCGCGGACTGCCTCACCCTCGCCACGGTGGAGCCCCCACGCGGCAACCTCGTGACCCAGCGGCCGGGCACGCGCCACCCGCTGGGGGTCGGCGCGCCGGGCATCGCCCTCGCGGCCGCCATGCCGGAGGCGGAGTGGGCCGCGCAGCGCGCCCGCCGCGCCGAGGGCGGGCAGGGGGTGGGCCCGCACGACGACGGCGCCGAACGTCCGGAGGTCGCCGGCGCCCGCGCGCGCGGCTGGGCCTCGAGCCGCGACGAGGTGATCACCGGCGTGTCCTCGGTGGCCGTGCCGCTCGCGGTGCGGGGCCAGTTCCCGGCGGCGCTCGCCGTCGTCTTCGCGACCCGGGCGGAGGACCTCGAGGCGATCGGGGCCCGCCTGTCCGCCGCCGCTCAGCGGGTGGCGGCCGCCCTCGGCGACGGCTGAGAGCCTCGTCACCGCCGTATCCTGTGCCACATGACCGACTCCGCTCAGCCCAGCCCCGCCGTCGTCCGTGCCCACGCCAAGGTCGGCAAGCTGCCGCCGTACGCGGCCGGCAAGCCGCCCGTGGCCGTCCCCGGACTCGCCCCCTACAAGCTCTCCTCGAACGAGAACCCGTTCGCCCCGGTGCCGGGCGTCGTGGAGCGCGTGCACGAGATCGTGGCCGGCGTCGAGGGCGCCCCGAGCCTGCTGTGCCGCTACCCGGACCCGCTCGCCACGGAGCTGCGTGAGAAGCTGGCCCCCCACCTGGACGTCCCGGCCGAGGACATCGTCACCGGCGCCGGCTCGCTGGGCGCGCTGTCCCAGATCATCACCGCCTTCGCGGGCGAGGGGGAGGGCACCGAGCCGGACGAGGTGATCTTCGCGTGGCGCTCCTTCGAGGCCTACCCGATCGTGGCCCGCAGCGCCGGCGCGAAGGACGTCATGGTGCCGCTCACCGCGGACCACCGACACGACCTGCCGGCCATGCTGGACGCCATCACGGACCGCACGCGCGTGATCCTGCTGTGCACCCCGAACAACCCCACCGGCCCGGCGCTCACCACGGCCGAGGTGGAGGACTTCCTGGCGAAGGTGCCCTCCCACATCCTCGTGGTGATCGACGAGGCCTACGTGGAGTTCATCCGGGACGAGGACGCCGTCAAGGGCCTGGAGATGTACCGGAAGCACCGCAACGTGGTGGTGCTGCGCACCTTCTCCAAGGCCCACGGCCTGGCCAACCTCCGTGTCGGCTACTCCGTGTCCCACCCGGAGATCACCTCCGCGCTGCGCACGGTGGCCGTGCCCTTCGCCGTCTCCACGCTCGCCGAGCAGGCCGCCGTCGCCTCGCTCGAGCACCTGGACGAGGTCCTCGGCCACGTGCAGACCGTGGTGGACGAGCGCGAGCGCGTCGTCGCCGCGCTGCAGGAGGCCGGCTGGGACGTGCCCGAGACCCAGGCCAACTTCGTGTGGCTGCCGCTGGGTGATCAGACCGCCGCGTTCGCCGAGGCAGCCCAGGCCCGAGCGCTCTCGGTGCGGGCGTTCGCGGGCGAGGGCGTCCGCGTCACGATGGGTGAGGTCGAGGCCAACGACCGCTTCCTCGAGGTGGCGCGCGCGTTCCGGTCCTGAGTCGATCGGGGGAGGTGCGCGTCGCCGCCGAGGGGAGTAAGGCCCCCCGTAGCTCACGCCCGTCAGACGCAATTCCGGTGACGGCACCGAGCGTCCCGGACCGCCGGTCCGGGGCACGGCACCCCAGGCGAGGACCCCATGGCCCTCCTTCTCCCCGTGACCCGCGCGCTGCGCGAGCGCGACGTGACCGGCCGAGCCTGCCGGTCTACGTGCTGCTGATCGCGATGCGCGTGCCCGCACCGTGCTCACCTCCATGTGGGCCTCGGCGAAGGGCTGCCTGCGCAAGGTCACCTCGATCATCCTGGTCACGACGGCGCTGCTCTGGGTGCTCCTGAACGTCCCCGTCCGTTCGGACGAGGACATGGCCGCCGCCCCCGCCCCGCTCGAGGCGCTGCGCGGACGGGACGGTGCGCGCTGTCGAGGTCCTCTGACGCCCGCGCGATACCGTGGCGTGCAGACCCTGAAGGAGCCGGCGCGGGCCGGCGGAACACGGAGGCAGCACATGGCGGAGCCCATCCACATCGGCGCGGCGGCGGACATCCCGGAGGGCGAGTCCCGCGTGATCCCGGCGCAGACGGCGGGCACGCGCGACGACGTCGCGGTGTTCCACGCCGAGGACGGCGCGTTCTACGCGATCGACGACACCTGCACCCACGAGGACGCATCCCTGGCCGAGGGGTGGCTCGAGGGGACGAAGGTCGAGTGCCCGCTGCACTCCGCCGAGTTCTGCCTCAGGTCCGGCGAGGCGCTGTGCCTGCCGGCCACGAAGCCGGTCGGCACGCATGCGGTGGAGGCGCGGGACGGTCAGCTCTACCTGACGCCGGGCGAATGAGCGCGGGCCTCGTGCCTGTGGCGGACGACGGCGGGGCTCCCGGCGGGGCTTCCGCCTCCGTGCTCGTGCTCGGCGGCGGGCTGGCCGGGTTCTCCCTGGTGCGCGAGCTGCGCCGTCGGGGTTTCGCGGGCGCGCTGACGATCGCGGACCCCGAGGGCCTGCCCTACGACCGACCGCCGCTGTCCAAGGACTACCTGACCGGGGAGACGGACGGGCCCCGGCTGCTCCTCGCCCCGCCGTCGTGGTTCGCCGAGCACGGAGTGGAGGTCGTGACCGCGCGGGCTGAGGCGCTCGAGCCCGGCGGCGCGGACGTGCGGCACCGCGTGCGGCTGAACACGGGGGAGGCCCGGGAGGCGGACGTCGTGGTCCTCGCGACGGGCGGTCGGGTGCGCCCGCTGGCGGTGCCCGGCGCCGACGATGCGCGGCTGATCACCCTGCGCACCCGCGCCGACGCGGACGCATTCGTGGCCCGGCTGCACTTCGGGGCGCGCGTGGCGGTGATCGGCGGAGGGTTCACGGGCGCCGAGGCCGCGTCGTCGGCCCGCGCCGCCTTCGCCGACGTCACGCTCGTGACGAGCACCGAGACGCCCTCACTGACCGCCGTCGGACCGGCGATCACCGCGCGCCTGCACCGCATGCACGCCGAGAACGGGGTCGAGCTCGAGGTCGGGCGCGTCGCGCGGATCGAGCACGCGGACGAGGCGGTGGACGATCCCGGCGGCGGACTCCCCACCGCCCACCGCGTCCATCTCGAGGACGGCCGCACCGTGGACGCCGACGTCGTCGTGCTGGCCACGGGCACCGTCCCGGAGACCGCACTCGCCGAGAAGGCCGGGATCGAGACCGCGGACGGCGTGCTGGTGGACGCCGCGGGCCGGACGTCCGTGCCGGGGATCCTCGCCGTCGGCGACGTCGCGCGGCTGCGGGACTCGGCCTGGCCCGCGTCGCGGCACTGGGAGCCGGCCATGCAGGCGGGCGTCGCGGCCGCCGCGGCCCTGATGGGTGAGGAGCCGGCCGCGCCCGGCGCGCCGTGGTTCTGGTCGGACCGGCACGGCGCGCACGTCGAGGCCGTGGGGGACATGGCGCTTCCCGACGGCGGCCGGCACGTCCACCGCGAGGTGCGGGGCCGGACGGTGGCGAGCTTCGCGCTCGCCGCGGACGGCACGATGCGCGGGGCCGCGTCCGTGGACGATCCGATGGCCGTGAAGGCGGCGCGGCGGATCATCGACCGCGCAATCCGGGTGGACCCGGAGGCCCTCGCGGATCCGGCGGTGCCCGTGAGGTCTCTCGCGCGCGGGTGACGGCGCTCAGGTCCCGCAGTAGGTGACGAACGGGGCGCCGCCCACCGCGGCCGGCTCCGCATACCGTTCGAAGCCGGGGCGTGGGGCGAACGGGTCCGTGACCGCCTCGAGCAGCTCGCGCACGGGCGCGAGGTCCCCGTCCTCGGCCGCCATGAGCGCGGCGTCCAGCAGGTGGTTGCGCGGGATGTAGACCGGATTCACGCGGCGCATCGCGGCGGCGTCCGGGCTCAGGGCCCGCCAGTCGCGCAGCCACGCGGCCACCTCGTCGGGGGTGCGGGCGCCCGGGATGAGGCGATCGGCCTCCGCATCGGCCTCGGCCATGTC
Organism: Micrococcus sp. NPDC078436; assembly: GCF_040702705.1. NCBI lineage: Bacteria > Bacillati > Actinomycetota > Actinomycetes > Micrococcales > Micrococcaceae > Micrococcus > Micrococcus sp. NPDC078436. The sequence goes on along the minus strand of NZ_JBFBLX010000013.1, from coordinate 14,872 downwards.
CGCCAGGCGGAACCAGAACGAGGTCCAGTCCGTACTCGCCTCGGTCAGCTGCACGAAGAGTCGGTCGGTCAGCTCGGTGACGGTCTCGTCCGGCACGTCGGTGCTCAGCCCCAGCTTCTCCCGCAGCCCGCCGCGCCACGCGGCCAGGTGCCGGGCCTGGAACCCGGCGAGGGCCTCCTGGGCGAGCTCCACGGCCCGGTTCGGGTCGTCGTCGAGCAGGGGGAGCAGCGTCTCGCCGAGCCGGGCGAGGTTCCACGCCGCGATGGGGCCCTGGTTGCCGAAGGCGTAGCGGTGCTGCACGTCGATCGAGGAGAACGTGGCGCCGGGGTCGAACGCGTCGATGAAGGCGCACGGGCCGTAGTCGATCGTCTCGCCCGAGAGCGTCACGTTGTCCGTGTTCATCACGCCGTGCACGAACCCCACGAGCATCCAGCGCGCCACGAGCTCGGCCTGCGCGCCGACCACCGCCTCGTAGAGCGCGAGCGCCGGGTTCTCGGCGTCGGCGGCGTGCGGGTGGTGGCGGGCGACGGCCTCGTCCACGAGCCGGCGCAGCAGGTCCTTCGAGGCCTCCGCGTCCGGGAGCGCCGCCGCGTACTGGAACGTGCCCACCCGCAGGTGGGAGGCGGCGACGCGCGCGAGCACGGCGCCGGGCAGCAGGTCCTCGCGCAGCACCTGGGCGCCCGTGGCGACGACGGCGAGCGCGCGCGTGGTCGGCACGCCGAGGGCGTGCATCGCCTCGGCCACGACGTACTCGCGCAGCATGGGGCCGAGGACGGCCTGGCCGTCCGCGTTGCCGCGCGCGAAGGGGGTGCGGCCGGACCCCTTCAGATGGAGGTCGCGCAGGGCGCGGGCTGCGGCGGGGGAGTCGGCGCCCGGAAGGATCGGGGCGATCTCACCGAGCAGCAGGGCGCGGCCGTCGCCGAGCCGCGGCGAGTAGCCGCCGAACTGGTGCCCCGCGTACGCCTGCGCGACTGGGCGGGCGTCCGGGCCGGGCTGCTCGCCGGTGAGGAACCGGACGCCGTCGTCGGTGGCGAGCCACTCCGCGTCCATGCCCAGCAGCTCGGCGAGCTCGTTGTTGAGCAGGGCCAGCTGAGGCGCGGGCGTCTCCTGGGCCTCCCACGGCAGGGCGAGCTCGGGGAACGTGTCGGCGAAGCGGTGGGTGAGGCGCGGGGTCTTCGAACCGGGGGTGGGCATGGATCCAGGGTGGCACGGTGACCGGGGGTCCGGCCCGGTCAGAGCGCCTGTCAGTACGACGCGCGGGACGTGCCCTCGCCGTCGCCTGGATCGCCGGCCTCCGGGGCGGGGCACCAGGTCTCGGCGAGGGCCTCGGCGGCACGGGCCAGCAGGGCGACGTCGGCCCCCACGTTGACGAAGTCCGCCCCGGCGGCCGCGTAGGCCTGCGCCTGGGCCGTGACGAACGCGTTGACGCCGACGACCTTCCCGGCAGTCTTCACCTCGGTGATCACCGACTCCACAGCGGCCACCACGTCCGGGTGGGCCTGCTGACCGAGCAGCCCCATCGACGCGGACAGGTCGGAGGGGCCCACGAACACACCGTCCACGCCGTCGACCTCCGCGACGGCCCGGGCGTTCTCGACGCCGGCCGCCGTCTCGATCTGCACGAACAGGCTGACGTGGTCCGCCGCCTGCGGCAGGTACCCCTCGATCCGGTTCCAGCGCCCCGACCGCGCCAGCGCCGACCCGACGCCGCGCACCCCCTGCGGCGGATACCGCACAGCGCGCACGGCCTCGGCAGCCTGCTCGGCGTCGTCCACCATCGGCACGAGCAGGGTCTGGGCGCCGAGGTCCAGGAACTGCTTCACCAGCACCACGTCGAGGGCGGGCACGCGGGTCATCACGGGCACGCCGTACCCGGCGATCGTGCGCAGCTGCGCGAGGACGGTCTCGAGCGAGAGCGGGGCGTGCTCGCCGTCGATCAGGAGGTAGTCCATGCCCGCGCCGGCGCAGATCTCCGCGGCCGTGCAGTCCCCGGAGCTGAGGAACATGCCGGCGGCGGGGCGGCCGCCGCGAGCGGCGCGAGCGTCCGCGGTGAACAGGTCCCTCACGAGGGGCTGGGGGTGGTGGCGCACGGGCATGGCGGGGGGGTCCTCTCAGGCGAACCGGCAGGTGACGGTGCCGAGCGGCCCGTAGTCGGCGGTGACGGTGTCCCCGGCGCTGACGTGCATCGGGCGGGTGAAGGAGCCGGCGAGCACGATCTCCCCGGCGGCGAGCGCGTCGCCGTGCTCGGCCAGGCGGTTGGCCAGCCAGTGCACGCCGTTGCCCGGGTGGTTCAGCACGCCCGCGGCCACGCCGGTCTCCTCGATGGTCTGGTTGCGGGAGAGCGTCCCGGCCACCCAGCGCAGGTCCACGGCGTCGGGGGCCACGGGGCGGCCGCCGAGCACCATGGAGCCGAGCGCGGCGTTGTCCGCGATGGTGTCCACGATGGTCCGGCCCTGCAGCTCCACGTGGGCGTCGAGGACCTCGAGCGCGGGCACCACGTACTCGGTGGCGCGCAGCACGTCGAAGAGGGTCACGTTCGGGCCGCGCAGCTCCTCCTTGAGCACGAAGGCGAGCTCCATCTCGATGCGGGGGTTGGTGATGCGCGCGGTCTCGTACTCGTGGCCGGACTCGAACACCTGGTCATCGAAGATCACGCCGTAGTCCGGCTCGGTGATCCCGGTGGCGGCCTGCATGGCCTTGGAGGTCAGGCCGATCTTGTGCCCGACGACGCGGCGCCCCGCCTCCACGCGGCGCTCCGCCCAGATGCGCTGCACAGCGTAGGAGTCCTCGATCTCCATGCCCGCGTGGCGGGCGGTCAGCAGGGGCACGGGGGTGCCGGTGCGGCCGGCCTCGAAGAGCTCGTCGGCGATCTTCACGTGCGTCTCGTGGTCCAGCATGGTGCTCCTCGGGGTGCGACGGCGGGCTTCGCCAATCGTATACGTTGCGATCCGCCCGGGTGTGGGCCCGCTCACGACGGCGGTGCGGGCCTCAGCCCGGCCGGTGTCCGATCGCGAGCCCCTGCTTCCGCCGGTGCGCCGTCAGCCAGGCGAGGCCCTCGTCTCCAGCGGTGAAGCCGCGGCGGGAGCTCTTCGGCAGCCACAGCAGCTGGCCGGCGCGGATGGGAACGTCGCCGCCGTCGGTGTGGAGCACGCCCGAGCCGGCGACGACGTGCACCAGGATGTCCAGCCCGGGGCCCTCGAACGGCTCGTTGCGCCCGCCTGCGGGCAGCCGCACGAGGTTCACGTCCAGGTCGCGCGGGTCGTCCTTCAGACGCCAGGCCGCGCCGGGCTCCGCCGCGGCCAGCCCGTCCGTCAGCGCGGCGACGTCGGCCAGCACGCGGGGCGCTTCAGGGGTCGGCGCGTTCGTCTCGTCCATGCCGCCAGGCTAGTCCGGGTGTCGTCCGCCATGTCTGCGGTCCCCGCCCCCCGCCCCCAGGCCCCCCAGGTTCCCCGCGGCACAGGCCTCCCGCGACACAGGCACTGGATGAGCTGGGCGCAGTACTGCCAGGTAGCCCGGGGGGTTACCTGGCAGTACTGCGCCCAGCTGATGCGCCGGCGGTCCGGCACAGCGGTGGTGTCGCGCACCGGCGGTCCGGCTCAGCGGATCAGAGCTGGTTGCCCAGCTTGTACTCGCCCTGCTTCCACTCGGGCATGGACTCCTCGCCCTCGGTCTCGCGGGTGTAGGAGAAGCCGTCGGCGCCGATGGTCACGGCCATCTCGGACTCGTCCGTGCGGGCGACGACGGGCTGCGGGTTGCCGTCGAGGTCGAGCACGAGGGAGGCGTCCGTGTACCACGACGGCACGACCGGGGTGCCCCACCAGTCGCGGCGCTGGTTGTCGTGCACGTCCCACGTGACGACCGGGTTGTCCGGGTCGCCGGTGTAGTAGTCCTGGGTGTAGACCTCGACGCGGTGGCCGTCCGGATCGCGCAGGTACAGGTAGAACGCATTCGAGACGCCGTGGCGGCCGGGGCCGCGCTCGATGTGGTCGGACATGCGCAGCGCGCCGAGCTTGTCGCAGATCGAGAGGATGTTGTGCTTCTCGTGCGTGGCGAAGCAGACGTGGTGCATGCGGGGCCCGTCGCCGCCGGTCATGGCGGTGTCGTGCACGGTGGGCTTGCGGCGCATCCACGCGGCGTACACGGTGCCCTGCTCGTCCTGGATGTCCTCGGTGACGCGGAAGCCCAGGTCCTGCATGAACTTCGCGGCGCGGGGCACGTCCGGGGTCACCTGGTTGAAGTGGTCCAGGCGCACCAGCGCGCCGGGGGTGTAGAGGTCGTAGCGCCAGGCCAGGCGCTCCACGTGCTCGGTCTCGTAGAAGAACTCGTAGGGGAAGCCCAGCGGGTCCTCGACGCGCACGGAGTCGCCGACGCCCTTCACGAAGCCGTCCTTGTTGCGCTCCACGCGGCAGCCGAGCTCCTCGTAGAAGGCCACGGCCTTGTCCAGGTCCTCGGGGGTGCGCACGCGGTAGGAGAACGCGGCGACGGCGGCGATCTCGCCCTTGCGCAGCACCAGGTTGTGGTGGATGAACTCCTCCATGGAGCGGAGGTAGATGACCTCGTCGTCCTCCTCGGTCACCACGAGGCCCAGCACGTCCACGTAGAAGCTGCGGGAGCGCTCCAGGTCCGTGACCACGAGCTCCATGGACGCGCAGCGCAGGATGTCCGGCGCCTCGGACGTCGGGGTGGGGAGGGGGTTCTCCGGGGTGATGGGGGCTTCCTTGGTCACGTAGAAGCCGGACGAGGTCTTCTGGCGGCTCTCGAGGTTGGTCATCGATGCTCCTTCGCTGAGGTGGGGTGTCGGCGGTGACGCCCCGCTGTGGCCTGGGACACGGTCACTGGCTCGATCGTATACGATCACGCGGCCCGGGGGGAAGGGCGGGACGGGCATTCCCGCCCACCCCTGCGTCCGTGCCGCAACGGATGCGCCCCCGGCACGACGACGGCGCCCGTGCCTTCACGAGGAGGGTGCGGGCGCCGTCGGTGGGCACAGGGCCTCAGCCTCCCGCTCTGCGAAGGGAAGCGGAGGTGGGGCCCCGCTTCGCGAACGACGGCGGAGGCGGCCCGGCGCGTCAGCCGTCCATCTTCGAGGCGGCCTGCTCCTGCTTGCCGAACACGGGGTTGTGCACCTCGCCGAGGTTGATGTGCACGGCCTGCTGATCGGTGTAGAAGTCGATCGAGCGGTAGCCGCCCTCGTGGCCGAGGCCCGAGGCCTTCACGCCGCCGAACGGCGTGCGCAGGTCGCGCACGTTGTTCGAGTTCAGCCACACCATGCCGGCCTCGACGTCCTGAGCGAAGTTGTGGGCGCGCTTGAGGTCGTTGGTCCAGATGTAGGCGGCCAGGCCGTACTTGGTGTTGTTGGCCAGCTCGAGGGCCTCCTCGTCCGTGTCGAACGGGGTGATCGCCACGACCGGGCCGAAGATCTCCTCCTGGAAGATCCGGGCGTCCGGGGCCACGTCCGCGAACACGGTGGGCTGCACGAAGTTGCCCTCCGGGAACTCCTCCGGGCGGCCGCCGCCGGCCACGAGACGGGCCTCGCCCTTGCCGATCTCCACGTAGGACATGACCTTCTCGTAGTGCTCGGGGTGCACGAGCGCGCCGACCTCGGTGGTGGGGTCGGAGGGCAGGCCGACCTTCACGTTGGCGGCCTGCTTCGCGTAGCGCTCCACGAACTCGTCGTAGACGTCGCGCTGCACGAGGATGCGGGAGCCGGCGGTGCAGCGCTCGCCGTTGAGGGAGAACACGCCGAAGATCGTCGCGTCGATGGCGGTGTCCAGGTCCGCGTCCGCGAAGACGACGGCCGGGGACTTGCCGCCGAGCTCCATGGACAGGCCCTTCAGGTACGGGGCCGCGTTGCCGAAGATGATCTGGCCGGTGCGGGACTCGCCGGTGAAGGAGATCAGCGGGACGTCCGGGTGCTTCACGAGCGGGTCGCCCGCGAACCCCTCCTCGCCGAAGCCGTGCACCATGTTGAAGACGCCCTGGGGCAGCCCGGCCTCCTCGAAGATGCCGCCCCACAGGGAGGCCGAGAGCGGGGTGAACTCGGCCGGCTTGAGCACCACGGAGTTGCCGGTGGCCAGGGCCGGGGCGAGCTTCCAGGACTCGAGCATGAACGGGGTGTTCCACGGCGTGATGAGGCCCGCGACGCCGATCGGCTTGCGGTTCACGTAGTTGGCCTGGCGGCCGGGCACCTTGAAGGCGTCGTCGTGCTGGGCCACGATCAGGTCCGCGAAGAAGCGGAAGTTCTCCGCGGCGCGGGCGGCCTGGCCCTTGGCCTGCTTGATCGGCAGGCCGGTGTCGAAGCACTCCATCTCGGCGAGCTGGTCGCCGCGGGTCTCCATGATGTCGGCGATCCTGTGCAGCACGCGGGAGCGGGCGCGGGGCAGGGCCTGGGACCACTCGCCGCGCTCGAAGGCGGCCTTCGCGGCGGCCACGGCGCGGTCGATGTCCGCCGACTTGCCGGAGGCGGCCTGGATGTAGGACTCGTTGGTGACGGGGTCCAGGACGTCGAAGGTGTCGCCGTCGATGGAGTCGACGTACTCGCCGTCGATGTAGTGGCGGATGACGTCCGGCAGGCCCTCGGGCTTGCGGTGGGAGACGGTGTTCTCGCTCATGGTGTCCTCTCCAGCTGTGCTCGGGTGGGTGACGTCGTCGCCGGGGTGCCGGCGGGGGACGGGGTCTCGGGGTGGGCGTCCTCGAGGGACGCCTGGTGGTCCAGGTAGGCGTGCAGGGTGTTGAGCCGGTGGGTCCGTGCGGCGTGCTCGACGGCGGCGAACTCCGCCCGCCCCTCGATCAGCCGCAGCAGCTCCTCGTGCTCGCACACCGAGGCGGCCGCCCGCCCGGGCACGTACGCGAACGTGGAGGCGCGCAGGGCCGAGAGGCGGTTCCAGCCGCGGCGCACCAGGTCCTGCACGTGGTCGTTCTGGTGGTGCTCGAACAGGAGGGCGTGGAAGCGGCGGTTCAGGTCGGTGAACTGCACGGCGTCCCAGTCCGCCTCGCCCGTGACGAGCATGCGCATGAGGGCGTTGAGCTCGCGCGCCTGCGCGATCTCGGCCGCCGTCACGTGGGGGGCGCACTGCGCGGTGGAGTAGCCCTCCACCAGCGCGAGGGTCTCCATCGTGTAGCGGTACTCCACGGGGTCGATCCCGACGACGGTGGCGCCCACGTTGCGGCGGAACTCCACCAGGCTCTCCGACTGCAGGCGCCGGATCGCCTCGCGCACGGGCACCACGGACATCCCCAGCTCCTCCGCGATCTGGGCCAGCACCAGCCGGTCGCCCGGCTCATAGCGCTGCTCCTGGATGCCGCGCATGATCGCCTGGTAGGCGGCGTCAGCCTTCGACGGCGTCACGCTGGGCCTCGCGGAACTGCTGGTACCGCGCCTTCCACTCGGCGTTCGGCGGGAACAGGCCGTCCACGGGCTGGCCGGACTGCACCTGCTCGTACACCCACGCGTCCTGGCGGTCCTGCTCCCACGCGTCGTCGATGACCTCGTGCAGCAGGGCTGGGGGCACCACCACCACGCCGTCGTCGTCGCCGATCACGATGTCGCCGGGCTGCACTGCGGTGCCGCCGCACGTGACGGTCCCGTCGACCTCCCACGGGATGTGGCGGCGGCCGAGCACGGCCGGGTGGACGGCCGCGTTGTAGACCTGCAGGCCCACCTCGGCGACGGCGGCGGAGTCGCGCACGCCGCCGTCGGTGATGACGGCGACGCCGCCGGCCACCTGGGCGCGCAGGGCGAGGACGTCGCCGAGGGTGCCGGTGCCGGCCTCGCCGCGGGCCTCCATGACCACCACGTCGTCCGGCTGGACGGCGTCCATGGCGCGCTTCTGCGCGTTGAACCCGCCGCCGAACTCGGTGAACAGGTCCTCGCGCTTGGCGATGAAGCGCAGGGTGCGGGCGTAGCCCACGATCCGGCGGCCGGGGTGCATCGGGCGCACGCCGTCGATCGTGGCGTTCTGGATGCCCCGCCTCTGCAGCTGCGAAGTGATGGTGGCGACCGCGCACTCGGCGATCTTCGCCTTCAGCTCGTCCGTGAGCAGGGTCCGGTCCGGGCGGGGCTCGGAGGGCACCCAGCGGTAGGCGGCGTCGGCGGTGGGAGCCTCGGCGGCCGGGGTGGCCGCGGCGTCGGCGGCCGTCGCGTCCTCCGCCACGGGCGGCAGGCCCGCGGCCGCGCGGGAGCCCCACGCCTCTTCGCGCTGGAGGTCGTCCACCTGGGGGCCGTGGCCGTAGGAGGCCATCGGCTGCTCGGCCTCGGCCACGCGGCTGACCAGGCGGCCCGTGGAGGGCGCGCCGGGGGCGGTGGGGGCGTCCACCTCCACCTCGACGACGTCGCCGGGCTGGGCCACGGAGGAGCCGGCGGGGGTGCCGGTGAGGATCACGTCGCCGGGCTCGAGGGTCATGAGCTGGGAGAGGTCGGCCACGAGCTGACCGAACGGGAAGACGAGGCCCTGGGTGGTGTCGTCCTGCACGAGCTCGCCGTTGACCCAGGTGCGCACGCGCAGGGCCTCGGGGTCCAGGCCGTCCGCGGAGATGACGGCCGGGCCGAGCGGCGTGTAGCCGTCGCCCGACTTGTTCTTCACGTTGGAGCCCTTGTCCGCGTGGCGGAGGTCGTAGAGGCCCCAGTCGTTCGCGGCGGTGACGCCGGCGACGTGCCGCCAGCCCTGGTCCGGGCTCACGCGGCGGGCCGCGGTGCCGATCACGAGCGCGATCTCGCCCTCGTAGGCGAGGAGCTCGGTGCCGACGGGGCGCTCGACGACGTCGCCGGAACGGGCGATCGAGGTGCCGGCCTTGAGGAAGTAGCCGGGGAACTTCGGCGAGCGGCCGCGCTGGGCGATCCGCGAGGGGTAGTTCAGGTGCAGCGCCACCACCTTGCCGGGACGGGCGCCGCGCGCGGCGAAGTCGTGCTCCGTGACGGTGGGGGTGCCGGAGGGCTGGCCGCCGGCGGGCTGCGGGGCGGGGGTCTCGGGCGTGATCTGCGTCATGCGGGCAATCGTATACGATCACCCGGCTCCACGGGAAGGGGTCGCGAGAATGCCCCGGGCGGAGCCGGCACCCGGGGACGCGCGAGGCGGGTGGGCCGCCCGCACGTCCCCATGGCGTGCGTCAGCGCGTGCGCGCCTCCGCGACGGCCTCGTTCACGGCGGGTGCCAGGCGCTGCACGCCCTCCACGAGCCGCTCGGCGTCCACGAACGGGTAGGCGAGGCGCAGGGTCGAGTGGACGCCCTCCACGGGGCTGAAGGCGGCGCCCGGCACGAACACCGCGCCCGCCTCGATCCCACGGTGCATCAGGGCCAGGGTGTCCACGCCCTGGGGCAGGGTGGCCCACAGGAAGAAGCCGCCCTTCGGGTCCGCGAACTCCACGGCGGGGTCCCAGTGCTCGCGCACCGCGCCTGCCAGCGCGGCGGCGCGCTCGCGGTAGAGGTCGGTCACCTCGCGCACGTGGCCCTGCCAGTCCAGCTGCGTGAGGAACGCCGTGGAGAGCATCTGGGAGTACGTGGAGGCGTGGATGAAGGCGGACTCCGCGGCCAGGTAGTACTCGCGCTTGAGCGCGGAGGGCACCAGGGCCCAGCCGATGCGCACACCCGGGGAGAAGATCTTGGACATCGTGCCCAGGTACACCGTGTTCTCGCGGTGCGCGGCGGCGATCGGGGTGAGCGGGGCGCCGTCGAACGCGATCTGGCCGTAGGGGTTGTCCTCCACGATCAGCACGCCGTGGCGCTCGCACACGGCGGCCACCTCGTCGCGGCGCTCGGCGGGCAGGAGCGCGCCGGACGGGTTGGCGAAGGAGGGGATCGTGTAGAGGAAGGCCACGCGGCGGCCCTCGGCGGCGAGCGCGGTGAGGGTCTCCTCCAGGGAGGCGGGGATCAGGCCCTGCTCGTCCGTGGGGGTGGCCACGGCGTCCAGCTCCCACGTGTTGAACGTGGTCAGGGCGCCCACGAAGGTGGGGTCCTCCACCACGACGACGTCGCCCGGGTTGCCGAACGTGCGGCACGCGGTGTCGATGGCGGCCTGCGAGCCGGGGGTGATCACCACGAGCTCGGGGTCGGCGTCCGGGATGCCGTCCACGGCCATCACGGCGGCGGCGGCCTGGCGCATCTCCAGCAGGCCCTGGCCCGGGCCGTACTGCAGGGACTCGGTGCCCTGCTGGGCCACGAGGTCCGCGGCGATCCGCGAGAGCTCCTCGAGCGGGAGGTCGGCGAGCCAGGGATTGCCCCCGGCGAGGGAGATGAGCCTCGGGCCCATGGCGATGTCGAAGACATCGCGGACGGCGGACTGCGTCACGCCCAGGGCGCGGTGGGACAGGAGTTCTCGACGAGGCTGCACGGTTGCGCACGCTAGCAGGCCCGTGCCGCCGAGGACAGGCGGGGCCGGTCAGCCGCCGGCAGGGCTCGTCTCCGCCGGCGTGGTGCTCCGCTGCGCGGGGGCGGCGTCGCCCTCCTCCGCGGAGGACGTCGACGGCGACGCCGAGGGCGTGGCGGAGGGCTCGCCTGAGCCGGAGACCGAGCCCGACGGCGCGGGGTCCGCGGAGGCGTCCGCCGCGGGCTCCCCCGCGCGCTGCCCGAGGGTCGGCGGGGGCGTGGAGGCGGTGGACGGGGTGGGACTGCGGCTGGGTTCGGGAGAGGGTCGGCCGGTGGTCGGAGCGGTCGTCTGCGCCGGGGAGGTCTCGGCTGCGCTCGGTGCGGTCGTGGACTCCGGCGTCGGCTCGGTGCTCGGCTCGGCCGCGGGGCTCGTCTCCCTCGCGCGCTCCGGCGTCGCGGAGGCCGCGGGCGATGTCGCAGTGGCGGCGGAGCCGGCCTCGGCCGGGCTGAGCGCCAGCGGGGCCAGGCCGAGGAGGGTGTCGAGGTCCGTGCCGTCCACCTCGAGGCGCACCGTGGCCGCGGAGGTCTGCGCCCGGGCGGTCTCCTGGAGCTGGGCGCGGAGGCGCTGGGCCGCGCAGTCGTCCTCGGGGCTCACCGGGCCGGAGAAGGTGACGACCTCGGTGTCGCCCTCGCGCCGGTGGCCGGTGAGGACGAGGTCGGGCGCCGCCCCGACCACGGCGTTGGTGAGGGCGGGCCGGCCGTGCTCGCCCGACATGTCCTCGGTGAGGAAGTCGAGCGCGGCGAGCAGCGGGTCCGGCTCGCGGGAGGGCACCGTCTCGACGCGCACCAGGAGGTCGCCGCAGCCGAACGCGCGGGTCTCGGCGCCCGTGGGCCCCTCCCCGTCGGCGGCCACGAGGTACATGGCCAGGGGTGCGTAGCCCTCCGCGTCCGCCGTCGGAAGCCCGGACGCCCCGGAGGCCCCGGAGGAGGCGTCGGGGGCGGAGGGGCCGACCGCGCAGCCCGAGGCGAGGGCGGTGGCCGCGCCGAGACCGGCGAGCAGCAGGAGCCGCGGGGCGGGGGGCTGGCGCATGCGGGCTCCTGGGGGTCACGGGGAGGGTGCGGGGGAGGACGCCCCCATGCTACGGCGCGGCCCGGAGGGGCGCCCGGCCGGGAGGATAGGGTGAGCCCATGCCCGTGAGAAACCGCCGTGCCGCCGCCCTGCCCGCCAAGCTGAGCCGCTCCTGGCTGCTGGTGAGCGCGGCCCGCCCGGAGGAGTTCGCCCCCTCGCTGGCCTCGGAGGCGGACTCGGTGGTCTTCGACCTCGAGGCCGCCGTGCCCGAGGCGCAGAAGGACGAGGCGCGCGCGAACGTCGTCGACGCCCTCTCCGGCGGCATGACGGCGTGGGTGCGCATCTCGGCCTCCTCCACCGACCACTGGGCCGAGGACCTCGAGGCGCTGGCCGGGCTGAGCGGCGTGCGCGGCGTGGTCCTCGCGGAGACCGAGGAGCCCGAGCAGGTCACCTTCACCGCCATGCGCCTGCGCGCCGGCACCCCCGTGATCGCCCTGCTCGAGTCCGCCCTCGGCATCGAGAACGCCACCGCCGTGGCCAAGGCGCCGGGCACCTTCCGCCTCGCCTTCGGCGTGAACGACTTCCGCAAGGACGTGGGCGTGGGCGAGGAGCCCCTGGCCATGGCCTACGCCCGCTCCCGCATGGTGATCGCCTCCCGCGTGGGGAGGCTGCCCGGCGCGATCGACGGCCCTCCCGGGAACACGGACGGGGAGGACGCCGTGCGCGAGTCCAGCGCCGTGACCGCCTCGATGGGCATGACTGGTCGCCTCGTGCTGGCCCGCGACCAGGTGGAGTGGATCAACCGCGCGATGTCCCCGTCCGAGGACGAGCTGAAGTGGGCGCACGACCTCCTGGAGGAGCACGCGTCCGGGGCCGCGGTGGGCGACGGCTCCTACCTCCCGCGCGTGCTGCGCGCCCAGAAGATCGCCGGCCTCGCGGACTCCTACGGCCTCTGGAACGCCTGACCCGGCGCGTCCGTCGTCGGGCGTCGCACCTGGGCGTGCGAGGAGGGCGCGCCGTCTAGACTCGTGGGCATCTCCGCTCCGTGCCGCCGCCTCGGCGCCGGGGCCGCACCCCCCTCCGGAAGGACCCCCATGAGCGACGAGCGCGCCGCCAGCTTCTCCGCCTCCACCGTCTCCGCCACGGACGACGGCACGCGTGGCACCGGCACCACCCGCGTCAAGCGCGGCCTGGCCGACATGCTCAAGGGCGGCGTCATCATGGACGTCGTCACCCCGGAGCAGGCCCGCATCGCCGAGGACGCCGGCGCCGTCGCCGTGATGGCCCTCGAGCGCGTGCCCGCGGACATCCGCTCCCAGGGCGGCGTGGCCCGCATGTCGGACCCGGACCTCATCGAGGGCATCATCGACGCCGTCTCCATCCCCGTGATGGCCAAGGCGCGCATCGGCCACTTCGTGGAGGCCCAGGTGCTGCAGTCCCTGAAGGTGGACTTCATCGACGAGTCCGAGGTGCTCTCCCCGGCCGACTACGTGAACCACATCGACAAGTGGGGCTTCGACGTGCCGTTCGTCTGCGGCGCCACCAACCTGGGCGAGGCGCTGCGCCGCATCACCGAGGGCGCGGCCATGATCCGCTCCAAGGGCGAGGCCGGCACCGGCGACGTCTCCGAGGCCGTGAAGCACATCCGCACCATCCGCAAGGAGATCGCGGCGCTGCAGGGCCTGGCCAAGGATGAGCTGTACGTGGCCGCCAAGGAGCTCCAGGCCCCCTACGAGCTCGTGGCCGAGGTCGCCTCCACCGGCACCCTGCCGGTCGTCATGTTCACCGCAGGCGGCGTGGCCACCCCGGCGGACGCGGCCTTGATGATGCAGATGGGCGCCGACGGCGTGTTCGTGGGCTCCGGCATCTTCAAGTCCGGCAACCCCGCCCAGCGTGCCGAGGCCATCGTCAAGGCGACGGCCCAGTTCGATGACCCCGCCGCGATCGCCGCTGCCTCCCGCGGCCTCGGCGAGGCCATGGTGGGCATCAACGTGGCGGACCTGCCCGCCCCGCACCGCCTGGCCGAGCGCGGCTGGTGAGCTGACCCCACCCCCCTCCCTCCCCTCCGAACGAGGTGTCACGAAGTGTTGGTATCCGCCACGGATACCAACACTTCGTGACACCTCATCTGCGTGTGGGTGGGTGTGTGGGTGCGTGTGGGTATGTGGGGGTGGGCTGCTCCTGCACACGTGCCAAGCGGGCGCGCCTCGTCCACCGACGACGACGACGGCCCGCCCCTCGCGCGCGGCGGTCGCCACACTGGGGGCATGACCCGTCCCCCTCGACGGCTCCCGCCCGCCGTCTCCCCACCACCCGACCACGAGGACGCCCCCGTGCCCCGGCGCCTGCTCACCTCCGGCGCGGCACCGGTGTCCACCGTCCGCGCTCTGCGGGCCGCCGGTGCGACGGCCCAGCGCCTGCGCGCGTCCGACCTCGCGGCCCCGGCGTGGGGTCTGCGGGCGATCGGACCGGGTCCCGTCGACCGGATCGGTCACCTGCGAGCGCTGACGGACCTCACGCCCGGGGACGCCGTGGTCACTCACGCCACCGCCGCGTGGGTCTGGGGGATCTGGCTGCCGTCGGCGCTGGACCCGCTCTCCCCGCTCCATCTGTCCAAGCGCATCGACGCCGGCGGCCGCCCCCGTCCTCGCGGCGTCCGTCCCCACACGCTTCCCCCGGCCGCCCCCGTCACCCGTCTCGCGGGCGTCCCCGTGACGTCGGCGGCATGGACCTGGACTGACCTGGCCACACAGCTCGTCCCGTGGGGTGACCCACGGTCCGTCCCGCCCCTCGTGGAGGAGCGTGCCCTCGAGGACCTCGTGGTGGCGGGGGAGTCGCTGCTCCAGTCCGCGCACGGGGCGGCCGCCAGGGAGGAGCCCGGCGAGCACCCGCGATGCACGCGAGCGGAACTGGCCGCCGTCGTCGGGAAGCGGCGGAACGTGCGCGGGGTGCGCCTGATGCGGGCAGCGCTGCCGCTGCTGCGGGACGGCAGCGGATCGCCCGCGGAGAGCCGGCTGCGGCTGCGGCTGGTGGGGGCCGGCTTCCCGGAGCCGCGGATGAACGTGCGGGTCACGCTCCGGGGCGGGTCGTGGATCATGCCGGACCTGGTGTGGGAGGAGTCGCGCGTGTGCCTCGAGTACGAGGGCGACCACCACCGCACGGACGTCGCCCAGTTCCGGGAGGACATCAGCCGCGTGCGCCGTCTCGAGGCGTCGGACTGGACCTGTCTGCGGGTGGCCGGGGACGTGTGGACGCCGTCGGGGTTCGAGCGGATGGCGGCCGACCTGCGCGCCGCCCTCCGCCGCGGCGCCGTCCTCTCCGCGCAGACGAATTGTCACGAATCGTTGGAATGCGGCCCGGATGCCAACGATTCGTGACACCTCGTTCGGGGGAGGGGGCGGGCTAGCTGTAGGAGGGCATGACGTTGTTGACTCGGGCCGGGGCCAGTGAGGCCGGAGGAGCCTCTGCGCAGGAGGTATGAGGCCGATGGTAGTTGTAGTGG
>NZ_JBFBLX010000012.1:0-83374 GCF_040702705.1 Micrococcus sp. NPDC078436 | reverse complement strand
CATGAACCTCTTCTCCCAGGGGATCGACCCGATGATCGACTTCTCGGACATGGACCACATCCGCCGCACCGTGGAGTACTGCAACCAGCTCCCGGGTATGGCGGCCGCATACCCACACTTCGTGACACCTCGTTCGGGGGTGAGGGGGCGTCCCGGCTGTTCACCCGCGCGTCGCTGTCCCGTCCGGGCCGTGTGGTTGGGTGGGGCCATGACCAAGAAGCTCGTATGCCTGGATGTGGACGGAACGATCGTGGACCACGACGGGCACCTGCATGAGCCCGTGCGTGAGGCCGTCAAGGCCGTCGTCGCGGCGGGCCACCACGTCGTGATCGCCACGGGGCGCTCCCGCGGGGCCACGCTGCCGGTGGGGGAGTCCCTCGGGATCGACGCCGGCTACATGGTCTGCTCGAACGGCGGCGTCACCCTGCGCCTGGACCGCGGCCTGGAGGACGGCTACGAGGTGACGGACTGCCGCACGTTCGAGCCGCGCTCCGTGCTCACGCAGCTGCGCCGCCGCCTGCCCAGCGCGAAGTACGCCGTGGAGGTCCCGGACGGCCGGTTCCTCTCCACCGAGCGCTTCCAGGACGCCTCCTTCGGCGTGGACGCCACGGGCACCACGTTCGACGCGCTCATGGACGCCACCGCCGTGCGCCTCGTGGTGTTCTCCACGGACTCCTCGGCTGAGGAGTTCGGCCGCGCGGTGGAGGGCATCGGCCTCTCCGGCGTGACGTACTCCGTGGGTTGGACGGCGTGGCTGGACGTCGCCGCGGCGGGCGTCACGAAGGCCTCGGCGCTGGAGGGGCTGCGCACCGTGCTCCACGTGGGCATCGAGGACACCGTGGCGGTCGGGGACGGCCGCAACGACCTCGAGATGCTGCGCTGGGCCGGCCGCGGCGTGGCCATGGGCCAGGCCGTGCGCGAGGTCAAGGAGGCCGCGGACGAGGTGACCGGCGGGGTGGACGACCACGGCCTCGCGGACGTGCTGTGGTCGCTCGTCCCGGAGGCCGACCGCCCCGCGGGCGTGCGCGTGCAGGAGCCGGCGGCCGTCTGACGGCCCACCGGCGCTGAGCCTGATGCTCCCGCCGCTACCCGGCTGGCGCGGCGGCTGGAACGCAGGGGTCAGCCGTCAGCGGGGAGTCGGGCGCCGGTGGGCTGCAGGGGGAGGGCTGTCTCAGGCGGCATCGACGAGGCCCAGCAGCCGCGCGGCAGCCGGCCGGCAGGCGTGCTCCTCGTTCCAGAACGCGCGCTGCGTCGCCTGGGACACCGCCTGCACCGTGATCCCCAGTGCTTCGGCGGCGGGCCTCTGCTGGCCGCGCACGCCGGGGACGAGCAGGTCCAGCACGGCCCACTCCGCCTCGGTGCGCGTCCACACGAGCTGGCCCACCAGTTTGAGCACCGCCTCGGCCTCCGCCGCGGCCGTCTCGTCCCGGCCCCGCACGGCCAGCGGGATGCGCGCGGTGGAGAGGGCGGCCGCCTCCACGGCGCGGCGCGCGGCGGAGAGCGCCGGCCCGCCGGCGTCGTGGACGTCCCCGGACTCCGGCAGGCCCGGCGTCCCGTCCGCGTGCATCACGCCCCCGACGCCGACCCCCACGTTCCAGCGCCGCTCCCGCAGCGCGCGCAGCGCCACGTCCACGGCGAGGGCAGGGTCCTCGACCGCGCCGATCAGCTCGTCGCCCACGGAACGCTGGAAGGGCAGCGCCGCCGCCGCCTCGAGCCCGGGCACTGCGTCCAGGCTGCGCAGGAAGGCGTCCACGCGATCGCCGGCGTCGGGGGTGTCCCGCTGGTTGAGGGTGAGCACGAGCATGCGCTCGATTGTGCCAGCGCAGACGGCGGCCGCCCACCCGGATGGGTGAGCGGCCGCCGTCGTGCGTGGCGCGGGACGCGCCGGGGGTGGTCCGGGGGTCAGCGGCCCTGCGGCACGTCGGTCTCGGAGCCCTCCTCGGTGGCCGGCTCGGCCTCCTCGGTGTCCACGTCGCGGCCCTGCGGCTCGTCGGACGGGGAGTGCTCACCGGCGGCGGCGAAGCGCTCGATGGAGGCTTCGAGCTCCTTCTCGGCGTCCGCGCGGCCCTGCCAGCCCTCGGCCTTGACCCACTTGCCCGGCTCGAGGTCCTTGTAGCGGGTGAAGAAGTGCTCGATCTCCGCCTTGAGGGATTCCTCGACGTCCTCGAGCTCCACGATGTGGTCGAACCGCTTGTCTGCGGGGACGCACAGCAGCTTGGCGTCGCCGCCGCCGTCGTCGGTCATGTTGAACACGCCGACCGGGCGGGCCTCCACGATGCAGCCGGGCACCAGGTCGAAGCCCGGCAGGAACACGAGGGCGTCCAGCGGGTCGCCGTCCTCGCCGAGGGTGTTCTCGAAGTAGCCGTAGTGCGTGGGGTACTGCATCGAGGTGAACAGCACGCGATCCAGGCGCAGGCGGCCGGTCTCGTGGTCGAACTCGTACTTCACGCGGGAGCCCGCGGGGATCTCGATGGTGACGTCGTGCGCCATGGCTTCTCCTTCAGACAGGGGCGATTCCCGGACGGCGGGCGCGCCGCCCGGCGGAACTGTCGCCAGCCTACCGCCGCGCCCCGCCACTGCGACGGAGGGGCGCGTGAGGCAGGGCACTCGCGGCTGGGCGTGGGCGCTGATCGTCCTGGGGCTCCTGGCCGTGGCGACCGCACTGGCACTGCTCCTGGGAGGACGGGGCGGAGAGGTGGGCGAGGGGTCCGCCACGCCCGCCCCCGCGCCGCCGGCCACGTCCTCCGAAGCGGGCCCGGGCGGGCCCGCGACTCCCTCCTCCGCCGGCTCCCCTCGGATCACCAGCTCCGTGCGCCTCGGGGACGGCTGCCTCGCGGCGGAGCACGGCACGCAGGTGCGCGGCGTGGACGGCGCGTCCACGTGGACCGAGGTCGCGGACTGACGCCGGCACGCCGCGGCGGCTTTGCACCTGCAACCGCGGGTCCGTCATCATGGTCGGCATGGCTCTCACCGATCACGACCTCCGGGACAACCTCGACCAGCAGCGCGCGCTCTACGGGCAGCCGCTGGGCGAACGGTTCGGCGTCCTGCGCGAGGCGTACGGGGTCAGCCAGCGTTCCCTGGCCGGGGTCCTCGGCCTGTCCGCGCCGATGCTCTCCCAGCTCGGCTCCGGGCAGCGGATCAAGATCGGCAACCCCGCCGTCTACGCGCGCCTCGTCATGCTCGAGGAGCGCATGGGAGAGGGCGACCGCGCCGCCGTGCTGGAGGAGGTCCGCGCGTCGGACCCCGTGCTGACCACGCGCGTGCGTGCGGTCACCGGTGACGGTGCGGCGGCGACGTCGGACGCGCGCCTCGATGACGCCGCACCCGACGCCTTCGCCGCGGCCCATCACCACCGGGCGAGCGCGGCGCAGTGGGACGCGGTGCTCGAGGCCGCGCGCCGCAGCGGCGCGGACGAGCTCGTCGCCCTCTTCTCCGCGGCCCGGTCCGTCGCCGCGGGCGACGCCACCCCGGTGGCGTCGTGACCGACCGTCGCTCCGATCGCACGATCGTCGTCCTCTGCGTGCTGCTGGCGCTGGCCGTGGCCACCCTGCTCGGCATGCTGGCCCGGGACTTCCTGCTCCCGCGACTGGCCTCGGGGCCCGCCCCCTCGGCGGTCTGGTCCGCCCCCGCCCCGTCCCCCTCCCCGACGACGACGCCGTCCCCCTCCCCGACGCCGCGGGCCTCGACCTCGGCCCCGGGGGAGGTGCCCTCGGCCGCCGCGGTGGCGGACGCGGTCGAGCCGGGGCTGGCGGCGGCCCCGGGGGTGGCGTCCGCGGAGTTCCGTGACCTCGCCACGGGGCGGGTGCTGTTCTCCCGGCGCGCGGACGAGCCGGTCGCGCCGGCGTCGGCCATGAAGCTCCTGACGGCCGCAGCCGCCGTGGACGCGCTCGGCCCGGACACCGCTCTCACCACCCGCGTGGTCGCCCGTCCGGCGGCGGACGGCGGAGCCACGGAACTGGTGCTCGTGGGCGGCGGCGACGTCCTGCTCGGCACGGGGGCCTCGGACCCTTCGAGCGTGGCGGGCCGCGCCGGCCTGCGCACCCTCGCGGAGCGGACCCTGGCCGGGCTGGACGAGCGCGGCGTCACCGGCCGGGTGGTGGTGAGCACGGACCTGCGCCTGTTCGAGGACGAGGCCCCGCTCAACCCGGCGTGGTCCACGGGGATGGTGGAGAGCGGCAACATCGCCCCTGTCCAGCCGCTGGCCACCTACGGCGGGCGGGCCACGCCGGGGACCGGACAGGACCGGCTGGCGGACCCGGCCGCGTCCGCCGCCCGCACCTTCCAGGCCGAGCTCGCCGCCCTCGCGGAGGACGCGGCGGAGGCGGGCGAGGGCGGCGTCGAGGTGGACGTGCGGGAGGAGGTCCCCGCGACGCAGGCGCCCCGCGAGGAGGTGCGCGCGGCCGCGTCCGTGGCGGAGGTGACGTCCGCTCCCGTCCGCGCGCAGGTCGAGCACATGCTCATGCACTCGGAGAACCAGGTGGCCGAGGCCCTCGCGCACACCGCGGCCGCGGCGGCCGGGCTCCCCGCCACCCACGACGGCGCCGCCGCGCTCCTCGAGCGTCGGGTCGCGGCGCTGGGCGTGGACACGGCGGGCATGGACGTCGTGGACGCCTCCGGCCTCGCCGCCGCCAACCGGGTGAGCCCGGAGCAGCTCGTGGAGGTGGTGACGGGGCTCTCGGCGGAGCCGGCCCAGGACGGGGTGCTGGACGCGCTGCCGCGCCCCGGCGAGGACTCCACGCTGGGCGAGCGCTTCCCGTCCCCGCCCGCACGCGGCGCCGTGGCCGCCAAGACCGGCACCCTCGACCAGACGGTCTCCCTCACCGGCACCGTCACCACGACGTCGGGGCGGGTGCTCGCGTTCAGCGTGGTGTGCTCCGAGGTCGACTGGCAGATCGAGCCGGCGCGGGCGGCGATCGACGAGGCGGTGGCCGCGGTCGCCGCCCTGTGAGCGGGCACCGGACCCGGTCCCGTGTCCGGCGCCTGTGATGGGATGGGCCGCATGAGCGCAGACCAGCCCCGCATGTCCGGCGGCCCCACCGCCGGCCCGGCCGCACCCGCCGTGCACCCCGTGGACTGGGCGTTCGCCGCCCGCACGGCCGAGGCCCTCACCGTGGCCGGGCCGCGCACCTCCGCGCGGGAGGCGCGCGGGGAGGCCGAGGGCCTCCGTGCGGCCGCGGCGGCCTCCGTGCCGCACGTCCACCGGCTGACCGGACTCGAGGCGGCCCGGGACCTGCTCGACTCCCAGGTGCTCGTGGTGGACCGCCCCACGTGGTCCCGCGCGAACACGCAGTCCTTCGCGGCGCTTCTGGGCCCCACGTTCGCACACCTGCAGGCCACGCGCCCGGCTGAGTACGAGGCCGCCACCACGCCCGTCGCGACGCGCGCCACCGCCCTGGAGATGGGCGGCATCCTCGCGTGGCTCTCCGCCAAGGTGCTCGGCCAGTACGACCCGTTCAGCGCCCTCCCGGGGCCCGACGGCGTCCCCGCCGGCCCCGCGGGCGGCCGCCTGATGCTCGTGGCGCCGAACGTGGTGCAGGTGCGCCGCGAGATCCACGTGGACCCCGCCGACTTCCGGCTCTGGGTGTGCCTGCACGAGCAGACCCACCGGGTCCAGTTCGCCGCCGCCCCGTGGCTGCGCGGGCACCTGCGGTCGGAGATCACCGGGCTCACCGGCGGGCTGTTCGACAAGGCCGAGTCCCTGCCCGAGCGGCTGCGCTCCGCCCTGGCCGCCGCGAACCCCCTGGCGGGGTCCGTGCGGGGTCGGGGCGGCGGCGTCGCGAGCCACGCCGGCGGGGAGGCGGGCCCGGCTGTGACGTCGGGCCGGCCGAGCCTGGGCCTGCTCGGCGCGTTCCAGGACGAGGAGGACCGGGAGCGCCTGTCCCGCGTGACCGCCGTGATGTCCCTGCTCGAGGGCCACGCGAACGTCGTCATGGACGCCGTGGACTCCTCCGTCGTGTCCTCCGTCAAGACCATCCGCCGCCGCTTCGACGAGCGCGGGGACCGCCGCTCCGCGGTGGACCGGGCGATCCGCCGGATCCTGGGGATGGACGCCAAGATGGCCCAGTACCGGGACGGCCAGCGGTTCGTGGACGCCGTGGTCGGGGAGATCGGCATGGACGGGTTCAACGTGGTGTGGGACGCCCCGGAGCTGCTGCCGAGCGAGGCGGAGATCCACGCGCCCGAGACGTGGGTGGCGCGGATCCGCGCCGAGGCCTGACGGGTCCGCTCCGGTGACGCTCCCCGCCCTGGACGCGGTCACCCCGTGGCCGCGGCGCGCCCGCTGGCCGGGGGCCCTCCACCGCGCCGTGGCCGCGGTGCGGACGGTCCTCGGACCGGACGCCGAGGGCGGCGCGACCGGTGGGCGCGGGTCGTCTCGGGCGCGGGCCGAGGAGGGCGCGCAGGCCCCCCGGGCACTCGTGGCGCTGTCCGGCGGGGCGGACTCCCTGGCCCTCGCGGTGACCTGCGCCGTGCTGACGGCGACGCGCGCCGGGCGGCCGCTGGGTCCGGTGGGCGCCGTCGTGGTGGACCACGGGCTGCAGGACGGCAGCGCGGCGGTCGCGGCGGCCGCCGCGCAGGTCGCCCGCGGCCTCTGCCTGGACCCCGTCACCGTGACGCCCGTGCGGGTGGTCCCCGCGGGGGACGGCCCCGAGGCCGCGGCCCGCACCGCGCGTCGGGAGGCTCTGGCCCGCGCCGCCGAGGCCGCGTCCGCCGACGCCCTCGCCCTCGTGCTCACCGCGCACACCGCCGACGACCAGGCCGAGCAGGTGCTCCTCGGTCTCGCCCGAGGATCCGGCACCCGGTCGCTCGCGGGGATCCCGACGCGCGGGACCCTGCCCGGCGGCATCCCCGTGGCCCGGCCCCTGCTCGGCCTCACCCGGGCGGACACCGAGGCGATCTGCCGGTGGGCCGGGATCGCCTGGTTCGAGGACCCCCACAACCGGGCCCCGGCCCTGCTGCGCTCGCGGATCCGCACCCGCGTCCTGCCGGCCCTCGAGGACCCCGACGCCGGCCTCGGCCCCGGCGTGCGCGACGCCCTCACGCGCACCGCCGCCCTGGCCGCCGAGGACGCCGACGCCCTCGACGCGTGGGCCGGTCGGGAGTTCGCGGGCCTGCTCCTGGGGGACGCGCGTGCCGCTGCGGGTGCTCCGGACCCCGTGGCCGAGGCGGGGCGCCCCGTGGGGGAGGCGCCCGGCGTCGTGGTGGCGCTCGATCTGGACGGGCTGGCCGCCCTGCCGCCGGCGGTGCGCCGCCGGGTGATCGTCCGCGCCGCCCGCCGGGCGGGGGCGGAGGACCTCTCTCGGGAACGGGTGCTCGCCGTGGAGACCCTCGTCACGGGGGCCCGCCGGGGCGGCACGTCGGCCGGTCCCGTGGAGCTGGCCGGCGGCGTGCGTGCGGTCCGGGAGGGGCCCGGAGTGACGTGCGTCGCGGAGTCCTCCGGGCAGGCCGACGGTGGGGGCCCGTGTGCCAGACTGGTCCTCATCCCCCGACGCCCCGGCTGCTGACCGCGACCGGGCGCCGGCCCCACCCGCACGAGCACCCAGGAGCGGCACCCGCATGGACGCACAGGATGTCCGGAAAGACCTCACCCACGTCCTCATGAGCAAGGAGGAGGTCCAGGACACCATCACGGACCTCGCCGCGCAGATCGACCGCGACTACGAGTCCAAGGACCTCCTGATCGTGGCCGTGCTCAAGGGCGCCGTGATGGTGGTCGCCGACCTCACCCGGGCCCTGCACTCGCACGTCGAGATGGACTTCATGGCCGTGTCCTCCTACGGCTCCGGCACCAAGTCCTCCGGCGTGGTGCGGATCCTCAAGGACCTCGACGCGGACCTGACCGGCCGCCACGTGCTGATCGTGGAGGACATCATCGACTCGGGGCTGACCCTCTCCTGGCTCAAGGCGAACCTCGAGTCCCGCGGCCCGGAGTCGGTGGAGATCTGCGCGCTGCTGCGCAAGCCGGACGCGATGAAGGTGGAGATCGACGTGAAGTACGTCGGCCGCGACATCCCCAACGAGTTCGTGGTGGGCTACGGCCTCGACTACGCCGAGAAGTACCGCAACCTGGACTTCGTCGGCACGCTGGCCCCGCACGTCTACAGCTGACCCCTGCCGCCCGCGGGGGAGAGGGGGCTGTCCACCGGCGGCGAACTCCCCGCGGCCCGTCCCCGCGCCGCTCCGCCCGCCCGGTACCGTGGTGCAGTGACCCAAGGCCCGGGCCGCGCCTCCGTGCACCCGGCCCGCGTCCCGCCGGGACATGGCAGACCAGGAGACAGACGGACCGTGAAGAAGCTGTTCAACAAGCCCTACGTCTGGATCCTGCTCGGGCTCCTCGTGCTGGGGATGGCCATCCCGCTGGCCACGAGCCAGGGCGGCCGCGCGATGGTGGACACCAACGTGGGCATGTCCATGCTGAAGGACGACAGGGCCGTGGAGGCCCGCGTGGTCGACGGCGACCAGCGCGTGGACCTCTCCCTCCGTGAGCCCTACGAGCAGGACGGCCGGGACCTCGGCAAGGACGTCTACTTCCACTTCTCCGCGGCGCGCGCGGACGACGTCGTCGCGGCCGTGGACCAGTCCGCGCTGGACGGCTACACGGACGAGCCGGTGCGCAGCAACTGGCTCACCTCGCTGCTGGGCCTCATGGTCCCGTTCCTGCTGATCTCCCTGTTCTTCTGGTTCCTCCTCTCCCGCATGCAGGGCGGCGGCGGCAAGGTCATGCAGTTCGGCAAGTCCCGCGCGAAGCTCATCAACAAGGACAACCCGGACGTCCTGTTCAAGGACGTCGCCGGCGCGGACGAGGCCGTGGAGGAGCTCGAGGAGATCAAGGAGTTCCTCACGGTCCCGGACCGCTTCCACGCGGTGGGCGGCAAGATCCCCAAGGGCGTGCTGCTCTACGGCCCTCCCGGCACGGGCAAGACCCTGCTCGCCAAGGCCGTGGCCGGCGAGGCCGGGGTGCCCTTCTACTCGATCTCCGGCTCGGACTTCGTGGAGATGTTCGTGGGCGTGGGCGCCTCCCGCGTGCGCGACCTCTTCGAGCAGGCCAAGAACAACGCGCCGGCCATCATCTTCGTGGACGAGATCGACGCCGTCGGCCGGCACCGCGGCGCGGGCATCGGCGGCGGCAACGACGAGCGCGAGCAGACCCTGAACCAGATGCTCGTGGAGATGGACGGCTTCGACGCCTCCACCAACGTGATCATGATCGCGGCCACCAACCGCCCGGACGTCCTGGACCCGGCGCTGCTGCGCCCCGGCCGCTTCGACCGGCAGATCCCCGTGGAGGCCCCTGACCTGGAGGGCCGCGCGAAGATCCTCGAGGTCCACGCGCAGGGCAAGCCGATCGCCATGGACGTGGACCTGCGCTCCCTGGCCAAGCGCACCCCGGGCTACACGGGAGCGGACCTGGCGAACGTCATCAACGAGGCGGCGCTGCTCACGGCCCGCTCGAACAACAACGTGATCGACGACAAGGCCCTGGACGAGGCCGTGGACCGCGTGATGGCGGGCCCGCAGAAGCGCACGCGCCTCATGAACGAGCACGAGCGCAAGGTCACGGCCTACCACGAGGGCGGCCACGCGCTCGTGGCGGCGGGCCTGCGCAACTCCGCCCCCGTCACCAAGATCACGATCCTGCCGCGCGGCCGCGCCCTGGGCTACACGATGGTGGTGCCGGAGAGCGACAAGTACTCGGTCACCCGCAACGAGCTGCTCGACCAGCTGGCCTACGCGATGGGCGGCCGCGTGGCCGAGGAGGTCGTCTTCAAGGACCCCTCCACCGGCGCGGCCAACGACATCCAGAAGGCCACCGAGACGGCGCGCAAGATGGTCACCGAGTACGGCATGAGCTCCCGCGTGGGCGCCGTGAAGCTCGGCACGGGGGACTCCGAGCCGTTCGTGGGCGGGGGCTCCGGCAGCTCGTCCCGCGAGTACTCCGACGAGCTGGCCTCCCTCGTGGACGCCGAGGTCCGCGCCCTCCTCGACGGTGCGCACGCCGACGCCCACTGGGTGCTCACCGAGAACCGTGACATCCTCGACCGGCTCGCCTACGAGCTCCTCGAGCGGGAGACCCTCAACCAGGAGGAGATCGCCGAGATCTTCGCGGACGTGCGCAAGCGTCCGGAGCGGGAGCTCTGGCTCGCGGCCGACGAGCGCCTCCCCCACGACGTGCCGCCGGTCCTCTCCCCGGTCGAGCGCCGCTCGCGCCGCGACGCGGAGGAGCAGGCGCCCGTCGGCACCTCGGACAGCACGGTGCCGGTCGCTCCCGAGGGCGCGCCGCCGTCGTCGCTGGGCGGAGACGCCCCCGGCGGCACGCCGCCGGCCACCGGCCCGGGCAACGCGCCCGGCCCCGGGAAGGGGCCGACGTGGTGAACCCGGACCTGCTCCTGCACGACGACGGCCCGATGGGCGAGGACGACGCGTTCCCGGGCGTGCCCGGCACGTTCGATCCGCGCTCGACCGCCGTGGACCGGCCGCGCATCGAGCGGGCCGTCCGGGAGATCCTCGAGGCGATCGGCGAGGACCCGGACCGCGAGGGGCTGCAGGACACCCCGAAGCGCGTGGCCAAGGCGTACGCGGAGTTCTTCGCGGGCCTGCACCAGAGCCCCGAGCAGGTGCTGGGCACCACGTTCGACATCGCGCACGAGGAGCTCGTGCTGGTGAAGGACATCCCCTTCTACTCCACGTGCGAGCACCACCTGGTCCCCTTCCACGGCGTGGCGCACATCGGCTACATCCCCTCCGCCGAAGGGCGGGTGACGGGGCTGTCCAAGCTCGCCCGGCTCGTGGAGCTCTACGCCCGCCGACCGCAGGTGCAGGAGCGGCTCACCACGCAGGTGGTGGAGGCCCTCATGGAGCACCTGGCGCCGAAGGGTGCGATCGTGGTGGTCGAGGCCGAGCACCTGTGCATGTCCATGCGCGGGGTGCGCAAGCCCGGCGCCAGGACCGTGACGTCCGCCGTGCGCGGGCAGCTGCGGGACCCGTCCACGCGGGCCGAGGCCATGAGCCTCATCATGCACGGCTGAGCGACGTCGGGCGCACCCGCGGGCGCCGCCCCCGAACGAGGAGGACACAGTGAGCACGCGTGAGGCCAACCGGGCCCTGCTGGGCGCCCTGCCCGCGGACCGCACCCTGGTGATGGGCATCCTGAACGTCACCCCGGACTCGTTCTCCGACGGCGGCGCCCACGATGCCGTCGGCCCCGCCCTCGCCCACGCGCGGCGGATGCTCGCCGAGGGGGCGGACATCATCGACGTCGGCGGCGAGTCCACGCGCCCGGGCGCGGAGGCCGTGCCCCCGCAGCAGGAGCAGGAGCGGATCCTCCCGGTCGTCGAGGCGCTGCTGGCCGACGGGGCCGTGGTCTCCGTGGACACGATGCACACGGCCACCGCGCGGGCCGCCCTCGAGCTGGGCCCCGTGATCGTCAACGACGTCTCCGGCCTCGTCCACGAGCCGGACATGCCCGAGCTCATCGCCGAGACGGGCGCGCCGTACGTGCTCATGCACAACCGCGGCAAGCCCCAGGCCATGGACGGACTGGCGGAGTACGCGGACACCGTGCCGGACGTGGTGTGCGAGCTGCGCGCCGTGGCGGAGCGCTTCATGGCGGCGGGCGTGGAGCGCGAGCAGCTGATCCTGGACCCGGGGCTCGGCTTCGCGAAGGCCGGCGAGCAGAACTGGGAGCTGCTGCGCGGCCTCGAGTGGCTGCAGGCGATGGGCCACCCCGTGCTGGTGGCCGCCTCCCGCAAGCGCTTCCTGGGCTCGCTCCTGGAGGACGCGGACGGCGCGGCCCCGGAGCCGACCGAGCGGGACGCCGCCACCGCCGCGGTCAGCGCGCTCTCCGCCTTCCACGGCGTGTGGGCCGTCCGCGTGCACGACGTCCCCTCCAGCGCGGCCGCGGTGCGCGCCGCCGCGGCGTGGCGCGGTGCCTCGTGGCTCGGGAGGTCCCTCTCGGCCGAGGTGCCGGCGTGAGCGCGGCCGGGCACGGCACCGCCCCGGACCGCATCTGCCTGACCGGCCTCACGGCCGCGGGCCGGCACGGCGTGTTCGAGCACGAGCGCCGGGACGGGCAGCCGTTCGTCACGGACGTGGTGCTCCACCTCGACGCCGGCCCTGCCGCCGCCACGGACGACCTCGCCCGCACCGCCCACTACGGCGAGGTCGCCGACACCGTGGTCCGGCTCGTGACGGGCGAGCCGGTGGACCTGATCGAGACGCTGGCCGTGCGGATCGCGGCCGCCGTCCTCGCGGAGCAGCCCGTGGTGGAGGCGGTGGAGGTCACCGTGCACAAGCCGCAGGCCCCCATCCAGCACGACTTCGCCGACGCGGCCGTCACGGTGCTCCGCCGGAGGGAGGAGGGGAGATGAGCCCCGCGTCCCACCCCGCCGAGGGGCCCGCCCCGACGCCGGAGCTGGCCGCCCGCCCGGACGAGCCGGTGACGGCCGTGCTCGCGCTCGGGGCCAACCTCGGGGACGTCCGGGAGACCCTCGACCACGCCGTCGCCGTCATCACCGTCACCCCCGACGTCCATGACGTGAAGGCGTCCCCCCGCGCCGTCACGGCCCCCGTGGGCGGCCCGCCCGAACAGCCGGACTACCTCAACCAGGTGCTCCGGATCCGCACGAGCCTCTCCCCGTGGGAGCTCCTCGGCCTGGCGCACCGGCTCGAACAGGACCACCACCGCCGCCGTTCGGAGCGCTGGGGCGCCCGCACCCTCGACGTCGACCTCATCGCCTACGGCGAGCTGCGCAGCGACCACCCGGACCTCACCCTCCCGCACCCGCGGGCCGCGCAGCGGGCCTTCGTGCTCCTGCCGTGGCTGTGGCTCGATCCCGCGGCCGAGCTCGCGGGCGAGCCCGTCGCGCAGCTCGCCGAGCGCGCCGCCGACGCCGGGGGCGTCCGCCGTGCGGCGCCCCGCCGCGCCCGCCTTCTCGGCGGGCCGGGGCAGGCCGGGAGGGACGCGACGTGACCTCCCTGCGCTCGGCGTGGACCGCCGTCGTGCTGCTGGCTGCGGGCGTGCTCGGCTGGCTCGCCGCCCTGGCCGCGCCCTCGATGGGCCTGCCCGCTCCGGCCGTGGGACGCACCGGCCTCATCACGGCGGCGGCCGTCTGCGTCCTCGTCCTCGCGCTGGCGTGGCGCGTGCGGCGGGACCGCGAGAAGCCCGTGGCCGAGCGCATGGACCCGCTGGCCGCGGCGCGCACGCTGGTCCTGGGCCAGGCCGTCGGCTTCACGGGCGCGGCGCTGGCCGGCTGGCACGCCGGCGTCGCGGGGCAGGTGGCCTCCCACACGGGCACCCGGGCCCCCACCGTGGTGGATGCCGCCCTGCTGACCGTGGGCGGACTGGTGATGCTCGTGGCGGGCCTCGTGGTGGAGGTCTGGTGCAGGATCCCCCCTGAGGAGGATGGCGGCGGCGGCGCGGGCGGGCAGGATGGACTCCCGGGAGGCGGCCGACGGGGCCGCCCCGAGACCGATGGAGGGTATGCACGTGGCCGGGATTGACCAGGACGGCGTGGTCTTCACGCCCGTCTCGCCGAAGCTGACCACCGTGAAGCTGACCGCCTCCACGATCGGACACCTGATCGGGCTGGCGGTCCTCGGCGTGCCGCTCCTCCTCCAGCGTCTCGGCGTGTGGCCCGACTTCTGGACCTGGGCCGCGTGGGGCCTCCCCGCGCTCGTGCTCGTCTCCTGGGTGACGGACCTGGTCCTCATCCCACGCCGAGTGCGGGCCATGGGCTGGGCAGAGCGCGAGGACGACCTGCTGTGGCGCGAGGGCGTGCTGTTCCGCACCCTCAATGCCGTGCCGTACGGACGACTGCAGTACGTGGACACCTCCGACGGCCCGCTCCTGCGCCGCCACGGCCTGCAGACCCTCACGCTCAAGACCGCCGCCTCCGGGCCCGACGTCGAGCTCCAAGGCATCCCCGCCGCCACGTGCGACGAGCTGCGCGAGGTCCTCATGGCCCGCGGCCAGGCCCGGCTGGCGGGGCTGTGAGCGCCGCCGCTCCCCAGCCACCCCGCACCGACGACGACGGCTGGGCCCGCGTCCACCCCGCCTCGCCCTGGGTGAAGGGCTGGACGGGGCTGCTCGTGATGGTCTTCGTCATCGGCCGGGACCTCGTGGAGGACGCCGTGGCCGGGGCGCTCGGCCAGTCCCACACCGCCTCCGGCGACCCCGTGGACCCGCGCTCGCTCCTGATCGGCGGGGCGATCGCCGCGGGCGTCTTCACGCTGGTCTGCCTCGCGTTCTACTTCTCCTGGCGGTTCACGCGCTTCCGCCTCGGCACCGAGGAGATCGAGCTGCGCCAGGGCTGGATCTTCCGCTCCCGGCGCCAGATGAAGTACGACCGCGTCCAGGCCGTCGACCTCCAGCACCCGTTCCCGGCCCGCCTCCTGGGCCTCGCCACCGTGAAGGTGGAGGCAGCCGACGGCGGCGAGTCGGCTCTGGAGCTCGCCTACCTCCGGCGCACGCAGGCCGAACAGGTGCGCCGCGAGATCCTGGACCGCGCCTCTGGGGCGGTGACCGGAGACGTCCCGCCGTCGGCCTCGGCCGCGGACCTGCACCGCGCCGCCGACGAGGGCGAGCTCATGCTCACCGTGCCCCCCGGCCGGCTGGTCGGCTCGGTGCTGCTCTCCGGGTCGGTGGCCGGCGTCGCCGTGGCGTTCGCGCTGTGGGCGGCCGCCGTGTCCGTGGCGGCGCGCCTGGTGCCCTCCTCGTGGCTGGACGGCGAGGAGATGGCGGTGCTCGGCCTGATCGGGGCCCCGGCCCTGCCCCTCGGCTTCGCGCTGCTGGGCGGGCTGTGGTCCGGGCTGAACTCCGGCTGGGGGTTCACGGTGCGCCGCTCCCCGGATGGGCTGCGCCTGCGCCACGGCCTCACCGAGACCACCTCCCAGACCATCCCGCCGGGGCGCGTGCAGGGCGTGACCGTCGCCCAGCCGCTGTTCTGGCGGCCGTTCGGGTGGTATCGCGTGAAGGTGTCCGTGGCCGGCTACGGCGGGGGCTCCGGGGGCGAGCGAAGCACGGCCCTGCCGGTGGGCCGCTGGGAGGATGTGCTCCGGGTGCTCACCGTGGCGGCTCCGGATCCCGGGCTCGACGGCGACCCCCGCGCCGAGGCCGGCCTCACCCCCGCCGGCCTCATGCACCTGGGCCTGCACGGCTCCGGGACCGAGGGCGGCTTTCGGCACATCCCGCGGCGCGCCCGCTGGTGGTTCAACCTGCGGTCCTGGCACCGCACCGGCTGCACCACCACGCGCACGCTGCTCGTGGTGCGGCGCGGGCGGTGGAACCGCTCGTTCCAGACCCTGCAGCACGAGCGCATGCAGACCGCGTCGCTGAACCAGGGGCCGGTGCAGCGGCGTCTGCGGATCGCCACCGTCACGGTGGGCATGGCCGGCGCCACAGCCACCGTTCCGGACCTCGACGAGGCGGAGGCCCTCGAGCTGTTCGCCCTCGAGTCGGGGCACGCCGCCCGGTCGCGCCGCCTGGCCGACCGCAACCGGTGGATGGCCCCCGAGGAGCTCGACCGCTTCGAGCAGCGCACGCGCGAGGTGGCGAGCACCGACGTCGGGCGGCGCGAGCTGGCGGTGGCGGGCGTCGCCGTCGCCCCCCGAGAGGAGAGCGCATGACCGGCGGACTGGACACGAGCCTGGACCCGCGGGAGCGGCCCGGGCGGCTCGGCGTCGGGGTGATCGGCGCGGGGAGGGTGGGCGCCGTGCTGGGCGCGGCCCTGCGGAACGCGGGGCACACCGTCACGGGCGTGCACGCCGTCTCCGAGGCCTCCCGGATCCGGGCCGAGGCGCTGCTGCCGGACGTGCCCGTGCTGGAGGTCCCGGAGATCCTGCGGCGCTCCGAGATGGTGCTGTTCGCGGTGCCGGACGACGTCCTGGGGGAGCTCGTGGCCGGGCTCGTGGCCGCCGGGCACGTGCAGGCCGGCCACCTGCTGGTGCACACCTCGGGCCGCTACGGCGTGGGCGTGATGGGCCCCGTGCGCGCGGCCGGGGCCATCCCGCTGGCCATCCACCCGGCCATGACCTTCACAGGGCTGAGCCTGGACCTCGCCCGACTGCGGGACTGCGTGTTCGGCGTGACCGCGGATCCCGTCGTGTTGCCCGTGGCGCAGGCGCTCGCGGTGGAGATGGGCGGCGAGCCCGTGGTGATCAAGGAGGCGGACCGCGCGGTCTACCACGCGGCGCTGAGCCACGGCTCGAACCACCTCGTCACCGTCACGGCCCAGGCCGCGCAGCTGCTGCGGCAGATCGGGATGGCGGACACCGAGCGGCTGCTGCGCCCGCTCCTGAGCGCCTCGCTCGAGAACGCCCTGGCCGACGGCGACGACGCCCTGACCGGCCCGGTGGCCCGCGGCGACGTCGAGACCGTGCGCGCCCATCGCGACACCCTGCGCGAGCTGGTGGCCGAGGGCATGCCCGCCGACGTGCTGGACACGTGGGAGGCGCTCGCGGCCGCGACCGCTCGGCGCGCCGCCGCCCGCGGGGCCCTGCGCGACGAAGCGGCGGCCCGCGTCCTGGACGTCCTCGCCGAGCCCGACGACGCCTGAGGAGCCCAGCACGTCCACCCCGTCCCGGCGCCGCGCCGACCGGAGGCCGAAGGCGTCCGCTGAAGACGTCCACCACGGTGGTACAGCAGCGGTCACTCCTGCGTGGACGCGGCATGACGCTTGACAACGGCGAGGCTCGACGAGACTCGACGAGGTCGCCCGCACGCTGCCACGGGCGCATGCGCCTCTGGGTGGTGCTGGAGGTCCTGGACTTCTCCGATGTCTCCCGCCTCTTCGACGGCATGCGAGCGGCGGACCGATGGAGCGTGGCGACGCAGAGGGGCCTTCACGTGGAGCTGGCGACGATGGCCTCGTCACAGGCGAAGAAGGCCACGGAGAACCACCCGTTGGCGCGATGGCCACGATGCCGGGCATGGACTCGTTGCCCGCCGTCGAGAGGGGGCTCCGGGAAGGAGGGGACAGGCCGGGCGCCGTCCTCGGTCAGCCTCAGCCGCCCAGCCGGACCGCCGCCTCGAGGGAGTCCACGACCCGCGGCCCGTAGGAGCCGCCGAAGAGGATCGCGTGCACCAGCAGCGGCACCGCCTGGTACGGCGCCACGCGATCGCGCCAGCCCTCGGCCAGGGGGAACGACTCCTCGTACGCGGCGAACGCCTCCTCGCCGAAGCCGCCGAAGAGCTGCATCATCGCCAGCTCCACCTCGCGGTGGCCGCGGTGCGCGCTCGGGTCGATCAGCCAGGAGCGGCCCTCGTGGTCCAGCAGCCGGTTGCCCGCCCACAGGTCCCCGTGCAGCAGCGACGACGGCTCGGCAGGCCCCAGCACCGCCGCGCCCGGGTGGTCCACGGGTGAGTCCGTCCCGAAACCGTCCGTGAGCTCGGCGAGCCGCTCCGCCGTCGCCAGGGCCGCGGTCGGCACGACGCCGCGCCGCTCCGCCTCGCGGGCCAGCGGCACGATCCGCCGAGCGACCCAGGACTCGGCCCACGTGCCGGTGGGCGTGTAGTCCACGGGAGCCTCGCCGAGATAGCCGATCGGGACGCCGTCGTGGGAGCCGAAGGAGTCGGCCTCACCGGCGGGACGGCGCGACCCGGCGTGCAGGGCGGCCAGCTCGCGGCCGAAGGCCTCCTCGGTCTGCGGGGAGGGGCGGCCGCCGGTCCTCACGCGCCCGATCCGCAGGCTGCCGTCGTCCACGTTGAGCACCTTGGGGACCCGGGCGCCGGCCGCCCCGAGCGCGCGCAGCCCGGCGGCCTCCCGCTCGAAGAAGCGCTCGGGCGCTCCGGCGCGGTGCTTGCGGAAGAACGTCTCCTCGGCCTGGTGCTGGACCATGTCAGACCTGCCCGTCCCGGATCGCGGCGACGACGCCGTCGGCCGCGTCCTCGATCTGGCGGTACATCTCCTCGAACTGCCCGCGCGGGCGGCCCCACGGGTCCGGGACCTCGACCACGCCGGCCGTGTCCACGTCCGAGGCGAACTCGCTGAGCAGGCGGACCTTCGCCCGCTGGGCGTCCGTGGTGGCCAGGCGCCGCGCGTCCTCCAGGTTCATGCGGTCCATCACGAGGACGAGATCCGCCCCCTCGAGGTCCTGCGCGCTGAACTGGGCGCCGACGGTGGGGAAGTCGTAGCCGAGCTCCTCGCCGACCTCCCGGGTGAGCTCGTGGGGCTGTTCGCCCACGTGGTCGTCGGCGGTGCCGGCGGAGGCGACCTCGACGTCGTCGAGACCGGCCTCCGCGATCCGGCGCCGCAGCACGGCCTCGGCGGCGGGGGAGCGGCTGATGTTGCCCAGGCAGACCGTCATGATGCGCATGAGGCCAGTGTCCCAAAGGGCGAGGCGGGGGGCCATGCCCGAGCGGGCGGCGCCGTCGTCGCCCGAACGCCTGGCACGATGGATCCCATGACCGAGCAGCCCGATCTGTCCCCCCTGACCGAGACCGAGCAGGAGTGGGTCAGTGCCCGCCGCGACTTCGCCGCGCAGGAGGGCGTGGACCATCTGGACCTGGACGCCGTGAGCGCCTACTACGACCGTCTCGTGGCCCGGGCCGGCGCCGCGGACGTGGACCCGGACGAGCTGGGAGTGCACCTCGACGTCGTCGTGGTGCTGCTGGGGGAGCACCTCGGCGCCCGCCACGGCATGCAGTGGGTGACCCTGAAGGACGACGAGGGCTCCGAGCTCGGCCTGCGCGACCACCTCTCCGACGCCGTGATCTTCCCGCACTCCGTGGTCGGCGAGAGCTGGAACCACGGCGCCACGGGCTGGATGGGCGAGTACGTCGACTGGCTCGGCACGCAGCTGCAGGAGATCCGCGCGAAGGCCCGCGCCGAGGACTGAGGCGGGGCGCCCGGTGAAGGCTGAGGGGGACGCTCAGGTCGCCACCCGGCCACCGGGCCGCCCGGCCACCGGGCCGCCACCGGACCGCCGCCGCGGCTGACCCCTGCGTTCGTGCCGCGACGGACGGGATGCAGCGGCCCGAACGTCGGCACTCTCCTTCGCGGAGGCAGGCGCACACGCCGCTTCCCCAAGGCGTAGCGGCGTGTGCGCCTGCCTCCCGGGGAGGGGCCCGTGTTGCCCCGGTCACACCAGCCCGGATAGAACGGACGGCATGACCTCGCCCGACACATCGTCCCCGGCCGCCTCCCCCACGACCTCGGCCGCCCCCACGCCCGCTTCAGCCCCCACCCCCTTCCACGACCTCTCCGCGTTCGTCGCGCTGCCCCGCGTCTCCGGCCTCACCCTGAGCCCGGACGGCACGCGCCTCGTCACCACCGTCGCCACCCTCAACGGCAAGGGCACCGGCTACGCCACCGCACTGTGGGAGCTCGACCCCGCAGGCGAGCGCCCCGCCCACCGCCTCACCCGCTCCCGGGAGGGCGAGTCCGGCGCCGCGTTCGCCGCGGACGGCACCCTCTACTTCACCTCCACGCGCCCGGACCCCTCCGTCGACGACGCCGACAAGGCCGCCGCGCTCTGGGCCCTCCCTGCCCGCGGCGGCGAGGCCCGCGTCGTGCTCAACCGCCCGGGCGGCGTCTCCGCCGTCACGTGCGCCGCGCACGCCGACCGCGTCGTCGTCACCGCGGAGCGCCTGAGCGGCGCGAGCACCGAGGCCGAGCACGCCCGCCTCGTGCAGGCCCGCAAGGACGCCGGCGTCGACGCGATCCTCCACGCCGGCTACCCCGTGCGCTTCTGGGACCACGACCTCGGCCCCGCCCGCCCCGAGCTCTTCCTCCTCGAGGACGGCCCGGACCCGCAGGGCGTCCCGGAGTCGGACGCCAGCGACGACGGCGCCGCCCCCGCCGACGACGCCGCGCACCACCTGCGCCACCTCACCGGCGTCGACCGCTCCCATGCCTTCGGCCTCGGCGCCGAGGTGGCCCCGGACGGCTCGTTCCTCCTCACCGTCGTGGCCACGGCTGAGGCGCGCGGCAACGTCCGCGAGGGCAGGGTCGTGCGGATTGAGCTCCCCACCGGCGAACACCGCGTCCTGCACGACGTCCCCGGGGAGGACGCCCACGTCGGGCCCGTCAGCCACGACGGCACCCGCGCGATCCTGACCCGCACCCCGGACTCCACGCCGGACTCGGCCGTGGCGCCCCAGCTCTTCCTCCTGGACACGGCCACCGGCGAGACCACCCCGCTCGCCCACGACTGGGATCGCTGGGCCGACGTCGTCGCGTGGCTGCCGGACGACTCCGCCGTCATCGCGCTCGCGGACTCCGACGGCCGCCGCCCGGTCTTCCGCATCGACGTCGCCACCGGCGAGGTCACCCAGGTGACCCACGCGGACGAGGCGTGGTCCGACGTCGTGCTCTCCCCGGACGGGACCACGGCGTACGGCGTGCGCTCCTCCTACCTCTTTCCGCCTGAGGTGGCGCGCCTGGACCTCGTCACGGGCGAGGCCGAGCGCCTGCGGAACCCCGCGGAGCGCCCGGAGATCCCGGGCCGCCTCGAGGACGTCGAGGCCACCGCCGACGACGGCGCGCGCGTGCGCGGCTGGCTCGCCCTGCCCGAGGGTGCGGCCCCCGACGGCGGCCACCCGCTGCTGCTGTGGATCCACGGCGGCCCGCTCGGCTCGTGGAACGCGTGGAGCTGGCGCTGGACGCCGTGGATCGCGGTGGCCCAGGGCTACGCGGTGCTCATGCCGGACCCCGCGCTCTCCACGGGCTACGGCCAGGAGTTCGTCCAGCGCGGCTGGGGCCGCTGGGGTGCCGAGCCGTTCACGGATCTCATGGCCATCACGGACGCCGTCGAGGCGCGCGCGGACATCGACGCGACCCGCACCGCCGCGATGGGCGGCTCCTTCGGCGGCTACATGACCAACTGGGTCGCCGGGCACACGGACCGCTTCCGGGCGATCGTCACCCACGCGTCGCTGTGGGCGCTGGACGGCTTCGGCCCGACGACGGACGCCGCCTTCTACTGGGCGCGCGAGATGAGTCCGGAGATGCAGGAGGCGAACTCGCCGCATCGGTTCGTGGGGGACATCGTCACGCCGATGCTCGTGATCCACGGGGACAAGGACTACCGCGTGCCGATCGGGGAGGGGCTGCGCCTGTGGTCCGAGCTGCTCGCGAAGTCCGGGCTGCCCGCGGCGGAGGACGGCTCCACCGTTCACCGCTTCCTCTACTTCCCGCAGGAGAACCACTGGATCCTCGCGCCGCAGCACGCGAAGGTCTGGTACGAGGTGGTGCTCGGCTTCCTCGCGCAGCACGTGCGCGGCGAGGACGCGCCGGCGGTGCCCGATGTGCTGGGGCTGGGGCGGCCGACGGCGGGCTGACCCTGCTCAGCCGGAGGCCGGGCCGGCGTCCCGGATTCGTCACGCTGGGCGGCCGGTGGCCGGGCCGGCGTCACGCGGGCAGGGGGAATGGGAGGGTCCGCTCCCTCCGCGCAGAAGGAGGAACCCCATGACCTCCCGGATCCCCTCCTCCCCGCCCGGCCCCCTGTGCCGCTCGCGGAGGCAGGCACACACGCCGCTTCCCCATGTCGTAGCGGCGTGTATGCCTGCCTCCTGATGAGGGGCCCGCGTTGCCCCGGTCACACCTGGCCGGATGGAACGGGCGGCATGACCTCGCCCGCGGCGCCGTGGCCCTCGCGGCCGCCGTGGCCGTGAGCGCCCCGCTGGCCGCCCCGCCCGTTGCCGCTCCCTCCTCCCAGGCCCCGGCTCACGCCGCTCACGCCCAGATGGCCGAGAAGGAGGAGCACCCGGGCCAGGGCAAGGGCCACGGCATCCGCCGCGGGCGCTGACTCCCTTCAGGCCAGGGGGCGGCGCGCGGCAGACGCGGCGTGCCGCCCCTCGCCGTCAGCGGAGGATGATTCCGCGTCGGGGAGCCCTTCCCGCTTCCTTCGGGACCCCCTAGGCTGACCGCAAGTCGTCGCATCCGCGTCAATGGGCGGGCGCGACGTGAGCAGAACAAAGGAAGGGAAGTCATGGCGAACAAGAACAACACGTCTCACAACGCCCAGAACGGCGCCCACGCGCCGCAGGGCGAGGACTCGGCCGCCAAGCGCAGGGCCGAGGAGACCGCCGCCGAGGCCAAGGGCCAGGCGAAGAACGTCGCGCGGGACGCCAAGGGCGCCGCGCAGGACCTGGCGCAGACCGCTCAGCATGAGGCCGGCGAGGTCAAGGACGCCGCCGTGCAGCAGGTCAAGTCCCTCGCGGGCACCGTGCAGGAGCAGGTGACCGGCCAGGTCGGCACCCAGCACGAGCGCCTCGCCACCCAGGCCCGCTCCGTCACGGACGACCTGCACCGCGTCCTCTCGGGCCAGCAGCCCGAGTCGGACATGGTCCGCCAGGCCGTCACCGCCGTCGCCGACCGCGCCGAGTCCCTGACCCAGCGCCTCGAGACCTCCCAGCCCCAGGACCTCCTGCGGGACGTGCGCGGCTTCGCCGCCCGCAAGCCCGGCACCTTCCTCGCCGTCGCCCTGGGCCTCGGCGTGGTGGCCGGCCGCCTGACCCGCGGCATGCGCGACGCCGAGCAGCCCGAGCTGACCTCGGGCCGCGACGACCGTGCCCCCCAGCACCGTCGCGAGATGGAGCCCACGGGCGTGCAGGGCGATGTCGCCCCCCACCACATCTCCTCCAGCATCCCGGCCCACACCGGCGACGACGCCCCCCGCGACTCCGACCTGCCCCGCGGCACCATGCCCGTGCCGCAGGTCGACCCGGTGACCGGGATGCCCGTCTCCGCCACGGATCCGTTCGACCAGACCCTTCCCGGGGGCCGCGCATGAGCACGGCCCACGAGACGCACGGACCCGCTCCCGCGGCCGGCAGCACCACCACGGGACACATCGCCGGGGCCCACACCCCCGCGCCGACGCAGGCGGAGGCCCGCGCCGAGCACGAGTCGCTCGGCGAGATGTTCACCTCGTTCTCCGCGAAGCTCTCCACGCTGGTGAGCCAGGAGATCGCGCTCGCCAAGGCCGAGGCCACCGACTCGGCCAAGAAGGCGGGCAAGGGCGCCGGAATGCTGGCGGGCGCTGCCGTCGCCGGCTTCTTCGTGCTGATGTTCCTCTCGATGGCCCTGATGTACGGGCTCGGCGCGCTCATGCCCCTCGGCTGGGCGGCGCTGATCGTGGCCGTCCTGTGGGGCATCGCCGCCGCTGTGCTGGCCTCCATGGGCAAGAAGCACCTCGACAAGATCAAGGGTCTTCCCCAGACCCAGCAGACGCTTCAGGAGATCCCCGAGACCCTGAACCCCGCGAAGGAGACGCGATGACCACGAGCAACAACCCCGATGAGATCCGCGCCGAGATCGAGCGCACCCGCTACGAGCTGGGCCAGGACGTCGACGCGCTGGCCGAGAAGGTCAGCCCCACCAAGGCCGTGAGCCGCCAGACCGAGCGCGTGAAGCACGGAGTGAAGGACGGCCTGCAGTCCGTCAAGGAGAACATCATGGGCACGCCCGACCACCACACCTCCCCGTCTGCCACGGACCGAGCCCGCTACGCGGCCGCGGACGCGCGCAGCACCGCCCATGATGTGGCCGACCAGGCTCGTGGCACTGCCCACGACGTGGCGGATCAGGCCCGTGACTGGGCAGACGACGCCCAGCACGCCGTCCGCCAGGCTCCGGCCCAGGTGCGCGGCCGCACCGCCGGCAACCCCCTCGCCGCCGGCCTGATCGCCTTCGGCGCCGGCATGCTGGTCAGCGCGCTCATCCCGGCCTCCGAGGTCGAGCAGCGCGCCGCCGAGCGCGTGAAGGACCAGGCCGCCCCGCTGGTGGACCAGGCCAAGCACGTCGCGCAGGAGATGGGCGAGGACCTCAAGCCCCTGGCCCAGGACGCCGCGCAGTCCGTCAAGGATGCCGCCGCCGACGCCGCCGACCACGTGAAGGCCGAGGGCGCCGACAAGGCCCAGGGCCTGAAGGCGGAGTCCGCCGACGCTGCCCAGCAGGTCAAGGGGACCGCCAAGAACGCCTGAGTCGCGTTCCACACCACCCCGCGCAGAGGCCTCCGCCGACCACATGTCGGCGGGGGCCTCTGCGCGTCCGCGCCGGGCGGGCGGGCTGTCCGGCCTCCAGCCCCGCCGCTCGCGCCTAGACTCGCCTGCGTGAACGCCGCGTCTCGCCCCTCCGCACCGACCGCCTCCGCGCAGCCCGCCTCTGCACCGTCCGGCGCCTCCGCGCTCACGACGACGAAGCACGCCTTCCGCGCCGGGCTGGCCGCCGCCGTCGATCGCGCCGAGGACGCCGGAGCCGCCGCGGCGACCGTGGGTCTGGTGCCCACGATGGGCGCCCTCCACGACGGGCACGCCACCCTCGTGCGCCGCGCCCGCGCCGAGAACGACGTGGTCGCCGTCAGCATCTTCGTGAACCCCCTGCAGTTCGGGGACCCGGCGGACCTGGAGCACTACCCCCGCACGCTCGAGGCGGACCTGGAGCTGCTCGCCGAGGCTGGAGCGGACGTGGTCTTCGCTCCCAGCACGGCGGAGATGTACCCCGGCTTCCCGGACGCCCCCCTCGTCCGGGTGACGGCGGGCCGGATGGGGACCGTCCTCGAGGGCGCGTCCCGCCCGGGGCACTTCGACGGCGTGTGCACCGTGGTGGCCACGCTCTGGAACCTCGCCCGCCCGCCGCGTGGCGGCGTGCTGCGCAGCTACTTCGGCCAGAAGGACGCCCAGCAGGTCGCCGTGCTGCGGCGTCTCGCCCACGACCTCGACGTCCCCGTGGAGGTGCGGGCCGTCCCGATCGTCCGCTCCGCGGAGGGGCTGGCGCTCTCGAGCCGCAACGCCCGCCTCTCGGACGAGGAGCGCGTCTCCGCCCTCGTGCTCAGCCGGGCGCTGCGCTCCCTCGCGGAGGCTGCGGACGAGGAGACGGTGATCGACGTGGAGGCGGCGCGCCAGATAGTCCGGGACGAGCCCGGAGTCACCCTCGACCACCTCGTGGTGGTGGACCGGGGGACCCTCGAGGAGCTCGGTGCGGAGCTGCTGTGCCAGCCGCTGCGCCGGGACGCCCTCGCGCTCGTGGCCGCGCAGGTGGGCCCCGTGCGCCTGATCGACAACATGGTGCTGTCCGCCCCGGGCGCCTCGCCGGCCGCATGAACCGCGCCGAGCTGTCCGCCCTGTTCGAGGCCCACCCCACCGCGCTGGCCGAGGGCCTGCTCGGCTGCCGCCTCACCGTGGCCGCAGCGGACGGCGCGGTGACCGTGCGCCTCACGGAGACGGAGGCCTACGGGGATGCCGGCGTCGACCCGGGCGCCCACTCGTTCCGCGGGCGCACCGAGCGCAACGCGGCGCTGTTCGGGCCCGTGCGTCACACCTACGTGTACCTGAACTACGGCATCCACAAGTGCCTGAACTTGGTGGGCCACCCCGCGGACCAGGCAGGCGGCGTCCTGCTGCGTGCCGGGGAGGTCGTGGACGGGCGGGGGCTCGCCGTCGGACGCCGCGGCCGGGACACCGCCGTGAAGCTCCTCTCCGGCCCCGGCAACCTGGGCCAGGGGCTGGGCATCACGCTCGCGATGGGCCACGCGCCCGTGGAGCTTGTCGACGACGCCCCGCCCGCCGACTCGGTCTCCCTCTCCGAGGGACCGGCCGCAGACCAGACGATCGCGGCCCCGGGCGCGCCCGCCGACGCCGTGCGTCCGGCCCGCTTCCTCCTCGCGCCCCCGCCGCCGGGGCAGAGCCGCGCCGAGGTGCGGCGCGGTCCGCGCGTCGGGGTGTCCGGGGAGGGCGGGTCCGTGCGCTTCCCGTGGCGCTTCCACCTCGCGGGCGAGGCCAGCGTGTCGGCCTACCGGGCCGGCCGGAACGTGCCGCCCGCCGGGCCGTCCGCGGGGAACTGACGGGGGGCGGGGAACTGACGCGGGGCGGGCAGGCCTTGTCGCCCGCCCCGCGTCAGCGCCTACGGTGAGGGCATGAACAAGAACGAGACGCCCCAGGGCGAGAAGCAGATCACCGTCACCCGCACCATCGACGCCTCCGCCAAGGACATCTTCGACGTGCTGACGCTGCCGTCGAACCACTCGACGTTCGACGGCTCCGGCATGGTGCGCGCGGATGACAAGTCCCAGCGCATCCAGAAGGTGGGCGACGTGTTCACCATGAACATGCACGCCGAGCACATGGGCGGGGACTACCAGACCGACAACCACGTGGTGGCCTACGACCAGAACAAGCTCGTGGGCTGGAAGACCGCCCCCGCCGGCACGGAGCCCAAGGGCTGGGAGTGGGTGTACTCCCTGCAGGACAACGGCTCGGGGAGCACCGACGTGACCCTGACGTACGACTGGAGCGACGTCACGGATCCGGAGCTGCTCGCCAAGAACCTGTTCCCCCTAGTGAGCGAGGAGCAGATGGAGGAGTCGCTCGCGAAGCTGGCCGCCGAGGCCGGCTGAGACTCCCTTCCCCGACGCGCGGCCCGGGCCGGCGGCTAGAGTGCGGAGCAGATCCGCCAGCCGCCCGCCCGGGCCGCTGCTCGTTCTGGACCCAGGAGACGCCGCCGTGACCGCAGACCCCGCCACCGCCCCCTCGCCGCGCGAGGACCTCTACCGCCATGTGAACGGGGAGTGGCTGGCCACCCACCAGATCCCCGCCGACCAGGGCGCGTTCGGCGCGTTCCTGGAGCTGCGCGAGGCCGCCGAGCTCGCGGTGCGCCATCTGTGCGAGGACGCCGTGCGGGAGACGGGGGCGGATGGCCCCACCTCGTCCGGTTCCGAGGAGGACGCCCCCCGCAAGCGCCGGATCGCGGCGATCTACGCCTCGTTCATGGACGAGGAGACCGTGGAGGCGCGGGGCCTCGAGCCGATCGTGGGAGACCTGGCCGCCATCGAGACGGTCTCCACCGCGGAGGAGCTCCTCACCCTCTCCGGCCTGCTGCAGCGTCAGGGCGTCTCCGGGCTCGTGAACACCGGCGCCCTGAACGACGCGGGCGCGCCAGAGCGCATGCTCCTGCACCTGCTGCAGGGTGGGCTCGGCCTGCCGGACGAGTCCTACTACCGTGAGGAGGCCTACGCGGAGATCCTCGCCCAGTACACGGCGCACGTCGGCACCCTGTTCGCGCTCGCGGGCATCGGCGGCGACGAGGCCGAGGCGGTGGCCGTGGGCGAGCGCGTGGTGGCCCTCGAGGCGCGCATCGCCGCCCTGCACTGGGACGTGGTGCGCAGCCGGGACGCGGTGGCCCGCTACAACCTCATGACCCGCGAGCAGCTCCTGGAGCTCTTCCCGCTCGGCGCCGCGTGGCTCGAGGGCGTGGGCGCCCACGGTGCCCGCGCGGACGAGGTGGTGGTGTGGCAGCCGGACTTCCTCTCCGGCGTCCAGGGCCTCCTGGCGGGCGAGGACGCCGCGGACCTGGAGGACTGGAAGCACTGGCTGGAGCTGCAGGTGCTGCGATCCTTCGCGGCCGTCCTGCCGGACCCGTTCGTGCAGGAGAGCTTCGCCTTCTACGGCCGGCGGCTGGCGGGCAGCGAGGAGGTCCGCCCCCGCTGGAAGCGCGCCGTGGCCTTCGTCAACGGGGGTGTCGGCGACGACGTGGGCCGCCTCTACGTGGCGCGTCACTTCCCCGCCGGCCACCGCGAGGCCATGGACGAGCTCGTGGAGCTGCTGATGGAGGCGTACCGTCGCTCCATCTCCGGGCTGGAGTGGATGGGGGAGGAGACCCGCCAGCGGGCCCTCGAGAAGCTCGCGATGTTCCGGCCCATGGTGGGCTTCCCGGAGACGTGGGTGGACTACTCCGCCCTCGAGGTCGACGCGGGGGACCTGGTGGGCAACAGCCGCGCCCTGGCCGCCTTCGGCTGGGAGCACGACCTCGCCAAGATCGAGGAGGGGCCCGATCCCCGCGAGTGGCACATGACCCCGCAGACCGTGAACGCGTACTACTCGCCTCTCGAGAACGCGATCGTCTTCCCGGCCGCCATCCTGCAGCCCCCGTTCTTCGACCCCGAGCGCTCGATGGCCGCCAATCTCGGCGCGATCGGCGCCGTGATCGGGCACGAGATCGGCCACGGCTTCGACGATCAGGGATCGCAGTACGACGGCGCCGGGCGCCTGCACGACTGGTGGACGCCCGAGGACCGCGAGGCCTTCGCGGATCTCACGGCCCGGCTCGTGCAGCAGTACAGCGCCCTCAGCCCGGCTGAGGCGCCGGACCGCTCCGTGAACGGCGAGTTCACCCTCGGGGAGAACATCGGCGACCTCGGCGGGCTGGGCATCGCCCACCGGGCGCTGGAGATCTGGCGCGATGAACGGGACGGCGCCTCCCTGGACGCCGCGGCGGGCGACCGGGAGTTCTTCGCGGCGTGGGCCGCCGTGTGGCGCCAGCTCACCCGACCGGAGACCATGGTCACCCGCATCGCCTCGGACCCGCATTCGCCCAACGAGTTCCGCTGCAACCAGGTGGCCCGGAACATCGACGCGTTCCACGCGGCCTTCGGCACGCGGGAGGGCGATCCCATGTGGCTGGACCCGGAGGACCGCGTCCTCATCTGGTGAGGCCCGGCCCCGCGCGTCGGGGCCGCCCGCTCATGACGGCGCCCCCCGCCCCCCTGCTCGGGGGGCGGGGGGCGCCGCGCCGTTCAGCGGGTCTCGCGCTCGTCCACGAAGCGCAGGAGCAGGGAGGTGAGGGTGTGGATCTCCTCGAGGTCCCACCGCCGCAGGTCCTGCCGGATCCCGCCCCCGGCCGGCCCGCCGCGGACCTCGTCGAGGCGGGCGCGTCCCTCGTCCGTGGCGCTCAGCAGGGCCGATCGCCGGTCCTGCGGATCCGGTTCGCGCCGCACGAGCCCGTCCGCCTCCAGCTCTCGCGTCAGGCGAGAGACCTGTGCGCGGTCCAGGAGCATGTGCTCGGCCAGCGCCGACGGCGTCAGCGGACCCGTGTGGCAGATGGCCGCGAACGCCTTCATCGCCCCCGGCGACATGCCGGGGCTGAGGGCCTCGGCCTGTCGGGCCAGGATCCTGCGGTGCTGCCGGACGAGGTGGGTGAACGCCCCCTCCAGCTCCTGGACGGCGTCCTCGAAGCCCTCGGGCCCCTGGACGGCGGGCGCGTGGGGCTCAGCCACGGCGGACCCGCCCGGCCGCGGCCATGCCGAGGCCGGTCAGGACCGCCGCGGCGATCGCGCCGCCGGCCGTCTGCCACACCCGGCGCGCGGAGGCGGCGGGGCGCCGGGAGCTCCTCGCCGCGTGTCGACGTGCGGTCGGTGCCGCAGCGGTGACGCCCCGCTCCGGGGCCGCGGCGGACGGCGTCGTGGCGGGCGCCGCGGGCACCACGGGGATGCCGCCGGTGGCGGGGAGATCCTGCATGCCCGTGGCGGTGCTGACGGTGGCCAGGTCGGCGCGGGAGGCGTCGAGGCGCTCCGTCGTCGTCATGCGGCCCAGCGGGATGTCGGGGAGGAACAGGATCGCGGCCAGCGCCACCACCGCGAGCGGCACGCCCACGAGGAAGGCCTGGGAGATGCCGGTGGCGTAGATGTCCTCGACGATGACGCGCAGCGCGTCCGGCATCTCCGCAACGCGCGGCAGGCCGCCGGACTGCAGGCGCTGGGCCCACTCGGCGCCCGCCGGACCGAGGCCCTGCAGGGCC
Source organism: Micrococcus sp. NPDC078436 (assembly GCF_040702705.1). Classification (NCBI taxonomy): domain Bacteria; kingdom Bacillati; phylum Actinomycetota; class Actinomycetes; order Micrococcales; family Micrococcaceae; genus Micrococcus; species Micrococcus sp. NPDC078436. The sequence goes on along the minus strand of NZ_JBFBLX010000012.1, from coordinate 53,864 downwards.
GCGCCGATGTCCGCGCGGCGCTCGTCGAGCTGCGTGGGCACGACGTTGGCCACCACGGCGCCCATGACGGCGACGCCGATGCTGCCGCCCAGGGAGCGGAAGAAGGTGACGCCGGAGCTGGCGACGCCCATCTGGCGGGGGTCGGTGGTGTTCTGCACGACGAGCACCAGGTTCTGCATCGTCATGCCGACGCCGGCGCCGAGCAGGAACATGTAGACCGACACCAGCCAGAACGGGGTGTCGTAGTGGAGCGTGCCCAGCAGCGCGGTGCCGGCGATGAGCAGGACCGCGCCGACGATGAGCCAGCGCTTCCACACGCCGGTGCGGGTGATGAGGCCGCCGATGACGGTCGAGGAGACCAGCAGGCCCGCGATCATGGGGATTGTCATGAGGCCGGCCTGCGTGGGGGTGGCGCCGCGGGCCAGCTGCATGTACTGCGCCAGGTAGACCGAGGCCCCGAACATGGCGAGGCCCGTGGCGATCGAGGCGACCGTCGCGAGGGTGAAGGTGCGGTCGCGGAAGAGCGTGAGCGGGATGAGCGGCTCGGACACCTTCAGCTCTGTCGCCACGAACAGGGCCGTGGCGACGGCGGCGCCGGCCAGCATCCACGCGGTGGTGGCGCTCGCCCATTCGAACTGGTGGCCCGCGTTGGTGACCCAGATCAGCAGCAGCGCGGTGGCGACGGAGAGGAACACGATGCCCAGGTAGTCGATCGAGACCGTGCGCCGCTCGCGGGGCGGCAGGTGCAGGGTGCGCTGGACCATGACGAGCGCGAGGACGGCGAAGGGCACGGCCACGAAGAAGTTCCAGCGCCAGCCCCACGCATCGGTGATGAGGCCGCCGGCGAGCGGGCCGCCGACGGTGGCCACGGCCATCACCGCGCCGAACAGGCCCATGTACTTGCCGCGCTCACGCGGGCTGATGATGTCCGCCATGATGACCTGGCTGAGGGCGGCCAGGCCGCCGCCGCCCAGGCCCTGGACCACGCGGCAGGCGATCAGGAACGCGGGGTCGGTGGTGAAGCCCGCCGCCGCGGAGGCGGCGACGAAGATGACGAGGGCGAGCTGGAAGAGGACCTTGCGGTTCACGAGGTCGGCGAGCTTGCCCCAGATGGGGGTGGCGATCGCGGTGGCCAGCAGGGCCGAGGTGATCACCCACGTGTAGGCGTTCTGGTCGCCGCCGATGTCGCTGATGATCACCGGCATCGACGTGGAGACCACCGTGTTGGCGATCATGGAGACGAACATGCCGAGGAGCAGGCCGGTGAGGGCCCGCAGGACGACGCGGTGCCGGGCGGCGTCGGCCGCGGCCTGGCCCAGGGAGGGGCCACCCGTGGTCGGCGCGGCCTCGGGGGACGAGACGGAGGTGGAGGTCATGGGATCCTTCGATGGTTGACCGATGACAATGATTGACTTGTGTCAACTATAGAGACCGGGTGCCGGGCGCGGGCCTCCTCGCGCGGTTAGCCTGGTCACGTCCCCCGAGTCGAGAGTGAGCACCCCATGAGCCCCCGCTTCCTGATGATGACCGCCCTGCCCGAGCCCGGACTGGGCATGCTCCGCGACGTCGGCGAGGTGGTGGACGGCGCCGACGTCGGCGGGGACGAGGCCCTCGCCCGGCTGTGCGCCTCCGGGGACTACGACGTGGTCGTGGCCGCGCTCGACCAGAAGTTCACGGCGGAGGTGCTCGCCGACGCGAAGGTCAAGGGCATCGCCAACTACGCCGTCGGGCACAACAACATCGACGTCGCCGCCGCCACCGAGGCGGGGATCGCCGTCGGGAACACCCCGGATGTGCTCACCGAGGCGACGGCGGACATCGCCCTGCTCCTGCTCCTGGGCGTGGCCCGCCGCGCCGTGGAGGGTGAGGCCATGATGCGCGGCGGCCGGTTCGAGGGCTGGCGTGCCGACCTGCTCGTGGGCAAGGACGTGGCCGGAGCGACCCTCGGCCTGGCCGGCTTCGGCCGGATCGGCCGCGCCGTCGCGCGCCGCGGCCTGGCCCTCGGCATGGACGTGGTCTTCGCGCCGCGCCCCCCGGCCCATCGCGAGGTCGCCTTCGCCGAGCTCGGGGAGTTCGCCGGGAAGGTGGAGCAGGTCCGCTGGGAGGAGCTCGTGGAGCGCTCCGACTACCTCTCCCTGCACGTCCCCCTGACCGAGGACACCCGGCACCTCGTGGACGCGGACGTGCTGCGGCGGATGAAGGACGACGCGGTGCTGATCAACACCGCCCGCGGCCCCGTGGTGGACGAGGCGGCGCTCGTGGCGGCCCTGCGCGAGGGCCGGCTCTTCGGCGCCGGGTTCGACGTGTACGAGGAGGAGCCGGCCATGGCCGAGGGCCTCGCGGACCTGAGCAACGTCATGCTCCTGCCCCACCTGGGGTCCGCCACGCGGGGCACGCGCGCCGCGATGGCGGAGCTGACCGCGCGCAACGCCATCGGCATGGCCACGGGCGGTGAGATCCCGGCGCTCGTGAACCCGGAGGCGCGCCGCTGAGCGACAGTAGACTGGACGACTGTGACCTCCCAGAACTCCATGCCCTCGCAGCCCGCCGCCGTCGACCACCACGACCAGCAGGCCGTCCGCGCCGCCAAGCGCGAGCAGCTGCTGGCCGCGGGCCGCGAGGCCTACCCGGTCCAGGTTCCCCGCACGCACTCCCTCGCCGCCGTCCGGGCCGAGTTCGACGGCAAGCACGAGGCCGGGTGGGAGGAGGGACCCGAGGTCTCCGTCACCGGCCGCGTGGTGTTCCTGCGCAACACGGGCAAGCTGTGCTTCGCCACGCTGCAGGAGACCGGGGAGACCGGCGCGGCCGTGCGCCTGCAGGTCATGGTGTCCCTGGCCGAGGTGGGCGAGGAGTCCCTGGCCGAGTGGAAGAAGGCCGTGGACCTCGGCGACTTCCTCTCCGTCACCGGGCGCGTGATCGTCTCGCGCCGCGGCGAGCTGTCCATCCAGGCCACCGCATGGGAGATGGCCTCGAAGGCGCTGCGTCCGCTGCCCGTGCTGCACGCCGACCTCAACGAGGAGACCCGCGTGCGCCAGCGCTACGCGGACCTGATCGTGCGCGACGAGGCCCGCGAGATGGTCTACCGGCGCGCCAAGGTCACGGCCGCCGTGCGCCGCACGCTCGAGGGCCACGGCTACGTGGAGGTGGAGACCCCCATGCTCCAGCTCGTCCACGGCGGTGCCCAGGCCCGCCCGTTCGAGACGCACCTCAACGCGTTCGACCAGCCGATGACGCTGCGCATCGCCACCGAGCTCTACCTCAAGCGCGCCGTGGTCGGCGGGATCGAGCGCGTCTACGAGATCGGCCGGGTGTTCCGCAACGAGGGCGTGGACTCCACGCACTCCCCTGAGTTCACCACCCTCGAGTCCTATGAGGCGTGGGCGGACATGCACGTGATGGCCGAGCGCATGCAGGAGATCATCCTCAACGCCGCGGACGCCGTGGGCGCCGGTCGGCGCCTCGAGACCGCCAAGGGCGTCATCGACCTCGACGGCGAGTGGGCGTGGGTCTCCGTGTACCCGGGCCTGTCCGAGGCCGTGGGCCGGGAGGTCACCCCGGAGACCGACGCCGAGACCCTGCGCGCGATCGCCGCGGAGCACGCGGTCAAGGTGGACCCGAAGTGGGACGCCCAGAAGCTGGTGATCGAGCTCTTCGGCGAGATCGTGGAGCCCACCCTGATGAACCCCACGTTCGTGTACGACTATCCGCCGGCAGCCCAGCCGCTGGCCCGGCCCCACCGGGACGACGACCGTGTGATCGAGGCGTGGGACCTGATCATCGGCGGCATGGAGCGCGGCACCGCGTTCTCCGAGCTGATCGACCCCGTGGTCCAGCGGGAGCGCCTCACCGCGCAGTCCCTCAAGGCCGCCGCCGGCGACGACGAGGCCATGCAGCTGGACGAGGACTTCCTCCGGGCCCTCGAATACGGCGCTCCGCCGATGGGCGGAATCGGTCTGGGAATCGACCGCCTGGTGATGCTCTTCACGGACGCGGGAATCCGGGAGACCATCCTCTTCCCGCTGCTGAAGCCGGAGGCCTGACCCGTGGAGGTCTTCTGGGAGTATTTCTCGGTCCTCGCCCCGTCGGTGGGGCTCGCGCTCATCTTCTGGCTCGTCATGCGCTCGCTCCTGCGGGCCGACTCCGCGGAGCGCGAGACCATGACCCGGCGCGTGACCGGACGTGACGCCCGTGCGGCGCGCGAGGAGCAGGAGGCCGCCGAGTGGGCCGCCCGCCGGCGCTCCGACCCGCCGCGCTGAGCGCGGCGCCGGCCGTGGCTCCCACCACCGCGCATCGGCATTTACTGCCCGAGAATCCCACTCCCTGGGCGTCCGCCATGAATCCGGACAATGGGCGAGGCCGACCCGTCGGCTTGGGCTATTGTTATTGCCATCTCGCGTGCCCGGAGGCGTGTCCCCATCGTCGGCGGAACATTCCGGCGGATGGCTGAATCCGGTGTCGGATGCACGAGAGCAAGCGATCAGGAAGTGGGAATCGGCAATGGCACAGAAGGTAGAAGTAGTTCTCGTGGATGATCTCGATGGTTCGGCCGCAGTGGAGACCGTGAACTTCGCCCTGGACGGGCGCAACTACGAGGTGGACCTCTCGGAGGAGCACGCTCGCGAGCTGCGCGACTTCCTGAAGCCCTATATGAAGAAGGGCCGGGCGGTGGCCCCGCCGTCGCCCAAGGTCGAGGCCGCGGAGATCCGCAAGTGGGCTGCGGACAACGGCTACGAGGTCTCCAGCCGCGGTCGCCTCCACCGCGACGTCGTGGAGGCCTACCGCAACTCGAAGCGCAAGTGATCCGCATCCCGCGGTGAACCGCGACCCGGCCCCGCGCACGCGGCGCCGGACCCGACGACGACGGGCGGCCGTCTCGCTTCTCCCAGGGGCGAACAGCCGCCCGTCGGCGTTCCCGCGGTGCGTAGTGTCGTGCTCGACCAGACGAGGAGTGTGCCCCATGTTCGAGAGATTCACCGACCGCGCCCGGCGCGTCGTGGTGCTCGCCCAGGAAGAGGCGCGCATGCTGAACCACAGCTACATCGGCACCGAGCACATCCTGCTCGGGCTCATCCACGAGGGTGAGGGCGTCGCCGCCAAGGCGCTGGAGTCCATGGACATCTCCCTGGGCGCCGTCCGCGAGAAGGTCCAGGAGGACATCGGCCAGGGGCAGCAGAACCCGCCCGGCCACATCCCCTTCACCCCGCGCGCCAAGAAGGTGCTCGAGCTGTCGCTGCGCGAGGCCCTGCAGCTGGGCCACAACTACATCGGCACGGAGCACATCCTGCTCGGCCTGATCCGCGAGGGCGAGGGCGTCGCCGCCCAGGTCCTCGTGAAGCTCGGCGCAGACCTCAACCGCGTGCGCCAGACCGTCATCCAGCTCCTCTCCGGCTACCAGGGCGGCGCCCAGGGCGGCAAGGAGACCGCGGGCGCCGGCGTGGGCGCGGGCAGCGACGCCGGCCAGAACGCCGGCTCCGTCGTGCTGGACCAGTTCGGCCGCAACCTCACCGCCGCCGCGCACGACGGCAAGCTGGACCCGGTGATCGGCCGCGCCGGCGAGATGGAGCGGGTCATGCAGGTGCTCTCCCGCCGCACCAAGAACAACCCGGTGCTGATCGGCGAGCCCGGCGTCGGCAAGACCGCCGTCGTCGAGGGCCTGGCCCAGGCGATCGAGCGCGGCGACGTCCCGGAGACCCTCAAGGACAAGCAGCTCTACTCGCTGGACCTCGGCTCCCTCGTGGCGGGTTCCCGCTACCGCGGCGACTTCGAGGAGCGCCTCAAGAAGGTGCTCAAGGAGATCCGCACCCGCGGCGACATCATCCTGTTCATCGACGAGATCCACACCCTCGTCGGCGCGGGCGCCGCGGAGGGCGCGATCGACGCCGCCAGCATCCTCAAGCCGATGCTGGCCCGCGGCGAGCTGCAGACCGTCGGCGCCACCACGCTGGACGAGTACCGCAAGCACATCGAGAAGGACGCCGCGCTCGAGCGCCGCTTCCAGCCCATCCAGGTCCCCGAGCCGTCCGTCGCGGACGCCACCGAGATCCTGCGCGGACTGCGGGACCGCTACGAGGCGCACCACAAGGTCTCGATCACCGACGGCGCGCTCTCGGCCGCCGCCACCCTCGCGGACCGCTACGTCTCGGACCGCCATCTGCCGGACAAGGCGATCGACCTGATCGACGAGGCCGGCGCGCGCCTGCGCATCCGCCGCATGACCGTGCCGCCGGAGATCAAGGCCTACGAGTCCCGGATCGCGGAGGTGCGCACCCAGAAGGAGGCCGCCATCGACGGCCAGGACTTCGAGGGCGCGGCCCGCCTGCGGGACCAGGAGCAGCAGCTCGAGGACGAGCGGAGGCAGAAGGAGGAGGCGTGGCGCACCGGCGCCGACGCCGACGTCGCCACGGTGGACGAGGACCTCATCGCCGAGGTGCTCTCCAAGTCCACCGGCATCCCCGTGTTCAAGCTGACCGAGGAGGAGACCGACCGCCTCAAGAACATGGAGGCCGAGCTCCACCAGCGCGTCATCGGCCAGGACGAGGCCATCAAGTCCCTGTCCCGCGCGATCCGCCGCACCCGCGCCGGCCTGAAGGACCCGAACCGCCCCTCGGGGTCGTTCATCTTCGCCGGTCCCACGGGCGTGGGCAAGACGGAGCTGGCCAAGTCCCTCGCCGAGTTCCTCTTCGGGGACGAGGACGCGCTCATCACCCTGGACATGTCCGAGTTCCAGGAGAAGCACACCGTCTCGCGCCTCTTCGGCGCCCCTCCCGGCTACGTGGGCTACGAGGAGGGCGGCCAGCTGACCGAGAAGGTGCGGCGCCGTCCGTTCTCCGTGGTGCTGTTCGACGAGGTGGAGAAGGCCCACGCCGACCTCTTCAACTCGCTGCTGCAGATCCTCGAGGACGGCCGCCTGACCGACTCGCAGGGCCGCGTGGTGGACTTCAAGAACACCGTGATCATCATGACCACCAACCTGGGCACCCGGGACATCTCCAAGGGCGTCATGACGGGCTTCCAGTCCAGCGCGGACACCTCCACCGGCTACGAGCGGATGAAGGGCAAGGTCCGCGAGGAGCTGCGCCAGCACTTCCGCCCCGAGTTCCTCAACCGGGTGGACGACGTCATCGTCTTCCCGCAGCTGAAGAAGGAGGAGATCGTCCAGATCGTGGACCTCTTCGTGGCCCGGCTGCAGAAGCGCCTGGATGAGAAGGGCCTCACCGTGGAGCTCTCCCAGGCGGCGAAGGACCTGCTCGCCGAGCGAGGCTACGACCCGGCCATGGGTGCCCGCCCGCTGCGCCGCACCATCCAGCAGATGGTGGAGGACCAGCTCTCGGAGAAGATCCTCTTCGGCGAGATCCCGGCCGGCTCCACGATCCACGTGGGGGTGACCGGCGAGGGGGAGTCCGCCGAGCTGACCTTCGAGTTCACCGGCGGCCGCGCCGCGCTCGACGGCGAGGAGCTGGCCGCGCTCGAGGCCGGCCTCGGCTCCACCGGCACGGACTGACCCGGTCCTCCGGCGCCGTCCGCGGGCGCCACGACGACGGCCGCCCTCGCACGCGCGGGGGGCGGCCGTCGTCGTGCGGGGGCTCGGACGGGGCCGCCGGCGCCGCCTCGGACCGCGGCGGTCCTTCCTGTGGGCTTCCGGAGAGTCGGTCGGGGCCTCTTGACCCGTTCTGTGCCACCCCGTTGACTGGCTGATCACAGGGCGCGTCGCATGAGGCGGCCGGCCGGCAGGATGACCAGGAGGAGCAGACACATGGCTGACATCCAGAACTCGATGGACAAGGTGGCGGGCAAGGCCAAGGAGGGCCTCGGCAAGGTCTCCGGTGACGACGAGATGCGCGCCGAGGGCACCACGCAGTCCACCGCCGCCGACGCCAAGGGTGCCGTGCAGGATGCGGGCGACAAGCTCAAGGGTGCCGCCCAGGGCATCAAGGACGGCCTGACCGACGGTCGCTGACGCGATCCGGCGGTCAGCCTGTCCGCGCCGCACTCCGACACCGATTCGACGATCGACGCCGTGCAGGAGCAGGTGCTGAGCCAGAGCGCCGCCACCGTGCAGACCGACGGCGACCTCTGACTCGGCCACGACAGATCACTGACGGGCACTCGCCCGTCGGGCTCATCCCCGAAGGAGAACACCATGGACATGAACAAGATCGGCGACCTCGCCAACCAGCACTCCGACAAGGTCAACAGCGCCGTGGACGGCGCCCAGGAGCAGCACGCCGACAAGCTCGGCGAGCACGCGGGCCTGGTGAACAAGGGCGTCGACGGCGCCCAGGAGAAGTTCCTGAACGACTCCGAGGAGCAGTCCGGCGGCACCCCCGCCTGAGCTCCTCCGCTCCGCGTCGGCCTCCACCCGGGACTCCCGGGCGGGGGCCGACGTGCGTCCTAGACTGGACCCCATGCCCGCCGACCCCCAGCTGACCCTGCGCCCCGCGCGCACGCAGGACGTGCCCGCCATCCAGGCCCTGGTGCAGCCCCTCGCCGAGGAGCGCGTCCTCCTGCAGAAGGAGGCGGTGGCGTACTACGAGGCCATCCAGGAGTTCCTGGTGGTCGAGGACGAGGCGGGAGCCCTCGCCGGGTTCGGGGCCCTGCACGTGATGTGGCAGGACCTGGCCGAGGTGCGCACCCTCGCGGTCGCGGACGGCTTCCGCGGCGCGGGCGTGGGCCACCGCCTGCTCGGCGCCCTCCTCGAGCGGGCGCGGGGGATCGGCGTGTCCCGGGTCTTCTGCCTCACCTTCGAGGTGGAGTTCTTCCGCCGGCACGGCTTCGAGGTCATGGCTGACCAGAGCGCGGTGGACCCCGAGGTGTACGCCGAGCTGCTGCGCTCCACGGACGAGGGCGTGGCCGAGTTCCTCGACCTGGCCCGCGTGAAGCCGAACACGCTCGGCAACACGCGCATGATCCGCGCGCTCTGAGGGGTCTCGGCCCGGGCGGGCGCCCTAGGGGAACCGGAGGGCGCCGTCGTCGTCCGCCACGGCGAGCCCGTCCCGCACGAGCCCGGCGACGCACCGCTCCCACTGCTCGTCCGTGGGCGCGTGTGCGCCCAGGCGTCCGACGGCGGCGGCCCGCTCGCGCACCGCGTCCCGGGGGAGCCGCCCGTCGGCGCGCAGGGCGGCCATCACGGCGCCCCGCACCTGGCGGTCCGTGCCCGCCCACGCCTGCCCCTTCGGCGCGATCTGCGGCGCGGGCGAGCCGGCGGCCACCCACGCGCACCGCTCCAGCAGCGGGCAGCGCTCACATGCGGGCGAGCGGGCCGTGCACACGAGGGCGCCCAGCTCCATGACGGCGGCGTTCCACCGGTTCGCGTCGTCGGGATCGGCGGGCATGAGGGCGCCTGCCAGGCGCATCTCGGCGCGGGTCAGGGCCTTCGGCGGCAGGGCGGTGCCGCCCACCGCGCGGGCGAACACCCGCCGCACGTTGGTGTCCACCACGGTCTCCGGGATGCCGAACGCGAAGCTGGAGACCGCCGCGGCCGTGTACTCGCCCACACCGGGCAGGGCCCGGAGCGCGACGGGGTCCGCGGGCACGCCGCCGCCGTGGCGCTCGACGACGGCGCGCGCCGCCTCCTGCAGCCGCAGCGCCCGCCGCGGGTAGCCGAGCCGGTCCCACGCGGTGAGCACGTCCGCGGTGGGGGCGGCGGCGAGGTCTGCCGGCGTGGGCCAGCGCTCCATCCACGCCCGCCACCGCGGGAGCACGCGCACCACGGGTGTCTGCTGGAGCATGATCTCGGAGACGAGCACGCCCCACGGCGGGCAGTCCGGGTCCCGCCACGGCAGGTCCCGGGCATGCTGCGCGAACCAGTCCAGCACGGCCGCATGGAGCCCTGCCGGGTCGGCGACCGGCGCGGTCTGCGGGGTGTGGCTGGGCATGGCGTCCACTCTAGGACGGCGCCGCGGCCTACCCTGGAACGCATGCCCTCCCACCCCTCCGACGCCCCGCGACCGAAGCCGTCCGCCGCCGTGTACCGCCGCCGGCGCCTCCTGGTGGGGGCGGCCCTGCTGCTCACCCTCCTGATGGCGGCGGTGGCCGTGGGCGCGCTGATCGGACGCGGCTACGGGGAGGGAGGCGGCGAGCCCGCCGCGTCGGACGCCGCATCCTCGTCGCAGAGCCCGGCGCCGTCGTCGTCCGCGCCGGCCGAGTCCAGCTCCGCCGCCGCCTCGCCCACGGAGGCGAGCTCGGCACCGCCGTCCGACGCTGCGAGCGCGTCCCCCACGCCCGATCCGGCCCTCGCGAGCGCCACCGCCTGCGAGCCCTCGGACCTGCGGCTCGCGGCGGCGGTGGACGAGGGGCGCTACCACCCCGGCGACGAGGCGCAGCTGCGCCTGGGCATCACCAACCTCTCCTCCACGCCCTGCAAGCTGGACGTGGGCACGGCCCAGCAGGAGTTCACGGTGCGCGACGCCGCAGGAGCGGACGTCTTCAGCACGCGCGTGTGCCAGCAGGAGCCGACGCATCAGGACATGCTGCTCGACCCCCACGAGGAGCAGTCGGCGGTGTACCGCTGGGACGTGCGGCGCTCGCCGTCGGCCTGCGGGACGCCCGGCGCGGACCCCGCCCCGGGGGAGCACTTCCTCACGGTGGCGCTGGGCGACCTGACGTCCCGACCGGTCTCGTTCCAGGTGCGGCCAAGCACCTCCGCCTCGGCCTCGCCCTCCCCGTCGGACTCGAGCACTCCGCTCCCGGCGCCGTCCGCGGCACCCTCCGGCACGGTCTCCTCCCCGTCCGGCCGGGCTCCGGCGAGCTCGCCCACGACGTCGGCGCGCCCGACGCCGACCCCGCGTCCTCCTTCGCCGCCGGCCTCGGGGCGCCCGGCCGCGTCCTCGGCGGGAGCCACGTCCTCGGCGACCGCCACGCCGTCGCGCTGAGTCCCGAGCCGCGCGGTCCGGCTCAGTCCTGCCGCGCGGGGGCCCCGCCCGTCCACGAGGGGATGGTGCCGAGGGCCTCGCTGAGGGAGCTGACCTCGGCCACCGTGAACCCGGCGGGGATCTCCCCGAGCGGCTCGGGTGAGCGGGGCACGAGCGCGCGGGTGAAGCCGAGGCGGGCGGCCTCGCGCACGCGCCGGCCCACGCCGGGCACGGGACGGACCTCGCCGGCGAGGCCGAGCTCGCCGACGGCGATCATCCCCTGGGGCACGGGTGCTCCCAGCTTGGCCGAGGCCACGGCCACGGCCACCGCGAGGTCCGAGGCCGGCTCGGAGAGGCGCACGCCGCCCACGGTCGCCACGTAGCAGTCGTCCTGGGCGAGGGCGAAGCGGGCCCGGCGCTGCAGCACGGCCAGGAGCATGTTCACGCGTGCGGCGTCCACGCCGGACACGGTGCGCCGGGGGCTCCCGCCGGCCGAGGGGGTGAGGAGGGACTGCACCTCGGCCACGAGCGGGCGCCTCCCCTCGAGGGTGACCGTGACGCACGTGCCCTCCACAGGGTCAGAGACGCCCGAGAGGAAGAGGCCCGAGGGGTCGTCGAGGGACTCGATCCCGTCCTCGCGCAGGTCGAAGCAGCCCACCTCGTCCGTGGGGCCGAAGCGGTTCTTCACGGCGCGCACCAGCCGCAGCCGCGAGTGGCGGTCCCCCTCGAACTGGCACACCACGTCCACGAGGTGCTCCAGGAGGCGGGGCCCGGCGATCGTGCCGTCCTTGGTCACATGCCCCACGAGGATGGTGGTGATGCCCTCCTCCTTGGCCGTGCGGATGAGGCTCCCGGCCACCTCCCGCACCTGGGTGACGCCGCCGGCCACGCCGTCCACCTCCGCGGACTGCAGGGTCTGCACCGAGTCCACGATCACGAGGGAGGGCCTGATCCGCTCGATCTGCCCGAGCGCGCGGCCGAGGTCGGTCTCCGCGGCGAGGTGCAGGGTCTCGGCGAGGGCCCCGATCCGGTCTCCCCGCATGCGCACCTGCGCCGCGGACTCCTCGCCCGTCAGGTACAGCACGGTGCGGGGCTCGGCCGCACCGCCCCCCTCGCCGCCCGCGTCCGCACCCCGGGCCGTCTGCGCCGCCACGTCCAGCAGGAGTGTGGACTTGCCGATCCCCGGCTCGCCGGCCAGGAGGATCACCGCACCCGGCACGAGCCCGCCGCCGAGCACGCGGTCCAGTTCGCGCACCCCGGTGGAGCGGAACGACGCCGCGGAGGCGTCCACCTCTGCGATCCGCGGGGCGGGGGAGGCGACCGTGGACGCGCGGGTGCGGCCCGTCGTCGAGGCGCCCCCGGCCTCCTCGACCGTGCCCCACGCCTGGCACTCCCCGCAGCGGCCCACCCACGTCACGCTGGTCCAGCCGCACTCGGTGCAGCGGTATCCGGGGGCGCGCTTGGCGGGGGTCTTCGTGGCCATGCCGATCACTCTAGGACGGCCCCCGGACGCGCTTGGCCCCGCCGGCGCTCAGACCCGGGGCAGGTACCCCACGGCCGCCTGGTGCGACGCCCCCGTGGCCTCGATGAGGTCCACCATCATCGGGCGCAGCAGCATCACGAGGGCCTCGCCGTGGATCGAGCCCCCGCCGAGCTGCGCCGGGTCGAGGCGGGCGGCCGCGGCACCGAGCGCGTCCCGGGCGCCCGAGAGAGAGCGATGGCGGCCCTCTTCCTGCGGCTCCACGAGGGAGCGGTGCAGCACGTCGACGGCGTCCGCCGCCTCGTCGAACCACGCCGCCAGCCGCTCGCGGTGCTCGTCGTCGAACGAGCCCGAGTCCAGCGCGGTCACCACGCGCCGCGCGACGATCCGCAGGGAGCGCACCGCGAGGTCGGAGCGGTCCGCGGCGTTGGAGACGTCCTCCACGAACGAGCGGGAGGCGCGCTGCAGGGGATTGAAGGTGGCCTGCTCCTCGGCCACCTTCAGCTCCTTGCGGACCTCCTCCAGGGTGGAGTGCGTGCCGCGGCATGCCACGAGCGCCATCCACGCCGCCCGGGAGTCCTCCTCCCGCAGGCTCCTCGAGAGGTCGCGCAGCACCGTGGCCACGGCGTCGAAGAGCCCCTGGAGCTGATGCACGGTGCCGCGGCGCGCGTCCTGCGGGGAGAGGAACGTGACCACGAGCGCCAGCGCGCCGCCCACGAGTGCGTCCCCGCTGCGGGCGAAGGGGCCGCCCTCGCCGATGGGCAGGAGCACCACCAGGACGGACTGCAGGGACATCTGCATGGTGAAGGTGGAGCCCGAGTCGAGGAAGCGGGCCACCATCACGGAGACGAACACCACGACGGCGGCCTGCCACAGGCCGCGGCCCAGCCCGAGCATGAGGAGGTCCCCGATGAGGATGCCCAGCGTGCAGCCGACCGCCACCTCGGCCACCTTCCGCACCTTCGGCTCGCGGTTGAAGCCGAGCGCGATGAGCAGGGCGGTGGAGGCGAAGAGGGGCTGGTCATGGCCGAGCACGGTCTCGGCGAACGCGTACGCGCCCACGGCGCACAGCGCGATGAGAGCGGCGTGCGAGGCCGAGGAGCGCACGCGGGCCCAGCCCGACCGGGCGCGGCGGCGCACGAACACCCCGACCCGTCCCCGCCGGGTCGCCGGAGGCACGGCGGGCAGGGTCCCCGTCGCGGTGGCGAAGCGCTCCGTCATGCCGCACACCCTATGCCGCGCGACCCGCAGGGGGGCCGCGCGGGTCGCGGAGTGACCGACGACACGCCCCTGGGCGCGCTCGGACGCACGCGTTCACCCCGTGTTCACCTCCGGCGGGCTGTGGATTCACTTCGGGCCCCTAACGTCAGCGACGGTGCAGGTCCCGGAACTCCGGCTCCTGCCGGCATCGTCATCCAGAATGAAAGAGGCACTTCCATGAAGGCTCTCCGCATCGGCCGCTCCGCCGCCGTCCTCTCCGTGGCCGCCCTGGCCCTGACCGCCTGTGGCAACGGCGGCGACAGCGCCGCGTCCTCCGCCACCTCCGCCGCCGGCTCGGCCACCTCCGCCGCCGCGACCACCTCGGCTGCCGCCTCCACCTCTGCGTCGGCCTCCGCCTCGACGTCGGCCTCCGGCTCCGCCTCCGAGTCCTCCTCGGCCGCTGCCGCCCCGGCCGCCATCGACGTCCCCACCGCCTCCGGCACCCTGATCGGCTCCGGCGCCTCCTCGCAGGAGGCCGCCATGACCTCCTGGACTGATGGCGTCAAGACCGTCTCCCCGGACCTTCAGGTCCAGTACTCCCCGGACGGCTCCGGCGCGGGTCGCGAGGCCTTCCTGGCCGGCTCCTCCACCTTCGCCGGCTCCGACGCCGCCCTCAAGGACGACGAGAAGGAGCAGGCCAAGGAGGTCTGCGGCGACAAGGGCGCCTTCCACGTCCCGGCCTACGTCTCCCCGGTCGCCGTGGCCTACAACGTCGAGGGCATCGACGAGCTGAACCTGGACGCCGACACGGTCGCCAAGATCTTCTCCAAGGAGATCACCACCTGGAACGACCCCGCCATCGCCGCCCTCAACGAGGGTGCCGAGCTGCCCGACACCGCGATCACCGTGGTGCACCGTTCGGACGAGTCCGGCACCACCGAGAACTTCACCGACTACCTCGCCGAGGCCGCTCCCGAGTCCTGGACCTGGGAGGCCGACAAGAAGTGGCCCTCCGAGATCACCGCCGAGTCCGCTCAGGGCACCAAGGGCGTCGTCTCCCAGGCCGCTCAGACCGACGGCGCGATCACCTACACCGATGCCTCCGGCGTCGGCTCGCTGAAGACCGCCAAGATCGGCGCGGACGGCGCGTTCTCCGAGCTCTCCCCGGAGGCCGCCGCCAAGATCGTGGCCGAGTCCGAGCAGAACGAGGACGGCTCCGTCAAGCTGGACCGGACCAAGACCGGCGAGAACACCTACCCGATCGTGCTGGTCTCCTACCACATCTACTGCAACCAGTACCCCGATCAGGACACCGTCGACCAGGTGAAGTCCTTCGCCTCGTACGTGATCTCCGAGGACGGCCAGAAGGCCGCCCAGGACGCCGCCGGCTCCGCCCCGATCGACGCCGAGATGGCGACCTCCGCCAAGGAGCGCATCGACGCCATCACTGTGGCGGGTTGATCACCGTCCACTGACGCGTGAGCAGTCATACGCACACCGGCCGCTGGCTCCCACGGGGGTCGGCGGCCGGTGTGTGAGCCCATGACGGCATCCCGGCCGGGCGGTGAACCCGGCCACCATCACCCCAGTCCTGAGGGAAGGCATCGTGTCAACATCCGCAACCGAGGCTGCGCCCAGCACCTCCGTCAAGAAATCCGCCCGGGGCGGCGCCGCCGGGGACAAGGTCTTCTCCGGCCTCTCCCTGGCCGCAGGCATCCTGATCCTGCTCATCCTGGCCTTCGTGGCGATCTTCCTGGTGACGGAGTCCCTCCCGGCGCTCTTCCCTGAGGCCTACGGCAAAGAGCTCAAGTCGGCCGACTCCTTCTTCGGGTACGTCGGGCCGCTCATGGCCGGCACCCTCATGGCGGCGATCGTCGCGCTGATCCTGGCCACGCCGGTCGCCGTGGGCGTCGCCCTCTTCATCTCCCACTACGCCCCGCCGAGGATCGCCCAGCCGGTGGCCTACGTCATCGACCTCCTGGCCGCCATCCCCTCCGTGATCTATGGCATCTGGGGCTGGCTCACGCTCGCCCCGCTCATGTGGCCGATCTACGCGTGGCTGAACCAGTACCTGGGCTGGCTGCCCTTCTTCGGCGGTCCGGTGACCGGCACGGGCCGCGTCATCATGACCTCGGGCGTGGTCCTGGCCGTCATGGTGCTCCCCATCATCACGGCCCTGTGCCGCGAGATCTTCACCCAGACGCCGAAGCTCCACGAGGAGGCGGCGCTCGGGCTCGGCGCCACGCGCTGGGAGATGATCAAGATGACCGTCTTCCCGTTCGCCCGCGCCGGCATCATCTCCTCCATCATGCTCGGCCTCGGCCGCGCGCTGGGTGAGACCATGGCCGTGACCATGGTGCTCTCGCCCGGCAAGTTCAGCTCGTCCCTGATCGAGGAGGGTCGCAACAAGACGATCCCCTCGGAGATCGCCCTGAACTTCCCGGAGGCCTACGGCATCCGACTGAACGAACTGATCGCCGCCGGCCTCATGCTGTTCATCATCACGCTAGTGGTCAACATGGTCGCCCGGTGGATCGTGAACAAGCACAAGGAATTCTCGGGAGCCAACTGATGAGCACCGCACTCAACGACTCGCCGACGCGGGAGAACATCCCGTCGTCGAAGCACACGCAGAACTCCCTCACCGCCGGGCAGATGCCCCGCTGGGTGTGGGCAGTGGTGGCCGCAGCCGCCCTTCTCGTGGCCCTGGGCCTCGAGCTCCTCATCAAGGGCGAGGAGTTCCGGGTCGCCCGCCTCGCCGTGATGACCCTCATCTCGTACGTGGTGGGCATGTACATCGTGACGCGTCTGCTGGAGAACCGCCGCAAGGCCACGGACGGCCTGTGGCGCAACCTCGTGTGGGCGGCGTTCCTCATCGCCCTCGTTCCGCTGATCTCCGTCATCTGGTCGGTGATCTCGGACGGCGCTCCGACGCTGTTCGGCAACCCGCAGGTGCTGTGGAACGACATGGACGGCGTCACGGGCACCACGGACGCCGCCTACCTCAACGACGGCCAGCCCCTCGGCGGCCTGCCCGGCGGCTTCGCCCACGCCCTCGTCGGAACGCTGATGATCACGCTCATCGCGACCCTGATCGCGGTGCCGATCGGCCTCCTGACGTCCATCTACCTCGTGGAGTACGGGCGGGACGGCTGGCTCTCGCGGTCCATCATCTTCTTCGTGGACGTGATGACCGGCATCCCCTCGATCGTGGCCGGCCTCTTCGCCTTCGCGGCCATGTCCCTGCTCCTCGAGCTGGTGATGGGCGAGGGCCCCAAGGCGCTGCAGTCGGTGAAGATGGGCCTCACGGCCGCCGTCGCCCTCACTGTGCTGATGATCCCCGTGGTGGTCCGTTCCACCGAGGAGATGCTCCGCGTCGTCCCGAACGAGCTGCGCGAGGGCTCCTACGCCCTGGGCGTGCGCAAGTGGCGCACCATCTCCAAGGTGGTCATCCCCACCGCGATCTCGGGCATCCTCTCGGGCATCACCCTGGCCATCGCCCGCGTCACGGGTGAGACCGCGCCGATCCTCGTGACGGCCGGCTTCGCGACCACCATGAACTGGAACCCGATGGACAACTGGATGACGGCCCTGCCGGTGTACATCTACCGCCAGCTCGTCTCGCCGACGTCGCCGACCGCGTACGACGTGTCCACCGACCGTGCCTGGGCCGCGGCCCTGGTCCTGATCATCATCGTGATGGCGCTGAACCTCATCGCGCGCATGATCGCCAAGGCGTTCGCCCCCAAGACGGGCCGCTGAACCTCGGCCGCCCCGGACATCCGTGCCGGGGCGGCCGAACGGCCCACCCAGACCTCCGCTCCCCAGCGATCCTCGTAAAGGAAGACCAGCTCTCATGTCCAAGCGCATCCAGGCCAAAGACGTCGACGTCTACTACGGCAAGTTCAAGGCGGTGGAGGAGGTCAACATCGACATCGCCCCCCGCACGGTGACGGCGTTCATCGGTCCCTCCGGCTGCGGCAAGACCACGTTCCTGCGCGCCATCAACCGCATGCACGAGGTGCTCCCCGGCGCCTACGTCGAGGGCGAGCTGCTCCTCGACGGCGAGAACGTGTACGGCTCCGGCGTGGACCCCGTGTCCATCCGCTCGCAGATCGGAATGGTGTTCCAGCGCCCGAACCCGTTCCCCACGATGTCCATCCGCGACAACGTGCTGGCCGGCTACAAGCTCAACGGCACCAAGCTCAACCGCGCCGACTCGGACGCCATCGTGGAGAAGTCCCTGCGCGGCGCCAACCTCTGGAACGAGGTGAAGGACCGCCTGGACAAGCCGGGCTCGGGCCTCTCCGGCGGCCAGCAGCAGCGCCTGTGCATCGCCCGCTCCGTGGCCGTGTCCCCGGACGTGATCCTCATGGACGAGCCCTGCTCCGCGCTCGACCCGATCTCCACCCTCGCGGTGGAGGACCTCATCAACGAGATGAAGGAGCAGTACACGGTCATCATCGTCACGCACAACATGCAGCAGGCCGCTCGCGTGGCGGACAAGACCGCGTTCTTCAACATCCAGGGCATCGGCAAGCCCGGCAAGCTGATCGAGTACGACGACACGAACGTCATCTTCAACAGCCCCTCGAACCAGCAGACCGAGGACTACGTCTCCGGCCGCTTCGGCTGAGTCGCTCCCGCTGCGTCGAGACCCCGCCCGGGCCACCCGGGCGGGGTCTCGTCGTCTCCGTGTGCGGTCTCAGACCAGCAGGAGGAGTGCCAGGCCGAGAAGCAGAGCGGCGCCGAGGCATGCCAGCGGCGTGAGCAGCCACCACGCGACCACGCGCAGCACCTGGGGCCAGCGCACGGACGCGTAGGTCTGCGTCTGCCCGGCGCCGACGATGCCGGCGGTGAGGGTGTGGGTGGAGGACAGCGGCAGGTGGAGGACGAGGGAGCCCACGAAGAGCAGGCCCGCGGGCACGGCGGCCGCCACGGCCGCGCGCAGCGGGTCCAGGGCCACGAGGCGCTCCGTGAGGGTCCAGGCGATCCGCCATGCCCCGCCCAGCGTCCCCACGGCCATCGCGAGGGCGAAGACCGCGGCGCTCAGCCCGAACACCCAGGACGCCGCGGGGGCGCCCGGCGGCACGCCTGCGCCCATGAGGCAGATGGCCCAGAGCAGCCCCAGGCGCTGCCCGCCCTGCACGCCGTGGCCCACCGCCGTCGCGCCCCCGGAGACGGCGAGGGCGATCCGGGCGCGGTGCTGCACGTTCACCGTGGAGCCCGTGGTGCCGAGCCGCACGAGCGGCGGGGTGAGGACGCGGGCGAGCCCCCACGCCAGGAGGGGTGAGAGGAGCAGACCCACGGCGACCTCCCATCCCACCCGGTCCATGACCACCGGCTCGAGCTCGTGCCCCAGCTCGAGGTGGGCGGCGAGGTGGGCCCCGGCCAGCGCGGCGAGCAGGGCATGGGTGGTGGAGCCGGGAATGCGCCGCCACCACAGCAGCAGTCCCCACGCGACCGCCACGAGGACAGCCGTGGCCACGGTGATGTGCCCCACCACCCCGGACATCACGTGGGGGGTGAAGAAGGAGACGCTGAGGGTGATCAGGCCCATGCCCAGCACCACGCCGATCCCGTTCAGCAGGGCGGCCATGACGAGGGCCAGTCGCGGCGTCAGGGCGCGGAATCGCACGGGCAGGGCCACGGAGTTGGGTGCGTCGCGGAAGCCCATGACCACGCCGAGGAGGCAGAGGAGGGCGAAGACGAAGCCGAGACCCGCCGTCATCGGGCCGCTCCCGCCTCAGGACTCACGGACGAGCACCACGCCGAGGTCGGTGTTGACGCGGGCAAGGGCCTCCAGGGCGGACTGCAGCGCCCAGGCCACCTCGCGCTGGCGGTGGAAGTCGCGCTGCAGGAGGTCGCGGCCGAGGTCGGCGAGCCAGCTGACCATGATCCGGTCGGTGCGACGGGAGGCGCGCAGCAGCTGCATCCACGTGTCCTCGAGGGCATCCAGGTCGCGCAGCTCGCCCGTGGCGCGCCGCAGCAGGTCCGAGTGGCGCCCCACGGTCTCCAGGACGTCCAGGGCGTGGGGCGGCAGCTCGTCGAGGCCGGCGCGCTGGATGAGCAGGCCGGCGCCCACCACGCGCTGGATCGCCGTGTGCACGCCGCCGGCGAGCAGGTACAGGTCCTGGCGGGGGAGCGGGGTCACGTACGCGCTGCGCAGGGCGGTGAGGAAGGCCATGAGCGAGGCGGAGGAGGACGCGTCGAGCTCCATGAGGTCCCGCTCCATGCGGTCCAGCTCCTCGCCCTTCGCCCCCGGCACCTGGGCCACGGTCTGCACGGCCTTGCCGAGCGCGAGGGTGAGGTCCGCCATGTGGCGCAGGGCGGGGGTGTCCCGGGTCGTGAGCCAGGGCAGGCGGGGGGACATCGGGCACCGTGCTTTCTGCGCGCGGGAGCGGCGGTCCGGCGGTGTGGCGGGCGGCGCGGCCGCCGGGATCGGAGGTCGGGGGAGGTGTCACGACGACGCCGGACCGGGAACGCCTCTCGGCGGAAGGCCGCTCGTGGCGGCTATGTGTTGGAGCCCGGGGTTACCAGCGGCCCGACGCCGTCGCCTCCTAGTCTAACGAGCCGTCGCGCCAGCCTCGAGCGGCCGCCTCCAGGGCATCGGCGGTGGACACCAGGCGGGCGGCACGCGCCGTGAGCCGCGCCGCGTGCGCGGGGTCCGCCGCCTCGGCGGCCTCCGCGTGGTTGACCTGCCCCAGAGCCGCCACCCGCGCGTAGGCGGCCGCCCGCTCGAACGCCACGTCCAGATCGGAGCGGTAGGCCCCCGTGAGGATGGTGTCGGTGAGGCGCCGCAGCTCCTCCGCCCCGGGCGGCTCCACGGCGCCGGCCACGGCGCGCGCGGCGTGGGCCCCGTGCCCGGCGCGGTACCAGGCCGCCCAGCGCTCGCCGTCGCGGGCCGTGGCCTCCTGGAGCGCGTAGAGGCGCCACAGGGCCCCGGCCAGGGAGACGGCGGGCGCGTCCGACCAGAGCTCGGCGAGGGTCTCCACGCCCAGCTCGCGCACGAGCCCCACGAGGCGGGCGACGACGGCGGGGTCCTCCTCCGCCCGCCCGCCCGTCACGAGGGCGTGGGCCAGGCGCGAGGCCGCGGCGGCCACCTCCTGCGGCTCCTCGCCCCCGGCGAAGTGCGCGAGCTCGTCGGGCCGGGACACGCGGGGGCGATGGTGCCGCGTGAGGCCGGAGGCGCTCGAGCTGGCGCCGCGTCCGGCAGGGGAGCGGTGATGGGGCATGGGTGTGCTGCTCCTTCCGGTGCAGACGGCGGCGGGACGCACGCCACGGTAGACCCGCGAGGCCTCGGCTACCATGGCAGGGCACCCGCGAGGGTCGCCGACGCCGGCCGTGTGCCGCCCAGGGGACGAGCGGGTGAGGGCCTCTAGCTCAGCTGGCAGAGCATCGGACTTTTAATCCGCCGGTCGCGGGTTCGATCCCCGCGGGGCCCACCGGACGCGCAGTCCCGCCTCGCTTCGCCCGGGGTGGTCACGGCACGCCGTCTCGCCGTCACGGGACGCGGCGTGCCGTGACCCCTCAGGGCAGCGGAGCCCGTCAGCCCAGGTCGCGGATGCGCTGGGCGGGGATGCCCGCGTACACGCCATTCGGCTCGGTGCTCTTGGTGACCACGGCGCCCGCAGCCACCACACAGCCGGGGGCCACGTCCACGCCGGGCAGGATCGTGCAGCCCGCGCCGAGCCAGCAGCCGTCGCCGATGGTCACGGGCGTCATGCTGAACTTCCCCGCCCGCTGGCGGGCCGGCCCGAGCTCGTGCGAGGCCGTGACGATCCGCACGCCCGGCGCGATGGCCACGTGCTCGCCGACGGTCGTCCCGTTGTCGATCTCCACGCGGCGGTTGACGAACGTGTAGGCGCCGATGACCGCGCCCTTCTCGATCCATGCGCCGGCCTTCACCCAGGCCGTGGGGTGGATGTCCGCGCCGGTGGCGCGGCTGCGGACGCGGTTGGAGGCGGTGCGGACACGAGCGACGAGCGTGGGGGGCAGGCGCTTCATGCCGTCAGTCTAGGGGTGCGGGCCCCCGCGGATCACGGCGTGGACAGGCTCCAGGACCGTGTGCCCGACGGGGTGGGGGAGCCCGCCGTCTCGGTGGGGAACGGGTCGAACGTGGCCGGGCCGGAGGTGGCGGAGGCCGAGGAGGAGGCCGGGGAGCCCGACGCCGGGGAGCCCGACGTCGGTGCCGCGGACCCGGCACCCGATGTCGGCGCCGCGGACCCGGAGCCCGGCTGGGCGGTGGGCGTGGCGCTCGGCGTCGGCGTGGCGGTGAACGGGTTCGGCGGACCGCTCTGCGAGCGGGGCGACGGGTCCGGCGGGGTGTTCGGCGGGACGGTGTTGATGCCGCCGGCGAACACGCCGAGCACGGACAGGAGGAACAGCGCCAGGCCGATCAGGCCGAGGCAGCCGAGGCAGCCGCAGCCGCTGCGGCGTCCTCGACCTCCGGAGATGATGATGGCCACGGGGCGTCCTCCATGCTGGTGCGTCGCGCGTGCGGGTGGGCGTGCGGGGCGAGTCTACGGGGCCCGGCGCGTCCGCGGAGGGTCCGGGCCCTCCTCACGCCCCCAGCACGCGCTCCAGGTAGGGGTTGGCGAACACGCGTCCCGGGTCCACGGCGTCGCGCTGGGCGGTGAAGTCCGCGAACCGCGGGTAAGCGCGGGCGGCCCACTCCGCGTCCCGGTCGTGCTCTTTGCCCCAGTGGGGGCGCCCGCCCAGGGAGACGAGGAGCTCCTCCGCCGCCGCGAAGTACGCGGTGGGGTCCTCCCGGTGGTAGCGGTGCACCGCGAGGTACGCAGACTCGCGCCCGCGCGCGGTGGAGAGCCAGACGTCGTCGGCGGCCACGGTGCGGACCTCCACGGGGAAGGAGACGGCGTCCCCGGCCGCGGCCCGCTCGGCCGCGATGCGCCGCAGGCCCGCGAAGGCCTCCTCGAACCGCTCGAGCGGCACCGCGTACTCCATCTCGCGGAACCGCACGGCGCGCTCGGCCACGAACACCCGGTAGGAGACGTCCGTGTAGGTGCGCTGATCCACGCCGCGCGCGGACACCTGGTTCAGCAGGGGCACGAGACGGGGAGCGCGCGCCCCGAGGCGGCACATCCCCCCGAAGACCCCGTTGGAGAGGAACTCGTCCATCACCGCGGTGCGCACGGACTTGGTGGCCACGCGGACGGGCACGGCGCCTGCGCGGGCGTGCAGAGCGGCGGCGTTGGCCCGGAAGGCGTCGAGGTCCAGGAGGCCCAGGGGTCGGGAGCGCTCGTCCGCCGGCAGGGCGGCGAGCGCGGCGGCGTAGCGCTCGAACGGGGGCGCCGTCGGCGGGGAGACGGGCTTCACACCTAGGATGGAACCATGGCCTCCGCCTCCACACCAGACATCGAGACGCTCAGCTCAGGAAATGCCGTGGCGTGGTCCCGTCCGGCGGGCGAGCGCTCCGGCACGGACCTCGTCCTCGTGCTGCACGGCTACGGCTCCAACGAGCGCCGGGCCGCCCGCACCTTCTTCCCCATGCTCCCGGAGCGCTGCACCGGCCTGGCCGTGCGCGGCGGCTTCGAGATCGACGCGTCCGCCACGGAGGGCGAGGGAGACCCGGGCGCGCACGGCTGGTTCCTGCTGGACCTGCTGCTGCAGTCCGACTTCGCCCAGGTGCTCGCCGCCGCCCACCGCGTCCTCGACGTCCTCGGCTCGCCCGAGGTGGCCGACGCGGGCTTCCGCTCCGTCTCCGTGCTCGGCTTCTCCCAGGGCATGGCCATGGCGACGACGGTCATCCGGCTGCGCCCCGAGGCCTTCACGTGCGGGGTGGGCCTCAGTGGCTTCGCCGTGGACAACGAGCTGCTGGCGATGCTCGACTCGCCCGTCGAAGGCCCCGGCCCCCGCCCCTTCTTCTGGGGCCGGGACGTCGAGGACCCCGTGATCAACCCGGACGCCGTTGCGCACACCCGCGGGTGGGCCGAGGCGCACACCCTGCTCACTGTGCGCTCCTACCCCGGCATGCTGCACGCCACCCACCCGGACGAGGTGCGGGACGTGCGGATCTTCCTCGATTACACCCTCGCCGCCGCGCCGCCGGGATCCTGACGCACACCGTGCGCAGCCACTACGGTGGTCCGCATGGCAAAGAACTCGACGATCGGCCGCTTCGCGTCGGACAAGGCGACGAACCTGGCCCTCAAGTCCGCGCTCGACGAGGACGGCAACCCCACTGAGGCGTTCGAGAAGGTGGTCTTCAAGACGCTGGACATCCAGCGTCCGCTGGTGCTGAAGAACATCCAGCGTCTCCGGGAGAAGCACCCCGGCGACACCCCGGACCAGCTCGCGGAGCGCCTGAGCGAGCAGTACCTCAACGCCGTGACCGGCGCTGGCGCCGCCGTCGGCGGCACCGCGATCATCCCGGGCGTCGGCACCGTGGCCGCGCTGGGCCTGTCGGCCGCCGCCGTCGTGGGCTTCCTCGAGGCCACCGCGCTCTACGGGCAGTCCCTCGCCGAGCTGCACGGCATCAGCACCGCGGACCCCCAGCGCTCCCGGGCCGTCGTGATGACGCTCATGCTCGGCGACGACGCCAAGGAGCTGCTGCGCGAGGCCGCCGGCAAGGCCGGGGCGAAGCAGGACTCCATGGCGGGCCTGAACGCCCTGATGGGAACCTCGAGCGCGGCCGGTGGCGCCGGGGTGGGCGCGATGATGATGGACCAGCTCAAGCGGCGCTTCTTCAAGCGCCTCCTCGTGCGTCAGGGCGCGGGCATGATCGGCCGTGCCGTGCCGTTCGGCATCGGAGCCGTGATCGGCGGCGTGGGCAACCGCGCCATGGGCAAGGCCGTGGTGGAGAACGCGCGTCAGCTCTTCGGCCCGCTGCCCGCCGTGATCCCCGGCGAGCTGCGCGGCGAGTCCGTGCAGGCGGAGAAGGACGACGACGGCGGCTTCCTCGGCGGCCTGCTGCGCGCCCTTCCGGGCGGCAAGGACAAGGACTCGACGAGGTCCTGACGTCCTCTCCTGCCGGCCCGCGACGGCGACGCTCCCCCACGCGGGGTGCGTCGCCGTCGTCGTGGGCGGGGGAGATCAGAACAGCAGTGTGGCCAGCGTGTGGATGGCCAGGCCGGCGAGCGCACCGACCACGGAGCCGTTGATGCGGATGAACTGCAGGTCCCGGCCCACGAGGAGCTCGAGGGTGCGGGAGGTCTGCTCGCCGTCCCACCGCTCCACGGTCTCCTCGATCACGCCGGTCAGCTGCGGGCCGTAGGAGCTGAGCGCGTAGGCGGCGGCGCGCTGCGCGTAGCCGTCCACGCGCTCGCGCACCTCGGCGTCGTCCTGGAGGCGCCCGCCGAGGTCCTGCAGGGCGGCCACGAGGGCGCGGTGCAGGTCGGAGGCGGGGTCGGCGAGGGCGTCCAGCAGGGAGTCGCGCAGGGTGGTCCAGGCGCGGGAGGCCCAGCCGCGCAGGCGCTCGTCCGCGAAGAGGCTCGCCTTGAAGCGCTCCACGGAGGCGCGCGTGTCCGGGTCCTCGCGCATGTCACGGACGAGGCGGTCCAGCCAGTCATCCACCGAGCGGCGGGCCTCGTGGTCCGGGTCGGAGCGGATGCCGGCGAGGTACTTCAGGGTCTCGGCGTGGAGGCGCTCCGCCAGGAGGCGGTCCACCATGTCCGGGCTCCACTCGGGGGAGCGGCGGCGCACCGTCTCGATGAACATCTCCGGGTGGGCGGCCACCCAGTCGCCCGTGTGGTTCACCACGAGCTCGACCACCTTGTCGTGGTGCCGGCCGGCCAGCACGGAGTCCAGCACGCCGGCGAGCGTGGGGGACCAGTCCGGCTCCACCATGTGCTTCTGCATCAGCTGCTGCAGCAGGCGCTGCACGGCCTCATCGTCGGTGGCGGCCATGGTGTGCCGCGCCGCCGTCGCGACCTCCCCGGCCACGCGCCGGGCGTTCGCGTCCTGGCGCAGCCAGCCGCCGGCCGCGTGCGCGACCTGCAGCCCGGCCACCTTCTCCCGCGCGACGTCCGAGTCCAGGAAGTTCTCCTGCACGAACTCGCGCAGCGCCGCCCCGAGCTGGTCCTTCTTCCGAGGGATCAGGGCGGTGTGGGGCACGGGGATGCCGGCGGGGTGGCGGAACAGCGCGGTGACGGCGAACCAGTCGGCGAGCGCGCCCACCATGCCGCCCTCCGCCGCGGCGCGCACGAAGCCCCACGCGGGATGGACCTCCTGGAGTGGGAACGCGATGACGAACACGACGGCCAGCGCCACGAGCAGGCCGGTGGCCACCGACTTCATGCGGCGCAGCCCGGCGGCGCGCTCGAGGGAGGCGGCGCTGAGGACCTGCTGGTCCGAGGCGGCGGAGAGGGACACGTGCGGCTCCTGGAGCGGGCGGAACGGAGGACCGGGCGGAGAGGACGCCGGGGTGAACCGAATGGTCCCCTCCAGTTAACCAGCCCGCCGCCTGGCGTCGGGGCTCCGGGCACCCGCCGCTCCTACGCTCTGGGCGTGCTCCCCCTCGTGATCGCCCACCGCGGTGCGTCCGCCGCCTTCCCCGAACACACCCGCGCCGCCATGCTGCACGCCCTCGCCGTGGGCGCGGACGGCCTGGAGTGCGACGTGCAGCTCACGAAGGACCGCGAGGTCGTCTGCTGGCACGACCCCACCGTGGACCGCACCTCGAACGGCTCCGGCGCGCTCGCGGACCACACCCTGGAGCGGCTGCGCGGCCTCGACGTCACCTCGTGGCACGCGACGCGCGGGCCTCGCGCGGGCGACGGGGCGCGGCCGGGAGCGCAGGCGGGCCAGATCCCCCCGGTGTACGGCGCGCCGGAGGACCAGGTGCTCACCCTGCGGGAGCTCTTCGAGATCGCGACGGCGGCGGACCGTCCGCTGCGCCTCGCGGTGGAGCTCAAGCACCCCTCGCCGTACGGCCACGAGCTCGAGGAGCGCGTGCTGCGCGAGCTGCTCACCTCTGGCTGGGACCCGGAGACGGGCCTGCTCGGGCAGGTGAGCGTCTCCCTCATGAGCTTCCACCCCGGAGCGCTGCAGTACGTGGCGCCGCTGACGGGCCCGGACGCGCTGTGCCCGCTCGTGGACGTGATGCCGGCCGAGATCCCCTCCCGCATCGCCCGCGGTCCGCTCTCCCGGGCCGCCGTGCGCGCCACGGTGCGCCAGACCCTCGCGAACTCCGAGGCCATGGTGTGGCGCGGCCGGGCGAGCCTTGCCGGCCCGTCCGTGGAGTACGTGCGCACCCACCTCGCTGACGTGAAGGCGTGGCTCGCGGCCGGGCGCCGGCTGCGCGTGTGGACCGTGGACGCGCGCGCGGACGTCGAATTCCTCCTGGCCCAGGGTGTGCAGGAGCTGACCACCAACCGGCCGGAGGACGTGCTGCGCTGGGCGGCCGACGCCGTCGCCGAGCGGCGGAGTCGGCGGGACCGCGCGGGGGTCTGAGGCCGCCGGCGTCCCGGAGATGGCGGGACGCCGTGTCGATGCCGCATCCGTCTGTGATCAGGGTTACACTCCCGATCAACACCTCCCCTGTGAGGTGCCTCACTCGCACGTGAGACCTTCCTCGAGCTCTCCCCAGGAGGACCCCATGGCTTCCCCCCTTCAGTGACGCTTCCTGTCCGCGGCCGCCCTCACCG
Source organism: Micrococcus sp. NPDC078436 (assembly GCF_040702705.1). NCBI lineage: Bacteria > Bacillati > Actinomycetota > Actinomycetes > Micrococcales > Micrococcaceae > Micrococcus > Micrococcus sp. NPDC078436. Next base: position 26,730 of record NZ_JBFBLX010000012.1, on the reverse strand, counting down.
CAGCAGGCGCCCTCCTGATCAGCGGATGCGCCCAGAGCCAGCGCTCGGACACCGGCGCGGACAGCTCCGCGGCCGGCTCTGACGCGCAGCAGGTGGACGGCTCGTTCATCTTCGCCGCCTCCTCGGACCCGAAGACCCTCGACCCGGCCTTCGCCTCGGACGGCGAGTCCCTCCGGGTGTCCCGGCAGATCTTCGAGGGCCTCGTGGGCACCAAGCCCGGCACGGCGGACCCGGCCCCCCTCCTGGCCGAGTCGTGGGAGTCGAGTGAGGACGGGCTGACCCACACGTTCCAGCTCAAGGACGGGGTGAAGTTCCACGACGGCACGGAGTTCAACGCCGAGGCCGTGTGCGCCAACTTCGACCGCTGGTACAACTTCGAGGGCATTCAGCAGGCCGAGACCGTCTCCTACTACTACGGCAAGCTGTTCCGCGGCTTCGCGGACTCCCCGGAGAAGGCCGTGTACAAGTCGTGCGACGCCACCGAGGACCTCAAGGCCACCGTCACCCTGGCCCAGCCCTTCGCCGGGTTCATCCCCTCCCTCTCGCTTCCCGCCTTCGGCATGCAGTCCCCCACGGCCATGGAGGAGTACAAGGCGGACGAGATCGGCGGCACCGCCGAATCCCCGGAGATGTCCGAGTACGCCCGCGAGCACCCCACGGGCACGGGCCCGTACAAGTTCGACTCGTGGAGCGTCGGCTCGGACATCAAGCTCTCCGCCTTCGAGGACTACTGGGGGGACAAGGGCGAGGTCACGGACGTGACCTTCCGCGTGATCGACGACCCGGTGGCCCGCCGCCAGGCCCTTGAGGCCGGGGACGTGGACGGCTACGACCTCGTGGCCCCCGCGGACACCAAGGCCCTCGCCGACGCCGGGTTCAACGTGATCCAGCGCGATCCGTTCACCATCCTCTACCTGGGCATGAACCAGGAGCAGGAGGAGCTCAAGGACGTGAAGGTCCGCCAGGCGATCGCCCACGCGATCGACAAGGACGCGCTCATCCAGCAGACCCTGCCGGAGGGCACCAAGGCCGCGACCCAGTTCATCCCGGACTCGGTCAACGGCTACAGCGACGACGTCACCACCTACGACTACGACCCGGAGAAGGCGAAGCAGCTGCTGACCGAGGCGGGCTACCCCGACGGCTTCACGATCGACTTCAACTACCCGACGGGCGTCTCCCGCCCCTACATGCCGACCCCGGAGCAGGCCTTCTCCAACATCTCCAACCAGCTCGCGGAGGTGGGCATCAAGGTCAACGCCAAGCCCGCCAAGTGGAGCCCGGACTACCTGAACCAGGTGCAGGGCACCGCCGACCACGGCATCCACCTGCTCGGCTGGACCGGCGACTACAACGACACCGACAACTTCGTGGGCGTGTTCTTCGGCCAGGAGAAGCCCGAGTTCGGCTTCGAGAACGAGGAGCTCTTCACCGCCCTCGAGAAGGCGCGCCAGATCCCCACGATCGAGGAGCAGACGCCCGAGTACGAGGAGATCAACCAGCAGATCTCCGAGTTCGTCCCGGCCGTCCCGCTGGCGCACCCGGCGCCGTCGCTCGCCTTCGACAAGCGCGTGGCCTCCTACCCGGCCAGCCCGGTCAACGACGAGGTCTTCAACCAGGTCGACCTCACGGAGTGAACCGGCGCCCCCGCGGCTGACCGGCCCCCTCGCTGACCCGACGGCGGCGGCGCACCCGCTGCGCCGCCGTCGTCCCCTGACCTGACGGGCCCACGGGCCTGGGATGAAGGACTCCCCGTGCTCAGACTCATCGGCAAGCGCCTGCTGCTGCTGATCCCCACCCTGCTCGGCCTCTCGATCCTGCTCTTCGCGTGGGTGCGCAGCCTCCCCGGCGGGCCGGCCACGGCCCTGCTCGGCGACCGTGCCACCCCCGAGGCGGTGGCCCGCGTGAACGCCGCGTACGGCTTCGACAAGCCGATCCTGGAGCAGTACCTCACCTACATGGGGCGGCTGGTCCGGGGTGACTTCGGTAACTCGCTCATGACCAACCGGCCCGTCCTGGAGGAGTTCGCCGAGCGCTTCCCCGCCACGATCGAGCTGTCCGTGTTCGCCATCCTCTTCGCGGTCGTGCTCGGCATCCCGCTGGGCTACTGGGCGGCCCGCAACGTGGGCGGGTGGCAGGACAACCTCGCCGTCGTGCTCTCCCTGCTGGGCGTGGTGGTGCCGGTGTTCTTCCTGGCCTTCCTGCTGAAGTGGGTCTTCGCCGTGCGGCTCGGCTGGCTCCCCACGGACGGCCGCCAGGACCCGCGGATCGACGCGACGCACTACACGAACCTCTACGTGTGGGACGGCATCAGCACGGGGGAGTGGGACGCCGCCCTGAATGCGCTGACGCACCTCGTGCTGCCCGGCATCGCCCTGGGCACCATCCCGCTGGCCATCATCGCCCGCATCACGCGGGCGGCCGTCCTGGACGTGCAGAACGCCGACTACGTGCGCACCGCGCGCGCCAAGGGCCTGGCCCCGGGGCTCATCCGGAACCGCTTCATCCTCCGCAACGCGATGCTCCCCGTGCTCACCACGCTGGGCCTGCAGCTGGGCCTGCTGATCTCGGGGGCGGTGCTCACCGAGACGGTGTTCGCCTTCAACGGCATCGGCCGGTTCCTGCGCGACGCGATCTTCAACCTCGACTTCCCGGTGCTGCAGGGCTTCATCATCCTCATCGCACTGTTGTATTCGCTCATCAACCTGGTCGTGGACGTCTCCTACGGCCTCATCGACCCGAGGGTGCGTGTCCAGTGACGGCGAACCTGCCCCCCGCCTCCGGCGGCCCCGCGGCGCGCGGCGCCGAGGACGAGCTGTACCCGGCCACGGACGGCGCGGTCACCCCGCTGGCCGTCGACACCCCCGGGGTCGAGGCCGTCGGCGTCGCCCCCGGCCAGACGCAGGCCACCACCGAGCCGGGCGCGGAGGCGCGCGGCACCTCCGTGTGGGGGGCCGCCTTCCAGCGGCTGCGCCGCAACCCCGCGGCCATCGCGGGCGCCGTGATCGTGGCGCTCTTCCTGCTCGTGGCGGTCCTCGCCCCGCTCCTGGCCCCGTACGGGGGCACGGAGACGCCGGGCATGCGGGAGATCCGCCCGACGAGCGTGCCCGGGCCCGGCGAGGTGGCCGGCTACCCGCTCGGCCTGGACCGCTTCGGCGGCGACGTGCTCTCCAAGCTGCTGTGGGGCGCCCAGGCGTCCCTGCTGATCGGCGTGGTCTCCACAGCGCTCGGCCTCGTGGGCGGCATGATCCTCGGCCTGCTCGCGGGAGGGTTCGGCGGCTGGGTGGACAGCGTGGTGATGCGCCTCGTGGACATCCTGCTCTCCGTGCCGCACCTGCTGCTGGCGGTGTCCATCGCGGCCATCCTGGGACAGACGCCCTCCGCCGTGATGATCGCGATCGGCGTGGCCCAGGTCCCCGTGTTCGCACGCCTGCTGCGCTCCTCGATGCTCTCGCAGAAGGGCTCGGACTACGTGCTGGCCGCGCAGACCCTCGGGCTCTCGCGGCGCACCATCACCATGTCCCACATCCTGCCCAACTCGCTGGGCCCCGTGATCGTGCAGGCCACCCTCACCCTGGCCACCGCCGTGATCGACGCCGCCGCCCTCTCCTTCCTGGGCCTCGGCGGCGGCCGGCCCGAGACCGCCGAGTGGGGCCGCATGCTCACCTACGCCCAGGCCGAGCTGGGCATCAACCCGTGGCTCGCCTTCCTGCCGGGCCTGTGCATCGCCGTCACCGCGCTCGGGTTCACCCTGCTGGGAGAGTCCCTGCGCGAGGCCCTCGACCCCACCTCCCGGAGGCGCTGACCATGGACCCCCAGCACGACGACGTCGCCCGCGGCTCCGGCTCCCACGTGGCCGGAGCGGAGGGCCCCGTCCCCGCGGCCTCGGCACCCTCTGCCGCGCCCGCGGCACCTTCGCCCGCGCCCGCCGTCGGCGGGCCGCTGCTCGAGATCCGCGGCCTGGACGTGGAGTTCTCCACGCAGCAGGGCACGGTGAAGGCCGTGGAGGGCGCCTCGTTCACCCTGCCCGCCGGCGGCACGCTGGCCATCGTGGGCGAGTCCGGCTCGGGCAAGTCCACCACCGCGATGGCGGCCATCGGCCTGCTGCCGCAGAACGGACGCGTGACCGGCGGCTCCATCCGCTTCGCGGGCCAGGAGCTGGTGGGCATGCCGGACGCGAAGATGCGCCGCATCCGGGGCCGCAGCATCGGCCTGGTGCCGCAGGACCCGATGTCCAACCTGAACCCGGTGACGCGCGTGGGGCAGCAGATCGGGGAGACCCTCCTGACCCACGGGCTGGCCACGCGCAAGGACGTGGAGGAGAAGGTCCTCGCGGTGATGGAGCGGGCGGGGATCCCGGACCCGCGCAAGCGGGCGAGGCAGTACCCCCACGAGCTCTCGGGCGGGCTGCGCCAGCGCGTGCTGATCGCGATCGGCCTGGCCTGCCGGCCGCAGCTGCTGATCGCGGACGAGCCCACCTCGGCCCTGGATGTGACCGTGCAGCAGGTGATCCTGGACCAGATCGACGAGATGACCCGGGAGCTGGGAAGCTCCGTCCTGCTCATCACGCACGACCTGGGGCTCGCCGCCGAGCGCGCCCAGCACCTCGTGGTCATGCACCGCGGCACGGTGGTGGAGCACGGGGACGCCCAGCGGATCCTCGAGGACCCCCAGCACGCCTACACGCGCTCGCTCGTGCAGGCGGCGCCGTCGGTGGCCGCCGCACGCCTCCTCCCCGAGTCCTACGCGGCCGCGCCGGCGCCCCTGGCCGAGGACGCCACCGGTGCCCTGACCACCGTGGCCCTGGACAAGTCCGCCCTCACCCCGCTGGTCGAGATCACCGACCTGACCAAGGTGTACGCGAGCCGTGGCCAGGACGACTTCTACGCCGCCAAGGAGGTCTCGCTCAAGATCCCGCGGGGCAAGACGGTCTCCATCGTGGGCGAGTCCGGCTCCGGCAAGACGACCACGGCACGCATGCTGCTCAAGCTCATCGAGCCGACGTCGGGATCCATCACCTTCGAGGGCAAGGACGTCCTGACCCTCAAGGGCGCCGACCTGAAGGACTTCCGTCAGCGGGTGCAGGCCGTCTTCCAGGACCCCTTCTCCTCCCTCAACCCCTCCTTCACGGTGGGGCGGATCATCGAGGAGCCGCTGCAGGCCTACCGCCGCGGCGGGGCGAAGCAGCGGCGGGCGCGCACCCTGGAGCTCATGGAGCAGGTGGCCCTGCCGGCGCACTTCCACCGGCGCTACCCCGCGGAGCTCTCGGGCGGTCAGCGTCAGCGGGTGGCGATCGCCCGTGCGCTCGCGCTGAACCCGGACCTGATCGTGTGCGACGAGCCGGTCTCCGCCCTCGACGTCCTCGTGCAGGCGCAGATCCTGGACCTGCTCAAGGACCTGCAGGCGGAGCTGGGGCTGAGCTACCTCTTCATCTCCCACGACCTCGCGGTGGTGCGGCTCATCTCGGACTACGTGTGCGTGATGAAGGACGGCGAGCTGGTGGAGGCCGCCTCCTCCGAGGAGGTCTTCACCAACGCGCGCCATCCGTACACGCGGAGGCTGCTGGCCTCGATCCCCGGCAACGAGCTGCAGATCGGCGACGTCGCCTGACCTGCCGCGCTCCGGGTCAGTCCTGCAGCGGCCAGGCCTGCTCGCGCTCCACCACGGTGTGGGCCAGCTGGGCGATCGCCATCTCCTCGTCCGTGGGGACCACGAGCACGGGGATCGCGGAGGCGTCGGCGGAGATCACCCGGGGGTCGTCGCCGCGCTCCATGTTCCGCGCGGGGTCGTACGTCACGCCGAGCGGCTCGAGGCGGTCCAGCACGCGGGCGCGGAACGGCGCCGAGTTCTCCCCGATGCCGGCCGTGAACACGATCGCCTTCGCCCCGCCCACGGCCACGTGGTAGGCGCCGATGTACTTGGCCAGGCGGTAGGACGCGATCTTCAGAGCCTGCCGGGACGCGCGGTGGCCCGCCTCCGCGGCCTCGAGCACCTGGCGCATGTCCGCGTTGCCGGAGAGCCCCAGCAGGCCGGACTCCTTGTTGAGGAGGGTGTCCACCTGCTCGGCCGTGTAGCCGTGGGTGGTGATCAGATGGGTGATGATCGAGGGGTCGACGTCGCCCGAGCGGGTGCCCATCACGAGCCCGGCCAGCGGCGTGTAGCCCATGGACGTGTCGATCGAGCGGCCGTGCCGGATCGCCGTCGCCGACGCGCCGTTGCCCAGGTGGAGGATGACGCCGTCGAACGCCCGGCGCTCCATGCCCAGGTGCCGCGCCGCGAGCCCCGTGACCAGGTCGTGCGAGGTGCCGTGGAAGCCGTACCGGCGGATGCCGTGCTCCGTATAGAGCTCGTCCGGGAGGGCGTACTGCCAGGCCTCCCGCGGCATCGACTGGTGGAACGAGGTGTCGAACACCACCACCTGCGGCAGGTCCGGCCAGCGCTGGGCGACGGCGCGCAGCCCCTGCGCCGCGGCCGGGTTGTGCAGCGGGGCCAGGGGAGCCAGGCGCTCGATCGCGCGGATGACCTCGTTGGTCACGAGGGCCGGCGCGTGGAAGCGCTCCCCGCCGTGCACCACGCGGTGCCCGGCCGCGGCCAGGCGGCGGTCCCCGATCACCGCGGCGATCTCCTCCTCCACCTGGGCGAGGGCGGCCGCGTGGTCCGCGACGCCCGAGCCCGGCACGCCGATGCGCTCGACGAGGCCCTTCGTCACCACGGGATCGGGGGCGTCCTCGCCGTCGAGGGTGAGCTCGCGCACCTGGTACTTCAGGGACGAGGAGCCCGAGTTCACCACGAGCACCAGGAGGGTCTCCTCGGGCAGCTCGCGGGCGGAGACGGTGGGGATCGCGGTGGTGACGGGAGCGGAGCTCATCGCGTCGGTCATGGGGATTCCTTTCAGCCCTGCGCCTGGATGGCGGTGATGGCCACCGTGTTGACGATGTCCTCCACCGTGGTGCCGCGGGAGAGGTCGTTCACGGGCTTGTTCAGGCCCTGCAGCACCGGCCCGACGGCGACCGCGCCCGAGGACTGCTGCACCGCCTTGTACGTGTTGTTGCCGGTGTTCAGGTCCGGGAACACGAACACCGTGGCCTGGCCGGCCACCTCGGAGCCCGGCATCTTGGACGCGGCCACGGCGGCGTTCACGGCGGCGTCGTACTGCAGCGGGCCCTCCACCTTCAGCTCGGGTGCGCGCTCGCGGACCAGCGCGGTGGCCGTCCGCACCTTGTCCACGGCCTCGCCGGAGCCGGAGGCGCCCGTGGAGTAGGAGAGCATCGCGACGCGCGGGTCCACGCCGAACTGGGCCGCCGTCGCCGCCGAGGCCACGGCGATGTCCGCGAGCTGCTCGGCGTTCGGCTCGGGGTTCACGGCGCAGTCGCCGTACACGAGCGCGCGGTCCGGCAGGAGCATGAAGAACACGGAGGACACGATGGACACGCCCGGCTTGGTCTTCACGAACTCGAGCGCGGGGCGGATGGTGTTGGCCGTGGTGTGCGCGGCGCCGGAGACCATGCCGTCCACGTCGCCGAGGTGGACCATCATCGTGCCGAAGTACGCGCCCTCCTGCATGACCTCGCGGGCCCGCTCCACGTCCACGCCCTTGTGGGCGCGCAGCCGCGCGTACTCCTCGGCGTAGCGCTCCAGGTCGGGGGACTCGGCGGGGTCCACGAGCTCGATGCCCGTGAGGTCGATGCCCTCGCGGGAGGCGAGCTCCCTCACCGCGGCGGAGGGGCCGAGGACCACGAGGTCGCACACGTCGCGGCGGTGCAGGATCTCGGCGGCCCGCAGCACGCGGGCGTCCTCGCCCTCGGGGAGGACGATCCGCTGCCGGTCGGCGCGGGCGCGCGAGATCAGCTCGTGCAGGAAGCGCAGGGGCGTCACCGTGGAGGAGCGGGGGAGGTCGAAGCGCTGCAGCAGCTCGTCGCCGTCCACCCTCTGGTGCCAGGCGCCGAGCGCCGCGGCGGTCTTGCGGGGCTGCGCGCTGGAGAGCTCGCCGCGCACGCGGGAGACCTTGGCCGCGGTGGTGAACGTGTCGTCGTGGGTGGCGAGCACGGGGAAGGAGGCGTCCAGGTAGAGGCGCTGCAGCTGGCGGTTCGGCAGGATCCCGTTCGTGAGGATCATGCCCGACGGCGTGGGGAAGTCCGGGGTGAGCGAGGAGGCCACGGTGGCCAGGATCGCGTCGGAGCGGTCCCCCGAGACGATCACGAGGGCCCCCTCCTCGAGGATCTCGAGGAAGTTGCCGCCCTCCATGGAGACGGCCTTGACCTCGGCGACGTCGCGGTCCAGGGTCTGGGCGCCGGCCACCTGCTCCAGCCCGAGCAGGTCCGCCACCTCCGCCACGGAGGGGTGCGTGAGCTCGGGGAGCTCCGGGATCACGTAGACCGGCCACGCGTGGCGGCCCGGGCGCACCGCGGCACGGATCTGCTCGGCGAGGCCCGGGCCGGCCCGGTTGACGATGACGGCCAGCAGGTCGACGCCGGACTCGTCCAGGGAGCGGCGGGCCAGATCCACGGCGTCCGCGGCCTGGGCCGGGGTCAGGCCCGCGCCCGAGGCCACCGCGATCACGGGGGTGCCCAGGTTGCGGGCCAGGTGGGCGTTCAGGTCGAGGTCCACGGACGGGTCCGCGCTGATCAGGTCGGTCCCCTCCACCACCACGACGGCGTCCTGCGACATCGCGTCGAAGTGCTCGACGCAGCGCTCCTGCACCTCGTCGCCGCGGCCCTCGGCCATGAGCGTGCGCGCCTCGGCCGCCGTGAGGCCGCCGCGGGCCTGCTCGGGGCCCAGGCCGAACTGCTCCCGCATCAGCAGCACCATCGGGTCGGTCTCGACGTCGTTCCCCGGGACGATGGGCCGGTAGTAGCCCACGGCGCCGGAGCGCTTGTAGAGGGAGTCGGCGAGGCCGAGGCTGACGAGCGACTTGCCCGCGCCCGTCGAGGTGGTGGAGACGAAGATTCCCTGCGGCATGGGGCCCTTTCGCGTGGCGGTTCGCGTGCGTGCAAGCGGTCCCCTCCACCGTACCGATGCGTCCCGTCCACGGCGCGGTCTGGGCGGCGGCGGGCGGGGGCCTCCGCGCTATAGTGAGCGCACTCACACTGCACCGAAGCCCGTGCACCCGGGGCGGCCGTCGCCGTCGCCTCCCGCGCGCCGACCCCCGATGAGGCACCATGTCCCACACCACCGCCGCCGCCGGGCACGCCCCGGATCCCCGCCATCCCGTGCACAACCCGGCGGTGGTCGGCTTCACGGAGGCCGATCTCAACGAGACGCCGATCCGCCCCAAGTGGAACTCCCTCGGCCCGGGCATCGTGGCCGCCGCGACGGGCGTGGGCGCCGCCGACCTCGTGGCCACCCTGACCGCCGGCTCGCGCTACGGCTACATGCTGCTGTGGGCCGTGGTCCTCGGCGTGATCTTCAAGATCGTGCTCGTGGAGGGCGTGGGCCGCTACTACCTCTCCACCGGCAAGACGATCTTCCAGGGCTGGCGCTCGCTCGGCTCGTGGACGTCCTGGTACTTCGGCCCGTACATCCTCATCTGGGGCTTCGTCTACGGCGCGACGGCGATGTCCTCCACCGCGCTGCCGCTCGCCGCGCTCTACCCGGGCGTGGACAGCAAGGTCTTCGCGATCGGGGCGGGGCTCGTGGGCCTGGGCCTCGTGTGGCTGAACAAGTACCGCCTCATCGAGACGATCATGACCGTGCTGATCGGCATCATGTTCGTCACCGTGCTGCTCTCCGCCGCCCTGACCGCCCCGAACCTCGGCGAGATCCTCTCCGGCCTCGTGCCGCGCCTGCCCGGCAACGACCCGGACGCCATGTTCTACGTGCTCGGCCTGGCCGGCGGCGTGGGCGGCACGATCACCCTCGGCGCGTACGGCTACTGGCTGCGCGAGAAGGGCTGGAACGTCCCCAGGTACATGCGGGTCATGAAGTTCGACAACGCCACCTCCTACATCCTCACCGGCATCTTCGTGATCGCCACGATGATCATGGGCGTCGAGCTGCTGCACTCGGCCGGCCTGGCCATCTCCAAGGGCGACGCGGGCCTGCTCGACGTGGGCAACGTCCTGGCCGAGCGCTACGGCGAGACGTACTCGGTGGTGTTCCTCGTGGGCTTCTTCGCGGCGTCCTTCTCCTCGCTCCTGGGCGTGTGGCACGGCGTGTCGCTGATGTTCGCGGACTTCTGGACCAACTTCCGCCGCCCTGCGGCCGAGATCGACCAGGACGACGCGCCGTCGCTCGCCTCGAAGCCCGGCCGCTTCTTCCTGCTGTGGCTGACCATCCTGCCCATGTCCCTGCTGTTCCTGGACCGCCCGATCTTCCTGATCCTGCTCTACGGCACGCTTGGCGCCCTCTTCATGCCCTTCCTGGCCATCACGCTGCTGTTCCTCAACAACGCGCGTCACGTGCCCCCGCAGTTCCGCAACGGGTGGCTGCGCAACGCGCTGCTCGGCCTGACGGCGCTGGTGTTCGTGGCGATCGGCGTCAACGAGCTGGTCAAGGCGCTGCAGCCGCTGTTCGGCTGACCCGGCGGGCCGGTGCCCGAGAGGGCGACGGCACGGCACACTGGTGCCATGATCGTCGCCTTCTCCGTCGCCCCCTCCGGCCAGCCCGCCGACGCCGCCCACGTCCCCGGTGAGGGGGACACCGCCTCCGTGCACCGCGCCGTCGCGGCCGCCGTCGCCGTGGTGCGGGCCTCCGGGCTGCCGCACCGCACCTCCTCGATGTTCACCGAGGTCGAGGGGGAGTGGGACGAGGTCATGGCCGTGGTGAAGGCCGCGGTCGAGGCGGTCGAGCCGTACGGCTCCCGCGTCTCGCTGGTGCTCAAGGCGGACATCCGCCCGGGCCACGTCGGCGAGCTGGACGGCAAGCTCGAGCGCCTCGAGGCCGCCCTCGCCGAGCAGGGCGGGCCGCGAGCTGCGGCCGCGGGCGACCTCGGGCTCGGCACCGCGGCCTCGGCCCGCGCCACCGCGGACGACGACGGCCGCTGACCCCCGGTTCCGTGGACGAGACGGGCGCTCCCCCCACCGCTCTCGTGGACGAAGCGGGAACCGACGACCCCGAGAGGAGGCCCGCCGTGGCCGCCGTGATCCGCCCCGCCCGCCCCGAGGACGTCGAGGCGCTCCTGCGCGTCAAGGCGCGGTCCTGGCGCGAGGCGTACGGCTCGCTCCTGGCCGCCGAGGTGTTCGACCGCGTGGACGCGCGCGTGCCCGAGGACGTCCCCGCCTGGGCCGCGCTCATCGGATCCGACAAGGACCTGTGGGTCGCCGAGGCCGACGGCGGCCGGCTCGTGGGCGTCGCCCTCGCCGGGCCGTCGCGCATCGAGCGTCCGGCGTGCGGGGAACCGGAGGCCTCGCACGCCTCCGACGCCTCGCACTCCTCCGACGACGGCCCCGCGAGCCCGAGCATGCCTGGACGGGAGCTCATGGTCCTCTACATCCTCGCCGAGACGTACGGCACCGGTGTGGGCGCGCGCCTGATGCGCGCCGCTGCCGGTGACGGCCCGGCCGTCCTGCGCGTCCTGGCGGAGAACCCCCGCGCGATCGCGTTCTACCGCAAGCACGGCTTCGTGGAGGACGGCGCCCCCCAGCCCATGGAGGGCGCGTGGGCCGGGCTGCACGAGCAGCTGATGGTGCGCCGTGGCTAGGCGAGGGCAGGCGCCGCGACGCCGCGGACCCGCCACGGCCGCCGTCGACGCCGGCATCGTCCCGGGCGTCCACGCGATCTCCTCGGGGACGGCCGAGATCGTCGAGGACCCCTTCACGCCGGGTGCGTTCACCCTGCTCGTCAACGGGGTGGAGTCCTCGCCGCTGGACCCTGAGCATCCGGAGCGGATGGGCTTCGAGTACATGCGCTGGGCGGCCGCGGCCGTCGAGGCGCACTGGCCCGATCCCGTCCCGCTGCGCGCCCTGCACCTCGGCGGCGCCGGCTGCGCGCTCGCCCGCTGGGTGGACCACGCCTTCCCCGGCTCGCACCAGACCGCGGTGGAGATCGACGCCGGCCTCGCCGCGCTCGCCCGCGAGCACTTCGGCCTGCCGCGCGCCCCCGCGCTGAAGATCCGCGTGGCCGACGCCGCCGACGTCCTCGCCGAGGCCCACCCGGCCTCCCGCGACCTCCTCATCCGCGACGTCTTCGCCCCGGACCCGGACGACCCCACGGGCGCCCGCCACGTCACGCCGCCGAATCTCACCGGCGCCGCGTCCGCGGAGGCCGCCGCGCGCGTGCTCGCCCCGGGCGGGCTGTACGTGCTCAACGTGGGCGGAGGCCCGGACCTGGCCGCCGTGCGCGCAGAGGTGGCCGCCGTCGTCGGGGCCTTCGACCACCTCGAGGTGATCGCGGACCCGCCCATGCTCAAGGGACGCCGGCGCGGCAACGTGATCGTGGCGGCCTCGGACGCCCCGATCGCCCGCCCCGCCGCGGCCGCCCATGCCGGCGCCGACCCCCGGGACGGCCTCGCCCGGGACCTCCGGATGGACGCCTTCCCGGCGCGCCTCGCCGAGGATCCGCGGGCCTTCACCGCCGGGCTCCCCGCCGGCCGGACCCCGCTCCGGGCGACCCCCGAGGACTAGACTGGGGGCATCGAACCGGCCCCGTCCGGGGGTCGGGGAGCGACTCCAGGAGGTTCGCATGCCCACCGCATCCCAGCACACCGATCCCGGCACGGGTGCCGCCCCGCTCGGCGTCCTGGTGGGCGTGGACGGCTCGGAGCAGTCCGTCTCCGCCGCCCGCTGGGCCCAGCGCGAGGCGTCCCTGCGCGGCGAGCCCCTGACCCTCGTCACGGCCTACACCATGCCCACCTTCTGGGGGTACGGGGCGGAGGCGGGTGCGGCCTACCCCGACGACGACCGCCTGCGCGAGGGCGTCGAAGCCCTCCTGCGGGACGTGGCGGGCCAGCTGGACGCCGACGGCGTGCAGCCCACCCTGCGGGTCGAGGTCGGGGACGCCGCCGGGGTGCTGGTGGACCTCTCGAAGCAGGCGTCCCTGCTCGTCTCGGGCAGCCGCGGCCGCGGGGGCTTCCTCGGCCGCCTGCTGGGCTCCGTGTCCTCGGCGCTGCCGGGCCACGCGCACTGCCCCGTGGCCATCATCCCCGCCGGGGTGGAGGCCTCCCGCGCCGCGGCGGGGGTGCCCGTCGTCGTGGGCGTGGACGGCTCCGAGCAGGGCCGCGCCGCCGCCCTCGTGGCTGCCGAGGAGGCCCGCCTGCGCGGCGCGCCCCTGAATCTCGTGGTCGCCGTGCCGCCCGTGAGCGCCAACGCGGCGTGGCTCGCCGTGAGCCTGGACGAGGAGGCACGGGCCAAGGACATGCAGGAGCTCGTGGACGCCGGCGCCCGCTGGCTCTCCTCCGAGTACCCGGGCCTCGAGGTCACGGGCGAGCTCGTGGACGGCAGCCCCGTGGACGTCATGGTGGAGCAGACCGGCACGGCGCGCCTGACGGTCCTCGGCACGCGCGGTCTCGGCGGGTTCGCCGGCTCCCTCCTCGGCTCCACGAGCCAGGGCGTGGCCCACCACGCGCGCGGACCGGTCATGGTGGTCCCGTTCCGGGAGGACGTCCGGCTGAGCCGCCGCGCGGACCACGGCCCGGTGCGGGAGCAGCCGCAGGCCTGAGCCGCCGGTCCCCGCTCAGCCCCAGCCGAGCTCGTGGAGCCGCTCCTCGCTGATCCCGAAGAAGTGCCCCACCTCGTGGAGGACCGTCACGGTGATCTGCTCCTCGAGCTCGGCGCGGTCCCGGCAGTGCCGCATGAGGGGGCCGCGGAACACCACGATCCGGTCCGGCATCTGCCACGGCACCTCAGCCCGCTCCCCGAGGGGCACGCCCTCGTAGAGGCCGAAGAGCTCGGTGTCCGGGTCCTCCCAGTGCTGGGGCTCGTACTCCTCCTCCACCACCACGACGACGTTGGTCAGCAGGCGCGCCAGCTCGTCCGGGACACGGGTGAGCGCGGCGGACACGGCGGCGTCGAACTCGTCCTCGGACATCCAGTCAGCGGGGTCCTGCTCGGTCACGGAGGCTCCTGGGAGGAATTTGCCGGGCGGTGTGGGGCCACTCTAGACTTCGTGGGTCCACCTCGGGAATCTCGACCCGGACCTGCCCCCATCGTCTAGTGGCCTAGGACACCGCCCTTTCACGGCGGCGACACGGGTTCGAATCCCGTTGGGGGTACGCAGGATCGGCCACGCGGCGTGTGCTCAGGCTCACGCTCCACCCGATTTGCGCGGCGACGCGAGGCTCTGATAGAGTTTCAACTCGTTGCAGAGAAGGAAAGCAGCACAGCAAGGCCCTGTAGCGCAGTTGGTTAGCGCGCCGCCCTGTCACGGCGGAGGTCGCGAGTTCAAGTCTCGTCAGGGTCGCTCGGATCATCCGATCACCGGTATTCGGCAACGGAGTCCGGTGACACATGGTCCAGGCGGTGGAACCCCCGCCGGGCTCTGTAGCTCAGTTGGTAGAGCGTACGACTGAAAATCGTAAGGTCACCGGATCGACGCCGGTCGGAGCCACCACGTGGAGAAGGCCCCCCGCAGCAGCGGGGGGCCTTCTGCGTCGTGCAGGCCGCCATCCAGGCGTTCGCCCATCAGCACCACGCCGGCATCCGAGAGGGCCGAGGCATGACGGAGGCCCCCGCCGTGGCGGGGGCCTCCACCGGCTGAACGGGCCTCAGGAGAGGTCCTCGGCCTCCTCGGCCGGGTCCAGGACGTGCATCGCCTCGGACTCGGCGCCGCGGAGGTCGTCCGGCGTGCGGCCGTCCAGGGGCCAGTCCTGCGGGTCGTCCGTGCTGCCCGGGGCCGGCTGACCGTCGCGGCCGTCCAGCGGGTCGGGGTCGCCGGCGGCGTTGGGATCGGCCAGGAGGTCGGCCTCCAGCTCGATCTCGTTCGGATCCGTGGTCATGGTGCTCTCCTTCTCTCGGGGGTCTGAGGGCGGTGCCCGTCACGGGGCGGTGACGATGACCTTGAGCGCCTTCTCGTCCGCCGCGTGGGTGAACGTCTCATAGGCCTCGTCCCACTGGTCGAACGTGAAGCGGTGGGTCACGAACTCCTCGGGCTTGATGGAGCCGTCCTGGATGCGGCCCAGCAGCTCGGGGGCCGTGGTGGCGTTCACGAGGCCCGTGGTGATGGTGATGTTGTTGATCCACTCGCGGTCGATGGGGAACTCCACCGGCTTGCCGTGCACGCCGAGACCGTCCGCGGTGAGCTCCTGGACCTTCGCCGTGGTGTCCTCCCCGGGGGTGGAGGTGTGCGTGGCGCCGAACTTCCGCGCGGACTCGAGACGGAACTCGTTGCCGTCCACGGCGATGATCGTCGAGGCGCCCTTCGCGGCCGCCGTCATGATGGCGGACAGGCCGACGGGGCCGGCGCCCACCACGAGCACGGTGTCGCCCTCGGGCAGCGGGATGAGGCCGTTGTCCGCGAACGGGACGCGGACCAGCTCGGCCTGCGTGCCGTCGATCAGGTGGCCGAAGACCCAGCCGATGCCGCCCATGGCCTGGCAGTGGGAGGTCAGGCCCTCGCGGCAGTACGAGCAGTCCATGCACGTGGAGAAGCAGGAGATGATGACGCGGTCGCCGACCTTGACGTCCTTCACCTCCGCGCCCGCCTCGGTCACGACGCCGACGCCCTCGTGGCCGAGGATGCGTCCGTCGGGTCGATGAGGGTGGGGTCGGGGACCTCTTCCCAGGCGCGCTGCCCAGGACCGTGGTAGACGTTGGCCTTCATGGGCTGACCTCCTGTGAGGGGATCCCCGGTCCCGGTGCGGAGCCGGATCGAGGGGGCCCGGGTGCTCCGGGACTCCCTCCCCTCCAGCGTAGGGTCGGCGCCCGCTCGAGCCCAGGGGCGAGGCCCGCCGTCGTGTGTGCGCCGTCACGAGCTGCCGTGAGAGCGGACACGATCCTCCGTCCCTCTCCGCGCCCAGCCGTCGGCTCCCCCGTAGGGTGGACGGCATGATCGACGACACTCCGCCCGCGACCAGGGGCACGCCGCCGGGCGTGTCCGCCCCCACCGCCTCCCGATCCGACGACCCCGTTCCCACCACCGCCGCCGACGCCTCCACCAGCGCGGGGCGCGCCCTCGTGCCGGGTGTCTTCTGGCCCACCGCTGCCATCGTCCTGGGATTCGTGCTCGCCACGCTGTTCTTCCCGGACCAGATGACCACCGCCATCTCGGCCGTCCAGGGCGCCATCATCACGAACTTCTCGTGGTGGTACGCCGCCGTCGCGCTGTTCTTCGTCCTCTTCTGCGTCTACCTCGCGTTCTCCCGCAAGGGCGCCATCACGATGGGCAAGCCGGACGAGAAGCCCGAGTTCTCCACCCTGTCCTGGTTCTCCCTGCTCTTCGCCGCCGGCATGGGCATCGGCCTCGTGTTCTACGGCATGACCGAGCCGCTCATGCACTTCGTCTCGCCGCGTCCGGACATCGCGGCGACCAACCCCACCCAGGGCCAGGCCTCGCAGAACGCCCTGGCGACCACGTTCCTGCACTGGGGCCTGCAGCCTTGGGCGATCTACGCCGTCGTGGGCGTGGCCGTGGGCCTTGCCATCCACCGCCGCGGCCGTCCCCTCTCCCTGCGCTGGGCCTTCGAGTCGATCCTCGGCGAGAAGCGCACCCGCGGCGGATGGGGCCACCTCATCGACACCCTGGCCCTCGTGGGCACCGTGTTCGGCGTCGCCACCTCGCTCGGCCTCGGTGTGACCCAGATGGCCGCCGGGCTGCGTGCCCTCGGGTTCGTCCCTGAGGACAGTGCGTGGCTCGAGTACGTGATGATCGCCCTCGTGACCTGCGTCGTCCTCTACACGGTGGTCTCGGGAGTGGAGCGCGGCATGAAGTGGCTCTCCAACTTCAACCTCATCCTCGCCGCGGGCCTGCTCCTCTTCCTGCTGATCGTGGGACCCACCTCCTTCCTCTTCAAGGAGATGGTGCAGTCCACCGGCGCGTACCTGCAGAACTACTTCGCCAACTCCCTCAACGTCTCCGCGTTCTTCGGCGCGGAGGGCGATGCGTGGCAGGCCGGCTGGACGGCCTACTACTGGGGCTGGTGGATGTCCTGGACCCCCTTCGTCGGCATCTTCATCGCCCGCATCTCCCGCGGGCGCACCGTGCGTGAGTTCATCGCCGGCGTGATGCTCGTGCCCACCCTGATCTCGATCCTGTGGTTCGGCATCCTCGGCGGCACCGCCATCTACATGGAGACCGTCCGCCCCGCGGGCTACGAGTCCGTGGTCGGCGCCGACGGCTCGATCGATGCGAACACCGCCCTGTTCCAGGTCGTGGAGCAGCTGCCGGCCGGCAGCGTCATGATGGTCGGCTTCATCCTCCTCTCGGCCGTGTTCTTCGTGACCTCCTCGGACTCCGGCTCGCTCGTGATGGGCATGCTCGCCACGGGCGGCGACGTGAACCCCAAGGTGATGATCCGGATCTTCTTCGCGATCGCCACCGCGTTCATGGCGGCCGCGCTGCTCATGGCCGGCGGCCTGAGCGCCATCCAGACGCTCGCCATCACGATCGGCCTGCCGTTCAGCATCATGATGCTCGTGATGTGCCTGTCCACGTTCCGCATCCTCAGCTACTCCGTGGCCCGCGTGGAGGCCGTGCGCCGCGCGGCCATGCTGGCCTCCATCAAGGACCGTCTCGGCCTCGAGACGGACGATCCGGACGTCGTCGACGGCGGCCCCGTGGCCGCCTCGCAGTGGTGGGCCTCGCTGAGCCGCGACCGCCAGCACAGGATCGCGCAGGTGGCCTCGCCGGGTGCGGACCACGAGATCCGACTCGCCGACGGCACGCCGGCCGGCAGCACGCCGGTGGCGCCGTCGCGGGGACCCTCGGCGGACGCCCCCGGCGGCTCGACCGCCGCGGGCTGACCCCGCGGCAGACCCGACCCCGCACGCAGACGAGCCCTGCGTCGTCGCCCTCATCCGGAAGGAATGAGGACGACGGCGCAGGGCTCGCCTGTGTCTGTGCCGCTCCGCGCGGCGGTCAGTCGTGCTGGCGGACCACCGGCAAGGTGCCCGTGCGGTCGTGCACGGCGGCGGACGTGCGGACGCCGGTGAGGAACCATGCGGCGGTGAGGCACGCGACCCACACGAGGCCGATCAGCAGGGCCTGGCGGGACTCCGGGACGGTGGCCATGGTGATGACCACCGTGGCCACGAAGGCCAGGCCGAGCCATGTGCCGAGGGCGCCGAGCGGCATCGGGTACACCGAGGGGGCCGCGCCCTGCTCCTTCACGCGGGCCTGCATGGCGCGGTGCGAGAGGAAGATCATGGCCCACGTGAAGACCACGGCGAAGGAGGCGACGCCGGCCACGAGGACGAACGCGTCCGGGTTCACGGTGATGAGGATCGCGCCCAGCACCATGACCCCGAGCATCACCACGATGCTCAGCCACGGCACGCCGCCGCGGTTGACGCGGGTGAAGGCCCGCGGCGCCTGGCCGTCGTGCGCCATCGCGTAGAGCAGGCGGCCCGCGCCGTAGATGCACGCGTTGATGGCGGAGATCGCGGCGGTCAGGACCACGAAGTTCAGCAGATGCGGGGCGAACGGCACGCCGAGCCCCTCGAAGATCTGCACGAACGGGCTGGTCTTGCCGTCCACGGCGGTCCACGGCATGAGGGACATGATGACCACCATGGTCAGCACGTAGAAGAGCAGGATGCGGACGGGCACGGCGTTGATGGCCTTCGGCAGCACCTTCTCCGGGTTCTTCGCCTCGCCCGCGGCCACGCCGAGGGTCTCGATGCCGCCGAAGGAGAAGGTCACGATCGTCAGCGCCAGCAGGACGCCGCCGAAGCCCATCGGCAGGAAGCCGCCGTGGTCCACGAGGTTGTTCAGGCCCGCCGGGGTGCCGTCCGTGAAGGAGGCGCCCGTGAACATGAGGATGAGGCCGCCGAAGATCATCGCCACGATGGCGCCGACCTTGATGAGCGTCAGCCAGAACTCGGTCTCGCCGAAGCTGCCGACGTGGGTGAGGTTGACCAGTCCGATCACGAGGATGGTGGCCGCGACCCACGCCCAGCCGGGCACGTCCGGGAACCAGAACGCCATGTACGTGGTGATGGCGGCGGTGTCCGCCACGATCACGACGGCCAGCTCGAACACGAAGGTCCAGCCGGTCACGTAGCCCGCGAAGGGGCCGAGGTAGCGGGAGGCGTACGCCGCGAACGAGCCGGAGACCGGCTCCCGCAGCGTCATCTCGCCGAGAGCGCGCATCACGAGGTACACGGCGGAGCCCGCGATGAGGAAGGCCAGGATGACGCCGGGGCCCGCGGTCTGGATGCCGCCGGCCGAGCCGTAGAACAGCCCGGTGCCGATCGCGGTGCCGAGGGCGATGAACATGATGTGGCGCTGGCTCAGCCCGCGGTGCAGCTGGCTCTCACCGCCGCCGGCCGGGGCGGCGCCTGCGGCATGCGCGCCGGAGGGGGTTGCGTTCACGAGAAGGGTCTCCGCTCAGGGTGTGAATGAGATGACATGCCATGGTGACTCACTCCACAGTGGAGTGGCAAATGTCTGCCACTCCCCGGCAACCCTCGGATCTGCGCTGGTCAGGCCTGCAGCAGCCAGGCCGCCGAGTTGGGGGCCAGGCGGCCGTCGGCGAGTGCGTCCGGGTCCTCGAGGGAGGACAGGGCCTTCGCGTGGCCGGCGGGCAGGTCCAGGGGCTCGGCGCCGAGGTTGGCGATCACGAGCACGGTCCGGGCCGGGATCGGCTCGCCCGAGCCGAGGTGGTGGCCCCCGCCGTTGGTCACGGTGAACGCGAGCACGCCGCGCTCCGGGTCGTGGTGCTCGGACCACGCGAACGTGCCGGTGCCCAGGTCCAGCTCGCCGCGGATCTCCAGCAGCCGGCGGTACAGCTCGAACACGGACCCCTCGACGCCGACCTGGCGGTCCGCGGCCAGCGCCCGGAAGGACTCCGGCTGGGGCAGCCAGGGGGAGACGGGCGCGGTGGACGCGCCGTCGTCGTCGGCGGTGGCCGAGAAGCCGTACGCGGGGGCGTCCGCCTCCCAGGGCAGCGGGATGCGGCAGCCATCCCGGCCGGGCTCCTCCCCGTCCGTGCGGAAGAAGTACGGGTCCTGGCGGTGCTCGGCCGCGAGCGTGGTGTGCTCGGGCAGGCCGAGCTCGTCGCCCTGGTAGATGTACGCCGAGCCGGGCAGGCCCAGCTCGATCATGGCGGCGGCTCGGGCGCGACGGCGGCCCAGCTCCTCGTCCGGCTGCTCGTCGTCGGCGGTGATTCCGGCGGGGTAGGAGCTCGGATCCGTGAGGCCGTAGCGGGAGGCGTGCCGCACGGTGTCGTGGTTGGAGAGCACCCACGTGTTGGGCGCCCCCACCCGCTCGGCCGCCGTGAAGGAGCGCTCGATCGCGGAGGACAGGGACTGCGCGTCCCAGCCGGCCACGAGGTAGGTGAAGTTGAAGGCCTGGTGCATCTCCCCCGGGCGCACGTAGCGGAACGTGCGGGAGAGCGGGGCCACCCAGGCCTCGGCCACCATCATGGGCTCGTGGTCGTAGGAGTCCAACACCCGGCGCCACTGCCGGTACACCTCGTGCACGCGGTCCTGGTCGATGAACGGCATGAGGGGCTCGAAGGTGTCCGGGTCGAACGTGGGGTCGTCGTCCTCGCCGGCGTCCACCACCATGCCCATGCGGGTGTGCTCGGAGTCGGGGTAGCCGGGCTTCTTGATGAGCCCGTGCGCCACGTCCACGCGGAAGCCGTCCACGCCGCGGTCCAGCCAGAACCGCAGGATGGCCTCGAACTCCTCGCGGACCTCCGGGTTCTCCCAGTTCAGGTCCGGCTGCGTGGTGTCGAAGAGGTGCAGGTACCACTGGCCCGGCGTCCCGTCCGCCTCGGTCACGCGGGACCACGCGCCGCCGCCGAAGGTGGAGAGCCAGTTGCTGGGCGGCAGCTCCCCGTGCTCGCCGCGGCCCTCGGCGAAGTGGTAGCGGGCGCGCTCGGGGGAGCCGGGCGAGGTCGCCAGCGCCGCCTGGAACCACGCGTGCTCGGAGGAGGTGTGATTGGGCACGAGGTCCACGATCACGCGGATCCCCGCCGCGTGGGCGGCGTCGATCATCGCATCCGCGTCCTCGAGCGTGCCGAACCGCGGGTCGACGGCGCGGTAGTCCGCCACGTCGTAGCCGGCGTCGTGCTGCGGGGAGAGGTAGAAGGGCGAGAGCCAGATCGCGTCCACGCCCAGGGCCTGCAGGTAGTCCATGCGCGCGGTGACGCCGGGCAGGTCGCCCATGCCGTCGCCGTTGCCGTCCGCGAAGCTGCGCGGGTACACCTGGTAGATCACGGCGTCCACCCACCACGGCGTGGTCGGGCGGTTGCGGGCTTCCGACGGCGGGGTGGTCAGGCGGGTGGCGGGGGATGGCGTGGTCATGGGCTCCAGCCTAGAGCCGGCGGCGGTCGGCGGGTCGGTCTCAGCCCCTCGAGACCTCCGGCAGGCGCAGGCCCGCGACGACGCCCGCGGCCCCGAGCGCGGCGAGGAGGAGGAGCGCCCACGTCGCGCTCGCGGCGGCCAGGGCGGCGCTGATGGCGCCCACCACCAGCAGGATCACGCCCATCGCGGTGTTGGACACCGCCGTGTAGACGGTGCGCGTGTCCCCGGAGGCCATGTCCATGAGGTACGTCTTGCGGCCGACGCGCACGCCCGTGTGCGCGAGCGTGAGCAGGAAGTAGGCGCTCACCAGCAGCACGCCGCCCGCCCCGCTCCCGCCCCGGAACGCCGGCAGGGCCGCCAGCACCACGACGGCGACGATCACCGCCGACGCGATCGCCGCCGTCACCGCCATGAGCAGCCGGCTGGAGCGGTCCGCGAACCGGCCGAAGAGGCGGCCGCCGACCAGCGAGGCCACCCCCGAGGCGATCACGAAGCCGCCGAGGCCGGCGAGCGCGTCCGTGCCGGCGTCGAGGGCCAGCATCACGATGAACGGCGGGCTCAGCGAGGAGACCAGCAGCAGGGAGCGCACGGTGACGAAGTGGCGGAAGTCCCGGTCCTCGCGCAGCAGGGCCCAGGAGCGGCGGGCGAGGGGTCCGTCATCCCCGTCGTCGTCGGCCTCCTTGCCACCCTCCTCGGGGTCCTCGGCGGGCTCGCGCAGGGTCAGGGAGACCCCGGCGACCGCGACCCACAGCGCCGCCCCGACCGTCAGGAGCCCCGCGAGGGCCCCGGCGTCGAGGGAGCCTCCGCCGAGCCCGCGGATGCCCAGCCCGAGGGTGATCGCCACCAGCCCGGCCGCCGTCGTCGCCAGCCCGGTGATCTGCCCGCGCTCGCCCGGGGGCACCACGCGGCCCTGCACGTCCTTGGAGGAGATCGAGCACGGGCAGCGCCCCAGGGAGAAGACGGCCAGGGCCGCCAGGATCAGCACGCCGGCCGCCAGACCCGTCCCGAGTGCGGCGGTGGCGGCCATTGCGGCGACGGATCCCGCCTGCACGAGCGCGCCGAGGGCGAAGACGCGCTTGCGCCGCCGCGCGCGCAGCACGAGCGGGGTGAGGAACGCCTGCGGGAGCATGGAGAGGGACTCGCGGATCGGTTTGAGCAGGCCCGTGAGCGCGGGCGGGACGCCGAGCGCCGCGAACAGCCACGGCAGGACGGTGGAGGCGTTGACGATCTGGTCGCCCGAGGACTGCAGGGTGTTCGCGCCCACGAGGCGCAGGCCGTTGGCCGGGACGTCGCGGCGGACCTGCTCCGGGAGCCTCGCCTCGGCCTCGGGGCTGCGGGTGACCAGGCACGAGTAGATCCTCTCCGTGGTGCTCACTGCGTCCACGCTAGCGGCCACAATGGGCGGATGAAGCACTTCGACGACCCCGTCCTGCAGGCCATGGCCTCGCGCCGGTCCGTCTCCAAGGTGGGCCCGCAGACCCCGTCCGACGAGGAGGTCGCCCGCCTGCTGGCCGCCGTCACCCCGGTGGCGGACCACAAGGCGCTGCGGCCCTGGCGCCTGATCCTGCTGCGCGGGGAGGACCGGCGCGTGCTCGCCGACGCCCTCGACGCCGCCGCGGGCGTCACCCGCGCGACGGGCGAGGTGAACCCCAAGCCGTTCCGGGCGGAGCTGCTGATCGCCGTCGTCGCGAGCCGGACGGAGCACCCGGCGGTGCCGCCGTGGGAGCAGGACGCCACGGCCGCGGGCGCCGCGCACCTGCTCGAGCTCGCGCTGTGGCAGGCCGGGTGGGGCGTGATGTGGCGCTCCGGTCCGTACACGAACGCCGGCGAGGTGCGCGCGGCGCACGGCCTGGGCGAGGGCGAGCTGCTCCTGGGCTGGCTGTACGTGGGGGACGTCGACCCGGCCTTCGCGGCGAAGCTCGCCTCCTCGCACCGCCCGCCGCTGGACCCCGCGCCGTTCCTCTCCCGCATGCCGCGGGGCTGAGCTGCCCGCCGCGACACCCACGCCCGCCCCCCTCACGCCGTCGAGGTGTCACGAAATGTTGGTATCCGGCCCGGATACCAACAATTCATGACACCTCGTTCCAGGGCCCTGAGTGCTCAGTTCGCCCGGGCCAGCATCCCGACGGCCGCCCAACGCCGGTTGAGCCGCTCCTGGGCCACGCCGCCGGTCGCGGCGTCGCCCTCCTCGAGCGCGTCGAGCAGCGTCCAGAGGTCGTACACGGAGTCGTCCGGCCAGACGTGCGACGTGAGCGCTCCGTAGTCCAGCTCGAGCACGGAGTCCGGGTGGAAGGAGCCCAGCCACTCGCCCATCACCGTCAGCTCGCCGAGGAGCTCGGACTCCGGGGCGTGCCGGGCGAGCACCGCGGCCGCGTGCGCGCAGCGCTCCCGGGCGACCGTCACGCGCGCCCGCCGGCAGGCCACCGTCTCCCCGTCCACGAGCCGCTGCACGGGCTCCTCCGGGTCGAACGCCGCGAGCCAGCCGTGCGGCACGCCCCACGTGGCGGTGCGCGTCTGCACGCGGTGGTGGCCGCCCTCGCCGTGCGGCTCGTCCGGGTCCGGGGAGAGCCCCCACTCGTCCTCGAGCTGCACGAGCGCGCGGCCGCGGTTCATGGCGCGGGCCGCCGTCGGGATCGCGGCCTCGAACGCGGACGGCGTCATGGCGCCCTCGAGCAGGGCGGCCGCCATCTCGGCGCGCAGTCCGAGCTCGTCCGGGCAGTAGAACGCGGAGCCGTGGGAGTCCGTCACCACGCGCACGAGCTCGTCCTCGCCGGGCTCGGGGAACGGGTCCGCGGCGCGGCGCACCAGGCGCTGCCGCGCCCGCTCGTCCGCCTCGGCCTCGACCTCGACGCGGGAGCGGTGCGTCCCGGCGATCAGCCGCGCCTGCACCGCGTCCGGGTACGCGGTGAGCGGCTGGAAGACGCGCAGGTGCGCGGTGCCACGGTGCGGCATGCCGGCGGCTCAGCCCAGCTCGACGACGACGGGCGCGTGGTCCGAGGCACCCTTGCCCTTGCGCTCCTCACGGTCGATGAAGGCGTCCGTGACCGTCTCGGCGAGCGCGGGGGAGCACAGCTGGAAGTCGATGCGCATGCCCTTCTTCTTGGGGAAGGCCAGGCCCGTGTAGTCCCAGTAGGTGTACACCCCGGGGCCGGGGTGGCGCGGACGCACCACGTCCTGGAGGCCGGCCTCCTCGAACGCGTGGAACGCGGCGCGCTCGGGCGGGGAGACGTGCGTGTAGCCCTCATCCACGAACAGGTCGATGTCCCACACGTCCTCGTCCTGCGGGGCGATGTTCCAGTCGCCGGTGAGGGCCAGGCGCGTCTGGGGGTCCGCGGCGAGGCGCTCGGCGGCGTGCTCGCGCAGCACCCGCAGCCACTCCAGCTTGTAGGGCATGTGCTCGTCCTGCAGGCCGCGCCCGTTGGGCACGTAGAGGCTCCACAGGCGGACGGGTGCGACGCCGTCGCGCGCCTCGGTGCCCACCGTCGCGCCGATCGCGCGGGACTCCTCGGCCGGGTCCTTGCCCCCCTTGCCGAAGTGCGGCTGGCCGGGGAAGCCGCGCTGCACGTCCGTGAGGCCCACGCGGGAGGCGATGGCCACGCCGTTCCACTGCGAGATCCCGTTGTGGGCCACCTCGTAGCCGGCACGCTCGAAGAGCTCCCACGGGAAGTTCTCGTCCTTGCACTTGGTCTCCTGGATCGCCAGGACGTCGATGTCCTGGCGCTCGAGGAAGGCCTCGACGCGGTCGGCGCGGGCACGGAGGGAGTTGACGTTCCAGGTCGCGATCTTCACCCGGCCAGCCTAACGAAGGGGTCAGCGCCACCAGTCGTCGTGGATGGTCACCGGCGTCGTCCGCTTGTGGCGGGAGCGCAGCCAGATGCCCTCGAGCCGCTCGGCGACCTCCTCGGGGATCTCCCGTCCCTCGAGGTAGTCGTCGATGTGCTCGTAGCTCGTGCCCAGCTCGGTCTCGTCCGTCTGGCCCGGTTTGCCGTCCAGCAGGTCCGCGGTGGGGACCTTGTCCCACAGGTGCTCGGGGGCGCCCATCTCCTTCGCGAGGGCCCGCACCTGGCGCTTGTCGAGGCCGAACAGCGGCAGGATGTCCGCACCGCCGTCGCCGAACTTGGTGAAGAAGCCCGTGGTGGACTCCGCGCCCTGGTCCGTGCCGATCACCAGCTGCCCGTGCGCGCCGGCCACGGCGTACTGCGCGGTCATGCGCAGGCGGGCCTTCACATTGCCCTTGTCGAAGTCGGAGATCTCCTCGCCGACGCCCGCGGCGAAGGCCGCCGCGAGGCCGTCGGTGGCGTCGCCGATGTTGATCGTCACCTCGCGGTCGGCGTCCACGAAGTCCAGGGCGGCCTGGGCGTCGGCCTCGTCGTGCTGCACCTTGTGGGGCAGGCGCACGCCGGTGAACTGGGGCGCCTCGCGGGTCGGGGCCCCGAGGGCGGGCTGCGCGCGGCCCTCCACGACGGCGTCCGCGACGCCCAGCTGCGCACGGCGGCGCTCCACCGCGAGCTGGGCCAGTCGGCCGGCGGCCGTGGAGTCCACGCCGCCGGAGATGCCCAGCACGTAGCCGGACGCGCCGGTGGCCTCGAGGTAGTCCACGAGGAACTGCACGCGGGCCTCGACCTCGGCGGCCGGGTCGATCTCGGGCTTCACGCCCATCTCGTCGATGATCTGCTGCTGGAGTTCACGCATGCGGGACACCCTACGGCGGCGTCCCCGGGTGCGTCCCGGCCCTGGCGTCCCCGGGTGCGTCCCGGCCCTGGCGTCCCCGGGTGCGTCCCGGCCCTGGCGTCCCCGGGGAGGCCTCGGCTCAGGCCTCCGGGTGGCCGAGGTTGCGGGCCACCTGCCGCAGCGTGCGCAGGGTGACGTCGTAGTGCTCGGCGGGCAGGCCCTCCGTCGCGCGCTCGCGCAGGGCGGTCACGGCGGCCGCCACCCGGTCGCCCGCGGACCGGCCGGTCTGGGTGAGGGAGTACAGCTCGCCCTCGTACACCATCCATCCGGACTCCACGAGCTCCTCGAGCTGGCCGGCGACGGCGGCGCGCTGCTCCTCCTCGAACCCACCCGTGAGCTCCGCGGTGGTCCGCGGTGCGGTGGAGAGGACGTTGAGGACCTGCCACTGCGCGCGGGTGAGCCCGTGCTCCTCGAGGGACTGGGCCACCTGGGCCGCGATCAGGGCCTCCGTCACCGTGAGCCAGTGGGAGAGGGGGAGGCCGGAGGGGTGCTGGTGGGTCGTATCGTTCGCCTGGTCCGTCATGGCCCCGAGCGTAGCCAGCGGGGCGCGGGAGCGGCAGGGGGCGGCGCTGGCCGCGATCCGTACCGAGGACACCTCCTTCGTCGAGCAGGTCCGCGCCCTCGGCGTGGAGGACGAGCTGCTCGAGGAGGGCCTGGCCGA
>NZ_JBFBLX010000011.1:0-85332 GCF_040702705.1 Micrococcus sp. NPDC078436 | reverse complement strand
GTTCCATTCCGAACCCGGAAGCTAAGGCCCACAGCGCCGATGGTACTGCAACCGGGAGGTTGTGGGAGAGTAGGTCGCCGCCGGACATCTTTTGAGGCAAAGGCCCCGCATTCGTGCGGGGCCTTTGCTGCGTTCAGGGGTCTTCTCCGCTCCGTTCCACCACGGCGAGCACGGGGAAGCCCCGAGCCCTCAGTCCTCCAGCAGCTCTCCCTGGGCCTCCAGGGCTGAGGTCAGGACACGCGTGAGCCGGCGCCGTGATCCTTCGACCCGCCGGCCCAGGACCTCGATCTGCCGAGCGAACTCGTCGGCGTGCCAGGGCTTCTGGTCGTCTGGGATGGCGAGGAACGCGTCCACGGCTCGGGGGAGGTGCCGCTGCAGGACGTCGAGCACGTCGAGAGCCTCCGCTGCGCGCGCGGCGGCCATCCGATCCCAGGCGGGAAGCAGTGCCTCCACCCCGGCATGGAGGTCCCACAGTTCCCTCCACGTGTCCGGGCGCAGACGGTCACTCTCCCGCGCCAGCAGCTCGCGGAGGCCGTCGGCGGCGGCCTTGAGGTCCTCCCTCGGGGCCAGGTTCTCACGGACGCCTCGCGGCCGGTCCTCGGCGCGAGCGGGCATGTCGGCGCGGGAGGAGTGCCTCCAGGGCGGCCAGTGCATCTCTCCTCCTCTGCTGTCACCTGCGGCGGCGGCGTCGTGACCATCCTGCCTGACGAGCGGGGGCATGGGCTGATTTGGCTCCGTCACTCCACCGTGGTAGTGTGGCTCCCTGTTGGATTCCGGTCTTCGACCGCCAACGGGGTGTGGCGCAGCTTGGTAGCGCGCGTCGTTCGGGACGACGAGGCCGCAGGTTCAAATCCTGTCACCCCGACCACAGGGAAGGCCCCCGCTCAGCTGAGCGGGGGCCTTCGTCGTCGGCACCGTCGAGGTGCCGAGCAGCCGTCGTCATCCCCGTTGCCGTGGACGGCGCAGACCACACGGCGGCTGGCGGTGCCCCACCGGGCCGCGCCTGCCTGCTCGAACAAGCGGGAGGGGCGGGACGCGAGTCCCGCCCCTCCCGTTCTGAGGCCGTCAGGGACGACCGTTGCCCTTGCCGGGGTGGCCGTCGCGGTGTCCCGGGGGGACGCCGTCCTTGAGGCCCTTGCCCTTGCCCGGATGCCAGGGGGCAGGTCCCGGCTCCACCTCGACGGGCGGCTCGGTGGGGGACACGACGACGAACTCACGCACGGCGCTGAGGTCGACGGCGCCGTACGGGTCCTCGGTGCGGATGTACCAGCCGTACTCGCCGGGCGTCAGGCCTGCCCAGGTCGAGCTCACGGTGGAGCCGGAGGCCACGTCGGCCTGCTGGTCGATGAGCTTGCCGGTCAGCACCTCGACGGTGACGGCGTCGGTCCCCAGGGTCTTGGTCCGCGACTCGATGCCGAGCTGGGCGTAGGACACCTCGAACTCCTGGTGCTGCGGCTCCAGGGACGGATCATCGGCGTTGTAGTCCTGCAGGGACGGCGAGTAGGTCCGGGCGAGCATCCGCTGCCCCTCGTTGTCGAAGTGCAGCAGGCGCAGGTATCCCAGGCCGTCCTCCGCGAGGCCCTGGTAGTCGAAGAGAACCTGCGTGACCTGACGGTCGTCGACCCCGTCCCCGTCGTCGTCGAACCCGTCGACGCGGGTGAAGGCGTCGTGGTAGTGACCCGAGAACACCAGGGAGACGTTCGGGTTGGTCGCCATGACCTCGTCGTAGATCCGCTGCGGGATCGGTCCGAGGCCGCCGGTCGTCAGCATGTACTCGATGAGGTTGAGGACCGCGGTGCGCTCGGGGTGCTGGGCCAGCACCTCGTTCATCCAGGCGATCTCCTCGTCGCCGGCCCCCACCCCTGGTACAGCATGATGAAGTCCACGCCGTCGACCGTGATGAGGTCGTCGTGGCCCCGGTTGTCCTCGTACGACCCGCCGTACCAGGGGTTGCCGTCGAACCGCTCCGCGCCGAAGAACGTGCCGTAGGGCCCGTAGTCCTCAAGGGCGTGCCCCACGTCATGGTTGCCGGCCAGGACTCCATACGGAAGACCCGCTTCGTCGAGCATCCGGTAGGCGTCGTCGGCGCGCTCCCACTGCTCCGGCTTGTCCCACTCGTCCACGATGTCGCCCGTGTGGAAGACGTAGGCCAGGTTGAGCCGCTCGAGCGCCTGGAGGAAGTACTCGTGGATCGCGAGCTGATGCTCGTACCAGGTCTCGTTGTAGTACTGCGTGTCCGACTCCCAGCCGAGGGTGAAGTCGTACTCGGAGCGGGGCACGTCCTCCGGGTGGCCGCCGGCCACCGCGGACTCGCGGGTGCTCAGGTCGGTGTGGGCGAAGCCCTCCGAGTGCTGGACGAGCAGCTGGACGCTGCCGTCGCGCACGTGGTCTGCGACGTCGACGAGGCCCTCGAGCGTGAACTCCGTCGGGTTGTCCCCGGTGGTCAGGGCGCGGTCGAGCTCCTCCCAGCGACCGGTGGCGGTGTTCAGCACCGAGAGGATCACCTTGGCGTCCGGATTGGCGCTGCCGTCCCAGGTGACGCGCACCTTCCCCTCGGCGGTGACGTCGTCGACGGGGACCTCGAGGAGCTGGTACGGGAATGCGTCGTCCGAGCTCACCACGTGCTCACGGCCGTCGTCGGCACCCATCAGCTCGAGCGCCGCGGCGTCGGCCACGACCTTGCCGTCCCGCTCGGTGGCCGCGGCCACGGTGGTCTCACCGGTCCACACGTCGAGGCCCTCCTCGCCCGGAACGACCTCCCGGCCCGCGTAGAAGTCGACGTCGAGCGCATCGCCGCTGGGGGCCGTGACGGTCGCGGACAGCTCCACGTCCGGGCCGTCGACGGCTGCGCCGCCCGCCGGTGACACCGGCGTCGCCCCGGGCTGCTCGACCGGGGTCGTGAACGTGATCGTCCGGGTCGAGGTGTTGCCGGCCAGGTCCCGCGCGGTGAGCACGAGCCGGTGCACGCCCGCCGGCAGGCTCAGCGAGCTGATCTCATGGGGAAGCTCGACGGGCGTGCCGTCCAGCTCGGCGGTGAGGACGTCCACGCCGGCCCCGGCATCGGAGGCAGTGGCCTGAAGGGTGTGGGCGCCGCGGACCTCCGCGCCGTCGGCCACCGTGGTGGTGTCCCAGTCGAACGCGGTCGCGGAGAAGGCGTCCTGGGGCAGGTCGAAGGAGGCGTCGATGTCGTCGTTCTTGCCCGCGGCGTCGCCCATGGGGATCCACTGCGTGCCGTCCTCGAGGCCGGCCGGGCGCAGGGTGCGGCCGTCCGGCAGGACGAGGCGCAGGTTGCGGATCTGGAAGTCGTCGTTGTTCTCGTCCGGGTCGATCTTCGGCCAGGCCTTGGTGCCCGCATAGACGCTGAGCGTCAGCGGCTCGCCGGCGGTGATGTGCTCGAGCGGCACGTCGACGGGCACGGTGACCTCTCGTTCGTAGAAGCCCTCGTCGAAGATGTGCAGCACCTCGTCCCCGACGAGCACGCCGTTGCGGAAGAAGGCGTCGGTGCTGGTGGCCTCGAAGGCGAACACCGGGCGACCTTCGAGTGCGGCCTCGGTGCCCTCCACACGCACGCCGTCCACCGCGACGGTGGTCGTGGAGGGGTGGGCGTCGCCGCCGGCGGTGATCCGTTCGCGGCCGGAGACGACCTCGCCCTCGGCCACGGACAGGCGGACGCCACTCTGATCGACGCCCGCGACCGGCACACGGCGGGTCTCCAGCTCCGTGGTGTGCGTGCCGTCGGAGGCCACGACGGAGTACTCGACCCACCGCTGACCGGTGAGGTCGACTGCGTTGATGACGTGCCGGTAGAGGTCGCCTTCGGCAGCCCGCAGGGTGTGCGTGACGGGCTCGGCCATGCCGGAGGTCCGCACCGCCACGGTGACCGTCTTGACCTGGACGTCGTCAGCGATGTGCAGCTCGATGGGGAAGTCCGCCGCCGGGTCGACCTCGGTGGCGGTCCGGTCCTCGATGACGGGTCCGGCGGCGTCCGCGGCGGGAAGCATGAGGCCGGCGGGGACCTGCTCGGTGGTGACGCTGCCGGGGGAGGCGGGGGCGGTGCCGACGAGGGTCTGCCGGTTCGGGTCAGCCGGGTCGACGGCGTACTGGATGCCCTGGTCGGCGATCGCGTCGTCCGCGCCGTTCAGGTTGTAGTAGGCCGTGTTCACCGGGAACCCGGTGTTCGTGACGATCTGCAGGCCTCGCGGGCTGCCGTTGGCCATGCCGCCGGTGTGGATCTCCACCAGCTCGGTTCCGGCCGCGAGGTCGGTGCCGAAGTGGGTGTTGAAGTCGTCCGATGTGAGGTGGTCGTTCTTGCCGTTCTTGATCCAGAACACGACGGTCTCGCCCGGCTGGATGAGGAAGGAGGCGGGATCTGCCGGCCACGTGACGACGTTGTTGTTGGTCAGATCGTCCGCGGGGTAGAGGTAGTCGAGCGTGTAGTCGCCGAAGTCCACCGGTTCGGAGGTCGCGTTGTAGACCTCGAAGAACTCGTAGCCGTCTGCGCCGTCGACGTTCGCCGTGTCAGGAGTGACCTCGGTGATCTGCAGCGGCGCCGTGGCCAGCGAGGGATCGGGCACCGGCGCCGGCTCCCCGGGATCGGGCTCCGGGGTCGGGGAGGCGAGCGCGTCGGACGAGACCTGGCCCGGGGTCGGGACGGCCGGCCCCTCCAGCAGCGCGGTTCCGCCGTCGCCGTCCACGCGGAACTGTGCGGTGCGGCCCGCCGAGGTCGAGCCCGCGGGATAGAAGGACCACGTCGTCGTGCCGTCGGGCAGGGTGAGGCGAACGCCCCGCTCACCGCCGTTGGCCATGCCGGGCTGGCCCTCCACGCGCACGAGGCGGTAGTCGGTCCCGGCGCCCTCGGTGGCCCAGTCGTCGCGGAAGTCCTGCTCGGTGCGGGCGAAGCTGTCAACGGTGCTGCTCGTGTAGGAGAGCCACAGCACGACCGTCTCGCCCGGCTGCACCAGCGTGCCGGACGGCACCTTCAGGGCGACGTCGCGGGACGTGTCGTCGCTGTCCGCGTAGATGTAGGCGAGACCGGCCTGCGACAGGTCGACGGCGGTGTCGCCGGTGTTCCGGACCTCGATGAACTCGAAGTGGTCGGAGCCCGCGGTGTCCGGGGCGATGTCGGTGATCATCAGCGCCGGCAGGGTGGGCGCGGCGCTGGCGGGCGAGGCCGCGAGCGGCGAGGCCACGAGGGCGGCGGCAGCCGTCAGGGCGACGAGCTGACGTGATCCGTGGGGCAGGGGAGCCATGGGTGATCCTTCGGGTGACTTCCGCACTGTTCCAGTCGTGGGCGACGACGATTCGATCGTTCGGCCACGGGAAGGTGAACGGTCGACGACGGCCCGGTCGTGAGGGCACTTCCAGCGCCTGACAAGGACGCGGAGGGCGTGGGGTGTGGTGCCGTTGGGGGTGTGCGCCGCTCTGAGGAGGCCGTGGGGAGGATCCGGCTGGCGGGGCCGTGGCTCTGAGGGGCGCAGCGGAAAGGTATTGACTTTCGATAGGTTCCGGTCGAAAGTCGGGGCATGACACATCGCCTCACCACCTGGGTGCTCCAGGCGCTGCTCGCGGCCGTCGGGGTGCTCATCCTCCTCCTGCAGGTGATCGGCCTGCCGGCCCTGGGCGCGGAGATGGCTCGAGAGCTCCCCGCCGAGGCCCACATGCGCTGGCCCATCACCGTTCTCGCGATCCTCGGCTTGGCGTGCGTCCAGGGCGGGATCGTGTGCACCATCCGCCTGTTGGCCCTGACCCGGTCGGACCGCATCTTCACCTCCCGCGCGCTGCCATGGGTGAACGCCATCGTGGGCGCCTTCCTCGGCGGCGCTCTCGTGTGCGCGGCCACGCTCATCTATCAGTCCGCCACCGTCGCCGGCCCGCCGCTGTGGCTCCTCCTGCTGTTCGCCGGTGTCGCCACGGGCCTGGCCATGGCGCTGCTCATGCTCGTGATGCGGGCCCTCCTGGTGCGCGCCACGCGGCTGCGCGCCGAGATGGACGAGGTGATCTGATGCCCATCGTGGTGAGGATCGACGTCGAACTGGCCCGCCGCAAGATGTCCGTGGGGGAGTTCGCCGAGCGGGTGGGCATCACGCCGGCCAACGTGGCGGTGCTGAAGAACGGGCGGGCCAAGGCGGTGCGGTTGACCACCCTCGATCGGATGTGCGAGGTCCTGCAGTGCCAGCCGGGAGATCTGCTGGAGTGGGTCCCTGAGGGCGACGACGTCGGCGCCCGCGCCTGAGGCAGGCCAGGCCCGGCGGAGCAGGCGCGGGCGCCCCGCTCAGAAGCTGCCCGACGAACCGGAGCCCGAGAACGAGCCGCCGGAGGAGCCGTAGCCGGTGCCCGAGCCCGTCGAGCCATGGTGGGACGACTCCACGGAGGAGACGCCGGCGCGGTAGCCGGCGTCGAACGAGGTGATCGTCCAGTACGTCCGCCAGCCGTCGCCGGCGTCGAGGATCGAGCCGCGCGCGTCCCGCGGACGACGGCGGTGTTCGTCCAGCCCCTCCTCCATGAGCCGGATGTCGTCCGAGTCGTCCTGTGCGAGCGAGACCGCCTGGGCGACCTGCTCCAGGAGGTCGGTGAGCCGGCGGCGGAGGCGGTCGAGCGACTCGAGCGCCGCCTGCGGGGTGACCCTCCGCTCGGTCAGGCCGGCACCGGTCGACTCGAGCTCGCCCAGGGCCTCGGTGCGGAAGGACTCGAGTGCGCCCAGCGGGGCCGCCGCGCCCGCGACCCCGTCGAGGTGCTCGCGCAGGTCGCCGACGTGGTCCAGGTCCGAGCGCAGGGGCCCGGCCTGGCGGTCCCAGGCGTCCTCCCAGCCGGGGAGGCGGTTGAGGAACGTGTTCGCATCGGCGATCGCGTCGTCGAGGCGGTCGAGCTCCGCGACGTCGTCGCGCAGGCTGCCGGCGTCCTTCCTGAAGGACTTCGCGTGACGGCGGCCCGGCGGCACGGCGTCGAGGTCCTCGAGCCGCCGCGTCGCGTCGAGGGTGGACTGGTGGAAGCCCCGGAACCGCTCCATCAGGCGTGCGCCGAACGGGTCGTCGGTCGGCACGGTGGAGGCGTTCACCTCCGTGGCGTCCCAGTCCATCGTCACGCTGGTGAGGTGGGTGCGGGCCGCGTCGAGGTCGGCCTCGGCCTTCCGGCGCTGGGACCGCCGGGTGGCGATCACCGCCGCGGCCGCGGCCGCCCCTCCGACCGCGACGCCGCCCGTGCCGAACCACAGGCCCGGCTCCTCGTGCAGCGGCCGCCCGATGCGGGAGGCCGCCGAGTCCACGATGTCCACGACGGCGTCCGTCCACCGCGCGTCGCGGGCCGCGTCCTTGCCGTCGTCGCGGACGGCCGCCTGTGTGTCCGTGCTGAGCCTGCGGTCCTCGCCCTGGTACACGCCGAGCATCCGGTTGTCCGGGTCCACGGCGACGATCACGAGCCCGTCCGCCCACTTCTGCCCGTCCGCGCTCAGCCAGTCGGGCCGCTGCGTGCGGGCGTGGTCGAGGACGCGCCCGTTGAAGGCCTGGGACCGGCGGTCCTCGTCGAGGTCCCGGATATCCGGGCCGCGCTCGGTGAAGACGGCGACGCGCGTGGGCTCGCGGAACTCGATCTCCGCGAGGTCGCGCAGCAGCTGGTTCCGGTCGAGGATCCCCGCGGTGTCCGCGAGGTCCACCTGCTCGGCCGGGACGGCGCTCGCGGCAGGCGCGAGGGCGAGGGCCGCGGCCGCGGACGTCCCGGCGACGGCCCCCGCGGTCAGGGCGGGAGTCCCCGCACCGGCCACCGCGGCGGCAGCCAGGGCCAGGGCGGCCGAGCGAGAGGCGGTGCGGTGGGGGCCCGAGCAGCGCGGGGAGGAGAGCGGAGCGTCGGGCGTCGGCCGGGTCATGGCGGTCCTCTCGGGGTCCGGGTGATCAGTCGATGACAGCCTACGCACAGGCGCGGGCGGCGTCGGCGTCATTCCCGTGGCCACGCGTCCGGTCGCGCATCCGGCCACTCCGGAGAGGATCTCATGCGGCGGGACAGCTCCTCGAGGTCTCCGCCGGAGCCGAACGCGGGGCCGCCGGGCTCGAGCCGGGCTCCCTCCTCGAACCCCTGGTACACGACCCCGTCGAAGCCCATCGCGTGGACGAGGTCGATCACCGTGTCCCGGGCGCGCAGCCGCTCTCGCCCGCCGGGGAGGGCATGCCCCCCGCCGTCGGTGTGCCGCTCCGTGCCGATGGCGAGCGCCCAGCGCGGTGCCTCGGTGCGGCCTGCGACGCCCAGGTCGTGGTGCGAGATCTCGGAGAACGCGCGGACCAGGGGCGCCGTGAGCCCGGCCGCCGCCCAGCGCGCGGCGAGGCGCTCCGTGCCGAGTCGTGGGTCGCCGTCGTGCGGGTCCATCCAGTCCGGCAGGGGCTCGGCCTCCCAGGTGTTGGTCATGTCCACCACCGCCCGGGTGGCGGGCCCGGCGAACCAGGCGGGGTCGACGTCGTCGAGGGCCTCGCGCGGGACGGCGACCACGGTCAGCTCCGCCTGAGCGAGGTCCTCCGGGGCGACCGCCACCGCCTCCGGGGCGTAGATGCCGAGGTGGCGCTGCACCGCCGCGGGCCGACGCGTGGCGGCCATGACGACGTCAGGCGCGGCGACCCAGGGATGGAGCCGGGGGATGCGCGCGAGGGCGCGGGCGAGCGCGGTGCCGGCGCGGCCGGCCCCCAGGATCCCGACGGTCGACGGG
The DNA here is from genome assembly GCF_040702705.1 of Micrococcus sp. NPDC078436. NCBI lineage: Bacteria > Bacillati > Actinomycetota > Actinomycetes > Micrococcales > Micrococcaceae > Micrococcus > Micrococcus sp. NPDC078436. The sequence continues at coordinate 76,646 of NZ_JBFBLX010000011.1, read as the reverse complement.
AGATGCGGGAACCGGGGGAGGGCGGGGTCCACGGACGTCGGGCTCATGGGACCATCCCATCACGGGAGGAGGGAACGAGCCCTGCGTCGTCGTCCACGTCCGGCGCCGATGGGTCCCACAGCGCAGGGCTCGTCTCTCAGGTGGTCCCGCCCCGCACCGACTGTTCACCGCCGCGCCACCGGCCCGGCGTCTGCGCGCCGTACCGTGGCCGCCGTCGTCGTCCCCTCCCGAAGGAGTCTCCCCATGCGTCCCCTCCGCACCCTCAGTGCCGCGATCGCCGTCGGCGCGCTCGCGGTGACCGGCGCCGTCGCCTCCGGCGCGGCTCCCGCCCCGCACGCCAAGGCCCGCGCCGCCGTCGAGGCCGGACCGGCGAAGGCCGTCGAGGCCCGCACCAAGCACGACGTGCGCATCGCCACGTACAACGCGTCCCTGAACCGCGGCACCGAGGGCCAGCTGGTCCGCGACCTCTCCACGCCGGACAACGCGCAGGCCCAGAACATCGCCGAGGTCGTGCAGACCACGCGCCCCGAGATCCTGCTGGTCAACGAGTTCGACTTCGACGCCGCCGGTGAGGGCGCCCGCCTGTTCCAGGAGAACTACCTCTCCGTGGGCCAGAACGGCCACGAGCCCATCGAGTACGCGTACCGCTACACCGCTCCCGTGAACACCGGCGTCCCCTCGGGCCTGGACCTGAACAACGACGGCACGGTCGGCGGCCCGGACGACGCGTGGGGCTTCGGCCTGTTCCCGGGCCAGTACGGCATGGTCGTCTACTCGCAGCACCCCATCCTCGAGGACGAGATCCGCACCTTCCAGGACTTCCGCTGGCAGGACATGCCGGGCAACGTCATGCCCACCGACTTCTACAGCCCCGAGGAGCAGGAGCAGCTGCGCCTGTCCTCGAAGTCCCACTGGGACGTGCCCGTGCAGGTCGGCACCACGACGCTGCACCTCCTCGCCGCGCACCCCACCCCGCCGTCCTTCGACGGCCCGGAGATGCGCAACAAGCGCCGCAACCACGACGAGATCCGCCTGTGGGCCGACTACGTCACCGGCGGCAAGACCGCCGAGTACCTCTACGACGACGCCGGCGTGCACGGCGGCCTGGACCGTGGCGAGCGCTTCGTCATCCTGGGCGACTACAACGCCGACCCGGTGGACGGCGACTCGTGGGACGGCGCGATCGACCAGCTGCTCTTCCACTCCCGCATCCGCGACCCGAAGCCCACCTCCGCGGGCGGCGCCGAGGCGTCCGTGCTGCAGGGCGGCGCCAACCTGACGCACGAGGGCGACCCGAGCCTCGACACGGCCGACTTCAACGACAGCCCGGCCCCGGGCAACCTCCGCGTGGACCTGGCGCTGCCGTCCAAGAACCTCCCGCTGCGCGGCGCCGGCGTCTTCTGGCCCGAGAAGGGCCAGCCCGGCTCCGAGCTGACCGGCGAGTATCCGTTCCCCACCTCCGACCACCGCCTCACCTGGGTGGACGTGAAGGTGCCCGGCAAGCGCTGAGGCCCCTCAGCTCCAGACGAGCCCTGTGTCGTCGCGCCTGTCCGCCGCGGACAGGCGCGACGACGCAGGGCTCGTCGCCGTCTGCGCGGATCAGCAGAGCTCGTTGCGCTGCCGGCCCAGCCCGGTGATCTCCACCTCCACGACGTCGCCGGCGCGCAGCCACGGGCGGCGGCCCTCCTCGTCCTTGCGGGCCAGCGCGACGCCGGCCGGGGTGCCGGTGAGGATGAGGTCGCCCGGGTTCAGCGTGATCAGCTGCGAGGCGTAGGCCACGAGCTGCTCGGGGGAGAACACGACGTCGGCCACGCGGCTCTCCTGCCGCACCTCCCCGTTCACGTGGGTCAGGATGCGGGCGTCCTTGGACAGCTCGTCCGGGGTGACGAGCCACGGGCCCACGGGGGTGGAGGCCTCCCAGACCTTCCCCTGGAGCCACTCGGAGGTGCGGCCCTGGAAGCCGCGCATCGAGACGTCGTCGGCCACGGCGAACCCGGCGATGTGCTCGCGCGCGTCCTCGACCGCGATGCGCCGCCCGGGCTCGCCGATCACGATGCACAGCTCGCCCTCGTAGTCCACGCGGTGGTCCTCCTCGGGGACCTCGATCGGGTCCAGCGCGCCCGTGAGCGACTGCGCGAACTTCGCGAACAGCGTGGGATGCTCGGGGCGCTCCTGGCCCGTCTCCGCGATGTGGTCCGTGTAGTTCAGCCCCACGCAGATCACCTTCGTGGGGAACGGGATGAGCGTGTCGTACACCAGCTGCGTGGTGTCCAGCAGGAGGGAGTGGTCCTCCTTGGCGGCGCGCAGCGCCTGCTCCACGCGCTCCTTCTGCTCCTGCGGCGTCGAGGTCAGGTGCTCGCCGACGTCGCGGCAGCCGGGGAGGGCCACGGCGCGCACCGCGACCTCGGGGTCATCCGGGTGCACCGAGGTGATGACGGCGGCGAAGGTGTCCCCGGGGTAGGCGGCGTCGGAGTCGGGCTGGCGGAACGTGGCGAGCTTCATGCGCCCATCTCACCACAGGGCCCCATGAGACGCTGAGGGCATGAGCACCGCCGAGCACGCCGCCGCGTCCCCGCTGATCCTGGGCACCATGGGATGGGGCGTCCCCGTCGACGACGGCGAGGGTCCCCACAGCGCAGGCCCCGGCGCCGGCGTCGCCCTGGCGCGGGCGCGCGGCGCGCTGCGCGCTGGCCTCGAGGCCGGCATCACGGTGCTGGACACCGCGGACATCTACGGCGGCGGCCTCTCCGAGTCGACGACGGGGGCCCTGCTGGCCGAGCTGGACCCGGCCGAGCGGGGACGCCTGCGTGTGCAGACGAAGGCCGGGATCGTGCTCCCCGGGCAGGACCCCGCGGGAGGCGGCGTCACGCGCTACGACTCCTCTCCGGCGCACGTGCGCCGCGCCCTCGAGGGCTCGCTGAGCCGCCTGGGCACGGGCGCGGTGGAGACGCTGATCATCCACCGCCCGGACGTGCTCACTCCCGTGGAGGACACGGTGCGGGCGTTCCTCGACGCGCGGGAGGCCGGGCTGGTGCGCCGGCTCGGGGTGTCCAACCTCGGCACCGGTCGCCTCCTGTCGTTCCAGCGCGCCCTCGGCCGCCTCGCCGCAGACGGCACGGGCCTGGCCTGCGCGCAGCTCGAGCTGGGCCTGCACCACCGCACCCTCGTGGAGGCCGAGGTCCTCGCCAATCACGGCGCGGCCCCGGCCACCGCCGGCGCGGCGGACCTGGGGCGGGTGTGCGCCGAGGAGGGGATCGAGCTTCAGGCCTGGGGTCCGCTCGGCCAGGGCCGCTTCACCCCGGGCTCGGACGGCTCGGTGCCCACCGACCCCGCCGAGGCCGCCGCGCTGGCCTCGGCGGGCGGGCCGGCAGCCGTCGTGGCGCAGGTGGCGCAGGAGCTGGGCGCGGGGCGGGAGGCCGTGGTCCTCGCCTGGCTGCTCAAGCTGCCGTGGGGCGTGCGCCCCGTGGTGGGAAGCCAGGACCCCGGCCGACTTGCGGCGTGCGCCGCAGCGCCTGAGGTGGCCGCCGCGATGGATGCGGCGCAGTGGCATCGGCTCTGGACCGCCGCGCGCGGCGAGAACCTGCCCTGACCCCGCCCTCCGGGGCGGAGCGGGTGAATCCGCGTCCGCGGCACGGGCACTCGATGTGACATGGCCCACAATGGAGCCATGGACTTCTCGCGTGTGGACCTCTGGACGCCCTGGATCCTCTACTGGACGGCCGCGGTCGCGGCCGTGGCGGGCGTCGCCCTCGTGGTCGCGGGGGCGTGGCGCGCGCACCGGCACCGCCGGTTCGCGGCGTCGACGGGGCGCAACCAGGACGTGCGGCTGCTGCGGGACACCCGCACGCAGCGCCGCGTGGGCATGGGATTCCTCGCGGTGACGGGGCTGCTGCTGGGGCTCGGCGTCTGGCTGCACCTCAGCGGGCTCGCCGCCCTCCGGGAGAACCTCGTGCGGAAGTACGGCTACACGGCCGTGGAGGGCATCCGGCAGTCCGGCAGCGGCTTCACGGCCGACCTCACCACCGCGGACGGCACGGTGCTGGAGGACGAGCTGGTGCTCCTCGAGCCCACGGGGGAGCCCCTGGTGGGGGAGGACATCTTCTACGACGTGCCCGGGGGGCGCTGAGCCCCCTCGGCGCGGGCGGCGACGTCCGGTCCTCCTGCCGCGTCCGGAGCCTCTGTTAGCGTCGGCGGAGTGATCCCCGCTGAGCGTCCCGTGCCCGCGTCCACCTATCGGCTCCAGGTCAGCCCGGACCTCCCGTTGCCCTCCGTGGCCGAGCTCGTGCCGTACCTGCACCGGCTCGGGGTGGACTGGCTCTACCTCTCCCCGCTGCTCGCCGCGGAGCCGGGCTCGGACCACGGCTACGACGTCGTGGACCCCAGCCGCGTGGACCCCGCCCGCGGAGGCGCCGAGGGCCTCGCCGAGGTGGCGCGCGCCGCGCACGAGGTGGGGATGAAGGTCCTCGTGGACATCGTCCCCAACCACGTGGGAGTGGCCACGCCCGAGGCGAACCCGGCGTGGTGGGACCTGCTGGCGCACGGCCGGGAAGCGCAGCACGCCGCGTGGTTCGACGTGGACTGGGGGGCCGGGGACGGCCGTGTGCTCATTCCCGTCCTGGAGGACGGTCCTGAGGGAGGCGATCGCGGGGACGACGCCGCGATCGAGCGCCTCGTGGTGGTCCCGGGCGAGGGGCCGGACGCCGGCCGGCTCCTGCACTGGGACACCGCCTATCCGCTGGCCCCCGGCTCGCTCGAGCATGCCGAGGCCGCCACCGGCCTGGGCGCCGCTGAGGTGTTCGCCGGCGCCCGCCCCGAGGACGATCCGACCCCCGAGCGCGCCCGCCTGGCCCACGCCGTGCACGAGCTGCAGCACTACCGCCTCATCGGCTGGCGCCGCGGGGACGCCGAGCTGAACTACCGGCGCTTCTTCACCGTGACCACCCTCGCGGGCGTCCGCGTCGAGGACCCGGAGGTCTTCGACGCCACCCACGCGGAGATCGCCCGATGGGTGCGCGAGGGGCTCGTCTCGGGGCTGCGCGTGGACCATCCGGACGGCTTGGCGGACCCGGCCGGCTACCTCCGCCTCCTGCGTCGACGCGTGCTGCCGCAGGGCTGGCTCGTCGTGGAGAAGATCCTGGAGCCCGGCGAGCTCCTGCCTGCGGCCTGGGACGCGGACGGGACCACCGGCTACGACGCCCTGGGCGAGGTCGAGCGCGTGTTCATGCCCCGTGCTGCTGGGGGGACGCCCGAGGAGGACGCGGCCCGCCGGGCGGAATGGCACGAGCTGATCGCCGAGGCCAAGGAGGACGTGGCCACCGGCTCGCTCGCGGCCGAGACCGGGCGCCTCGTGCGGGAGGCCCGCGCGGCCGGCGTCCTCGGCGCCCACGACGACGAAGCCCTCACCGCGGGCCTGGCGGAGGTGCTCGCCCAGCTGCCCGTGTACCGCACCTACCTCCCCGTGGGACAGGGCCACCTCGAGGCGGCCGTCGAGGCGGCCGCCGTGGAGCGACCGGAGCTCGCACCCGTGCTCGCGGACCTCTTCGCGGTGCTCTCGGACCCGGAGTCCCCGGTGGCCCGACGCTTCCAGCAGACCTCCGGCATGGTGATGGCCAAGGGCGTGGAGGACCGCTCCTTCTACCGGTATGCCCGGTGGGCCAACCTCAACGAGGTGGGCGGGGATCCCGCGCACGTCGCCCTCACCCTGAGCGGGTTCCACGCCGCGCAGCAGGCACGGCAGGCGTCCTGGCCCTCCTCCATGACCACACTCACCACGCATGACACGAAGCGCAGCGAGGACGTGCGCGCCCGCATCGCCGTGCTGGCCGAGGACCCCGAGCGCTGGGCGGCCGATCTGACGCAGCTGTGCGCCCTCCACCCGTTGGGGGAGCCGGACGCCGCGCGCCTGGTGTGGGAGTCCATCGTGGGCGTGTGGCCCACGGACGGCACCGCGCCGGACGCCGAGCGCGTGCTCGGCTTCCTCCAGAAGGCGGCGCGCGAGGCTGCCGTCCACACCACGTGGACGGACCAGGATGCCGACTACGAGGCCCGCCTCGCGGAGCTGGCCCACGCCGTCACGGCGGCGGACGGCCCCGCGCGCGGCCTCGTGCAGGCGGTGGCGGACCGGATCTCCGAGGCCGGGCTCGCGGTGCAGCTGGGCCACAAGCTCGTGCAGCTCACGGCGCCGGGCGTCCCGGACGTCTACCAGGGCACCGAGCTCCCGTTCCCCTCGCTTGTGGACCCGGACAACCGCCGCCCGGTGGACTTCGCGGCCCGCGCCGCCCTCCTCGACCGCCTCGACACGGGGTGGCGCCCCACGCGCCAGGACCCCGACGCGGCCAAGCTCGCCGTAGTCGCCGCGGCGCTGCGCACCCGCCGCGACCGACCGGAGCTGTTCACGGGATACCGCCCGCTGGACGTCTCCGGTCCGGCCGCCGAGCACGCCGTGGCCTTCAGCCGCGGCGGCGCCCTCGCCGTGGCCACCCGCTGGCCCGCCACGCTCACCGAGCGCGGCGGCTGGGGGGAGACCACCGTGACCGTCCCCGCCGGGGCGTGGGAGGACGCCGTGACGGGCCGCCGCGTCCAACCGGACGAGCGGGGCGCCGTGCGGCTCGCCGAGCTGCTGCACGACCTCCCGGTGGCGCTGCTCGTGCCCGCCGCCTGACCGAGCCGTCCACCCCAGGAGACCCGCCATGCGCGACCACACCGCCCCCGACACCGCTCCCTCCCGCGCGCCGCAGGCCGCCGCGGACGTCGTCGCCGCCCCCGTGCCGGATGCGGGCCTCGGCCTGCGCCGCATCGGGGCCGACCCGGTGGACCCCACCGGTGCGGAGCCGGAGGCCGCGGCCCAGGCGCGGCGCACCCCCTACGCGGTCTGGGCTCCGCACGCGCAGACCGTCGAACTCGTGCTCGTGGACGCCGTGCCCGGGTCGCGGCACGACGCGCAGGACCGCTGGGCGGGCGCCCGCGCGGTGGCCATGGACCGTGCGGCCGGCGGGTGGTGGACGCCGTCGCAGGACCCGGCGGCCGTGCTCGGCGCCCCGGCCCCCGCCGACCCCGGCTACGGCTACCGCGTGGACGGCGGCGACCCCGTGCCGGATCCGCGCTCGCGCCGCCAGCCGGACACGGTGCACGGGCCCTCCCGCCGCGACGTCGAGGGCGCGGACTTCGCGTGGACGGACGCGGACTGGCGCGGGCCGGCCGGCGTGCTCGCGGATCCGGCCGCCCCGCAGGGCGGGGGGCTGCGCGGCGCGGTGCTGTACGAGCTGCACGTGGGGACCTTCACGGCGGAGGGGACGCTCGAGGCCGCGATCGAGCGGCTTCCCCATCTCGTCGAGCTGGGCGTGACCCATCTCGAGCTGCTGCCCGTGAACTCCTTCAACGGCCCCCGCAACTGGGGCTACGACGGCGTCGCGTGGTTCGCGGTGGACGAGTCCTACGGCGGCCCTCAGGCGTACCGGCGCTTCGTGGACGCCGCGCACGCCGCGGGGCTCGGCGTGGTGCAGGACGTGGTCTACAACCACCTCGGCCCCGCCGGGAACTACCTCGGGGCCTTCGGCCCGTACCTCACCGCGGGGGACACCGGCTGGGGCGAGGGCGTCAACCTGGACGGTCCGGACTCGGACGAGGTGCGCCGCCACATCCTGGACAACGTGCGCATGTGGATCGAGGAGTTCCACGTGGACGGGCTGCGCCTGGACGCCGTGCATGCCCTGCGGGACACCCGCGCCGTGCACCTCCTCGAGGAGATGGCCGCGCTCGCGGACGAGGCCGCGGCCCGCGCGGGCCGCCCCGTGCCGCTCATGGCGGAGTCCGACCTCAACGACCCCCGGCTCGTGCTCCCGCGCTCCGCCGGCGGGCTGGGGCTGGCCGCCGCGTGGAACGACGACGTCCATCACGCCCTGCACGTCGCGACGACGGGGGAGACGGGCGGCTACTACGCGGACTTCGCACCCCTGGAGGCGGTGGCCAAGGTGATGGAGCGGGCGTACTTCCACGACGGCACCCGCTCGACGTTCCGCGGACGGGACCACGGACGTCCCGTTCCGGCGGACGTGCCGAACGAGGCGTTCATCGTGAGCATCCAGAACCACGACCAGGTGGGCAACCGCGCCGCCGGGGACCGCACCGGGGCGACTCTGAGCGAGGGGTCGCTGGCCGCGGAGGCGGCCCTCCTGCTCACCGGCCCGAACGTGCCCCTGCTCTTCATGGGCGAGGAGTTCGCGGCGAGCACACCGTGGGCGTTCTTCACCTCGTTCCCGGACGAGGAGCTGGGCGAGGCGGTGCGCCAGGGCCGGCGTCGCGAGTTCGCCGCGCACGGCTGGGACCCGGCCGACGTGCCCGACCCCCAGGACCGGGTCACCCGCGACTCCGCGGTGCTCGACTGGGCCGAGCCGGGGCAGGGCCGCGGGGCCCGCGTGCAGGAGACGTACCGCCGCCTCATCGGGCTGCGCCGCACCCTGCCGGCACTCACGGAGCCGCGGCGCTCGCTCACCCGCGCGTGGGTGGACCCCGAGCGACGGCACGTGCGCCTCGAGCGCGGACGGGCCGAGCAGGCGGCGTGCGGCGACGTCGTGCTCCTCGCCGCCCTCGGCGACCTCCCGCTCACCGTCCCGGAGGACCTGCGGGGCGCGCACGTGCTCGCCGGCCACACCGACGCCGGCCCGCTCGCCGCGGACGCGGACGCGCCCGCCGCCGCGCCGGTGGAGGTGGCCGCGCCGGGCTTCCTGCTGCTGCAGCGCTGAGCCGGCTCAGCCCGCGCCGGGCTCCGGGTCGGGCACGGCCCGCAGCATCGTGGTGGTGGGGTGCAGGGCGAGCGCGTCCTCGTCCCTGCGGGCGCGCAGGATCGTGTCCACGTAGGAGTCCACGGCCTCCTGGAGGGGCACGGCTGCGCCGCGCGCCTCGGAGAGGTACCAGCGGTGCTCGAGAAGCTGGTGCATGATCTCGGCAGGCTCGAGCTTGGCGCGCAGCTCGAGTGGGACGGAGTGCACCACGGGATCGAAGACCTCCACGACCCAGCGGTGGGCGGCCCCCTCCATGTCCAGGTACGGGTCCCAGGCCCGCCGGGCCGCGTCGATGTCCACGAGCAGGCGTCGGGCCTGGTTCTCCTGCACGTGCAGGCCCGTGAGCCGCTCGAGGCGGCGCCGGTGGAACCCTGCGAGGACCTCCGTGGGCCGGGCCGTCATCATGCCGGGGGCCTCCGCCGCCCGCAGGGAGTACTCCTCCACCTCGAAGCCGAGCTCGCCGAGGCGGCGGAATCGGCGGTCCATGCGCCACGGCTCGGCACGGGGGAAGGCGACCGGAGCGGTCAGCTCCTCCCACAGCCGGCGGTACGAGTCCACCATGAGGTCGGGGGTGGCCGCGGGGTCCACGTCCGGGTCGGCGAGCCCGCTGGCCAGCAGGTCCAGCAGCTCACCGCCCACGTTCACGCGGGCCACTTCGAGATCGTGCTCGCGCTGGCCCGTGGAGAGCCGTTCCCGCAGCTCGCCGGTCTCCGCGTCCACCAGGTGCGCCGCGAATCCGCCCGCGTCCCGGCGGAACAGCACGTTGGAGAGCGAGACGTCGCCCCAGAAGAACCCCTCCAGGTGCAGCTCCACCAGCAGGGTCGCCAGCGCCTCCATGAGCCGCACGAGGGTCGGCCGCTGCAGCCGCTCGGAGAACACGGCGCGGTAGGGCAGGGAGAAGCGCAGGTGCCGGGTGACCAGTGCCGCGGGCAGGGGCGTGCCGTGGTCGCGGGTGCGTCCGGTGACGACCGCGACGGGCTCCACCGACGGCGGCGGGCGGTCCGCGAGGCGGCGCAGCAGCCGATATTCGCGGAAGGCGAGCTCCTCCGTGGTCTCCTTGACGGCCACGATGCTCCCGCCCACGTGGGCGAAGCGCACCACGTGCCGCGAGATGCCGCGTGGCAGGGCGGCGAGGACGTCCTCCGGCCACTCCTCGAGCGGCGTGGACCACGGCAGCGCGAGCAGGGCCGTCGCGGGGTCCTCGGTCGCGTCGCCGGACGGGGCGCCGGTGACGGTCAGGCGGTCGGCGGGGGAGGGGGCGTTCGTCTCCGGGGGGGCCATGCCGCCGATCCTCCCAGACTGGGCGGATATGCTCGCCTCGCGCATCGCGAGCCCGGCCCCGGCAGGTGCCCGCGCCCGCCGCCCGGAGCGCACCGGGACGCACACTTCGACCCCAGGAGGACCCTTGGCCAGCAGCAGAGCCTCGACGCCGTCGACCGACGCCCGAGCGCGCGCCCGCCGCATGCAGGAGGAGCAGCAGCGCAGGGACCGCCGCCGCCGCTCCCTCTGGATCTGGGGCGCCGTGCTCGCCGCCGCGCTCGCGGCCGCCCTCGTGGTGGCGCTCGTGGCGAACCAGGGCCGCGACGCCGCCGCCGAGGCCGGGCCCCTGCCCGCAGTCGCAAACACCGAGGGCGGCGTGGCCCTCACCTCCACCACCGCGCTCGCCGACGGCGGGGAGGACGTCGGCGAGGTCAAGGCCGCCGACGTGCAGGTCCCCGAGGGCGCCGGCGGCCAGCCGGAGAGCGTCCCGGGCGCCGAGGCGCCCGCGGACGGGGAGCCCCACCACGTGGTGGTGTACGCCGACTTCAACTGCGTGCACTGCGCCGAGTTCGAGAAGAGCAACGCCGAGCAGCTGAACACGTGGCTCGACGAGGGCAAGGCGACCGTCGAGTACCGGATCGTCGACTTCCTCAGCACCCCGGGCAACCAGAACTACTCGGCCCGCGCCGCGAACGCGGCGTACTGCGTGGCCGAGCAGAAGCCCGAGGCCTACAACGCCTTCGTCGAGGGCCTGTTCGCGGCCTACCAGCAGCACGGGGGCAAGGGCATCTCCGACGACGAGCTCGTGGACCGCGCCGAGGAGCTCGGCGCGGACATCTCCTCCTGCGTGAAGGACGACGCCTACCGGCCCGCCGTGGCGTACGCGACCGCCAAGGCCAAGGCCGCCGGCGTCGGCGGCACGCCGACCGTCCTCATGGACGGCAAGAACTGGGCCATCGACGGCGCCGAGGACTCCTTCGGCGACTGGGCGTCCGCCAAGATCGAGGGCTGATCCCGGTATCCTTCAGGGGGTCGGTGCCGCGCCCGCGCGGACCCGGCCCCCTGCCCGCCCCCTTAGCTCAGCTGGCCAGAGCATCTGCCTTGTAAACAGAGGGTCACCGGTTCGAATCCGGTAGGGGGCTCGCGACGACCTCTGCATCCGTGCTGGTCAACTCCGCGCGTCGTGCCCTAGTGTGAGCCGCGTCACCCCCGGTGCCCGATCCCTCGGACTCCACCGCAGGCGGTGGCCCGTCCCCTCTTGGAGCAGCACGATGACGCCCTCTCCCCCCTCCCGCACGCGTCGTCTCGGCGCCCTGCTCGCCGCCGCCGTCGTGGCCGGCAGCGCCCTCGGCGCCTCGCCGGCCGTCGCCGTCGATGCCGCCCCCGACGCCTCACGCCCCGCGGTCTCCGCCCCGGCGCGCACGGCCGCGTCCACCGCCGCGGACCCGAACGCGGACGGTTACGACTCCTTCATCGTCACCTACAAGGAGACCGCGTCCGTCTCCGGCCCGAAGGGCAGGGCCCTCGCGTGGGGCAAGGCGGCGAAGGAGGCGGGCGTGTCCGTGAAGGAGCTGCGCGAGACCGCGCTCGGCTCCCACGTGATCGCCACGGACGAGAAGCTCAGCCCCTCCGCGTCCGCCGCGTTCATGGCGGACCTGAAGGCCTCGAGCCTGGTGGAGGCCGTGGAGCCGAACGCCATCATGACCGCGAGCGGCCTCACCCCCGCCGATCCGTACTACGGGCAGCAGTGGGGCTTCACCGGGGTGAACGGCATGCGCGTGCCGGGGGCGTGGGACAGCACCACGGGCACCGGCTCGATCGTCGCCGTGATCGACACCGGCATCACCTCCCATGCTGATCTCAACGCCAACGTGGTGGCCGGCTACGACTTCATCTCCAACACCACCTCCTCGCGTGACGGCAACGGCCGTGACGCCAACCCCGCCGACGAGGGCGACTGGTACCTCGCCGGCGAGTGCGGCGATCCCAACCCGTCGAACTCGTCCTGGCACGGCACGCACGTGGCCGGCACCGTGGCGGCCGCGGCGAACACGGTGGGCGTCGTGGGCGTGGCCCCGAACGCGAAGATCCAGCCGGTGCGCGTGCTGGGCAAGTGCGGCGGCTCGCTCGCCGACATCGCCGATGCGATCGTGTGGTCCGCGGGCGGCTCCGTGCCCGGCGCCCCCCTGAACGCCACCCCGGCCGACGTGATCAACATGTCCCTCGGCGGCTCCGGCACCTGCGGGACCACCTACCAGAACGCCATCAACGCGGCCGTGGGTCGCGGGGTGCCCGTCGTCGTGGCCGCCGGCAACGAGAACCAGCCCGCCGCCAACGCCCGCCCCGCCAACTGCCAGAACACCATCACCGTGGCCGCGTCCGACTCCTCCGGCCGCCGCTCCTCCTTCTCCAACTACGGCAGCGCCGTGGACGTGACGGCGCCGGGCAGCTCCATCATCTCCACGGTCAACACGGGCACCACCCGGCCGTCCGGCGCGGGCTACGCCTCCTACAACGGCACCTCGATGGCCACCCCGCACGTGGCGGGCCTGACCGCGCTCATGCTCACGAAGCAGCCCGGCCTGACCCCGGCACAGGTCGAGTCCACCCTGAAGTCGACCGCCCGCGCCATGCCCGTGACCTGCTCCGAGGGCTGCGGCGCCGGCCTGGCCGACGCCACCGCGGCCGTCGCCGCCGTCGGCGGGACGGCGCCGACCGACCCGACTGCTCCCGTGGAGCCGGCCCCCGCGCCCTCCGGCAACCTGCTGGTGAACCCGGGCTTCGAGTCGGGCGCCACCGGCTGGAGCGGCACCGGCCGGTCGCGGTACGAGTCCGTCTCCCCGCACTCGGGGATCTACCACGGCGTGCTCAACAACCTCGGCTACGCGAACACCGCGACTCTCTCGCAGACCGTGGCCGTGCCCGCCGGCACGACCACGACGCTGTCCTACTGGGTGCGCGTCGACTCGGTCGAGACCAGCTCGTCCACCGCGTACGACAAGCTGTCTGTGCAGGTCCGCGACGGCGCATACGGCACGTACACCCTCAAGACCCACTCCAACTTGGAGAAGGGTTTCGGCTGGGTGCAGCACACCGTGGACGTCTCCCGCTTCGCGGGCAGGACGGTGACCCTGCAGTTCCGGGGCGTGGAGGACTCGTCCGCCTGGACGGCCTTCAGCCTCGACGACCTCGCGCTCTCCGCGAAGTGAGGCGAGCGGCAGGAGGGCCGGCCGGCCCTCCCGCCGTCGCGCGGACTTGCCCCCGCCGGGGGGATCCGGTAGAGTTCTGCGAGTTGTCCGGTCCGCCACGGCGGATCGGGACGCGCGCGGATCTTTAGCTCAGTTGGTTAGAGCGTTCGCTTCACACGCGAGAGGTCGCTGGTTCGAGTCCAGTAAGATCCACCGCAGCGGGGCCCTCCTTCGGGAGGGCCCTTTTGCGTGCCCGAAGGTGCGTCCGGCGTGATTGGATGTCACCGGCGACCAGCCGCGATCGAGGAGCAGCCAGGCGCAGAGCGCAGGAAGGACACGGTGGACGGCGTGGACCCGGACGGCCCCCAGGAGGCGGAGCGCTTCGACCCGCGCATCCCCGAGCCCGCCGCGGAGCCCACCCTGATCCCCGTGATCCGCCCCGCGGCCGCCGCGGAGTCCCCCGGGCGGCCGGTGCCCCCGGTGATGCTCACCCCGGACTCGGCGGTGGACCTGGACCCGCTGCTGCTGGACGAGGACGCCGTCAACGAGACCGGGCTCGCGGCAGACCCCGGCCTCCACCCGGACCAGGGCGTCGTCCAGGCGGACGGGGCGGAGGACGCCACTCCCACCCCGGCCGCCGACTCGCCCCTGACCGAGCCGCCGCTCTCGGAGCAGGTGCCCACCTCGGTGCTCTCCCCGGCGGACGCCGACGGCGCCCTGCCCGCGCCGGCCGTGATCCCCGAACCGGACGTCACCGTCCCGGACCCGGTGGTCCCGCACGGCCCGCCGGAGAAGAAGGGCCGGCGCCGAGGGCGGCGGGGGCGCCAGGACCGCGCCGTGTTCGAGGAGGCCCTGCCCACGCAGACCCTCGCCATGGTGGAGCGTCTGCAGAGCTCGCCGTACGGGCGCAGGATGCGCTCCACCCTCCAGCAGCGCAGGGACGTCGAGCACCATTCCGTCGAGGCGCGGACCACCCTGGACTTCGCCCTCAAGCTGGGGGAGACGATGTTCAGCTTCGGGGCCACCTCGCTGGACGTGGAGACCTCGATCATCGTGGTGACCCAGGCCTACGGCATCCAGGAGACCGAGGTGGACCTGACCAACCAGGCCATCTCCCTCAACTACGCGCCCGACTCCTCCCGCGGCGAGGTGCCGTACACGCTGCAGCGCGTGGTGCGCTCCTCGTCCACGCACTTCGACGGCCTCGTGGCCGTCCACCGCCTCGTGGAGCAGATCTCCGAGGGGAAGGTCGAGCGCTCCGAGGCGCAGCGCCGTCTCGTGGAGATCCGCCACCGGCCCAAGCCGTTCCCGCCCTTCTTCGAGGTCCTGTTCGCGGGCGTGTTCGCGGGCTGCTTCGTCCCGTTCATCGGCGGCTCCTGGGAGGGCGCTCTGCTGGGCATGGTCTCCACGTGGCTGGTGTTCTGGCTCAAGGTCCAGGCGGACAGGGCCCGCTTCCCCGAGATCTTCTCCGCCATGTTCGCCGCCTTCCTCGCCACGGTCATCGCCCTGGTGGCGTTCGCCCTCCGGGTGCCCGTCAACCCCGCCGTGGTGACCGCGGGCGGCATCATGATGCTCCTGCCGACGGTGCGGTTCGTGACGGCCACCCAGGACGCGATCAACGGGTTCCCCGTCACGGCCGCCGGCCGCTTCATCTCCGCCCTGCTCGTCTACGCGGGGATCATGGGCGGGATCATGCTCGCGGTGGGGGTGGCGGAGATGGTCGGGCTGCCGCCGCTGGACCTCGCCGAGACCTCGCAGGAGAGCCACCCGTTCCTGCTCCTGCTGGCCCTCGTGGCGGTGGCGTCCATGTCCGACGCGGTGGTGGAGCAGAACCGCAGTCGCGCCATCCTCGCGAGCGGGGCGGTCTCCGCGGTGGGCTACCTCGTCTTCACGGCGGTCACCGCGGCGGGCACGAGCGGTCGGCTCGCCCCGGCGATCGCGGCGGCCGCGATCGGCTTCACGGCGCGGATCGTGGCGGAGCGGATCGGTGCTCCCGCCCTTGTGGTCGCGCTGCCCAGCGTGCTCTTCCTGCTCCCCGGCCTGACCATCTTCCGCTCCCTCTACGGATTCACCGTGGAGTCCCAGTCGGAGATGCTCGGGATCGTCGGGATCGTCGACGCGATCGTCATCGTCGCCGCGATCGCCGCCGGCGTGGCCCTGGGCAACACGGTGGCCAAGCCCGTCACGGACCGCCTGCGGGACTCCTCGCCCCGCGCGCTGCCGCCGCGCCTGCGCTGACGGGACCCGCCCGGCGTCGTCGGGGCGGGCGGGACCGACTCAGGCCGGGAGGCGCCAGTCCACCGGCTCCGCGCCCGCCTCGGCGAGGAGGGCGTTGACCCGGCTGAACGGCCGCGAGCCGAAGAAGCCCCGCTGCGCGCTCAGGGGGGAGGGGTGCGGGGACTCCACGACGCCGCACCCCGCCTCGCGCAGCACCGGAGCCATGCGCCGGGCATCGGCGCCCCACAGCAGGCCCACGAGGGGGGTGCCGCGCCCTGCCAGCGCCCGCACGGCGGCCTCGGTGATCTGCTCCCAGCCCATCCCGCGGTGGCTCGCCGGCGCGCCCGCGCGCACCGTGAGGACGCGGTTGAGCAGGAGCACCCCCTGGTCCGTCCACGCGGTCAGGTCGCCGTGCTCGGGGGGCGTGACGCCGACGTCGTCGTGGAGCTCCCGGTAGATGTTGGCCAGGGAGCGCGGCAGCGGACGCACACGGCGGTCCACCGCGAAGCACATCCCGATCGGGTGGCCCGGCGTCGGGTAGGGGTCCTGGCCCAGCACCAGCACGCGCACGTCGTCGAAGGGCTGGCGGAAGGCCCGGAGGATGTCCTCCGGCGCGGGCAGGACGTGCTCGCCGGCGTCGCGGCGCGCGCGCAGGGCGGCGCCGACGTGCTCGAAGGCGTCCGACTGCGCGGCCAGCGCCCTCTCCCATCCGGGGTCCAGGGGTGCGAGGAGATCCATGCTCCGAGCGTATCCGCGCGCCGACGGCCGCGACGGTCACTAGAGTGGCCGTCATGTCTCAGCCGGATCTCCGCCCCGACGACGCCGCCGCGCGCGCCTCCCGCGCGCCCCTCGGCGGTCTCACGGAGCAGGAACGGGCCGTCCTCGATCTCGAGGCCGCGACCTGGCGGCACACCGGCGCGAAGGACCACGCGATCCGGGAGCGCCTCGGGCTGGCGCCGACCGCCTACTATCAGGTGTTGAACGGACTGCTGGATCGCGAGGCCGCCCTGGCCTACCGCCCCCTCCTCGTCCGCCGCCTGCTGCGCACGCGCGGCACCCGGCGTCGGGCGATCAGGAGGCCCGTGACTCCCTCGTCCACCGCTCCCGCTTCCCCCCGCCAGGAGAACTGACCGATGGCATACCGGCCCGACCGCTTCGACGACGTCCCCGAGTACACCGAGCAGCGCGGCGCGCACCGCGCGTCCTTCGCACCGGCCGCCGGCGGCGCCACCGCCGCGTCCGGCGGCGCAGGCGGGGGCGCTCTCCGCCCGCTGCTGCTGCTCGCCGGGCTCGTGCTGCTCGCGGGCCTGTTCCTGGGTGTGATCCTGCCGTGGCTCACCGGCGGGGACGACCGCCCGACGGCCGGCGCGGCGGACTCCTCGTCCTCCTCGGCGCCCACGGACAGCACGACCGACGCCCCGGCCTCCTCCTCCGAGGCCGCCGCGTCCTCGACCGAGCCTGCCCCGCCCTCCGCGACCACGGACGCGTCGAGCACCGGGCCCGCCCCGGCCGCCGAGTCCTCCCGTGCCGCGCAGGAGTCCGCCGCCCAGGCGTCCCGTGACGCGGAGGCCTCCCGCGCCGCCGAGCAGTCCTCCGCCGCCGCGCAGGCCGCCGAGTCCTCCCGTGCCGCGCAGGCCGCCGAGTCCTCCCGTGCCGCGCAGGAGTCCGCCGCCCAGGCGTCCCGTGACGCGGAGGCCTCCCGCTCCGCCGCCGCGTCGGCCGAGGCCGCCCGCGCCGCCGAGGCATCGCGCTCCCAGGCTGCCGAGGCCTCCCGCTCGCAGGCTGCCGAGGCATCGCGCTCCCAGGCCGCCGAGGCATCGCGCTCCCAGGCCGCCGAGGCCTCCCGCTCGCAGGCCGCCGAGGCGTCGCGCTCGCAGGCCGCCGAGGCGTCCCGCAAGGCCGAGGCCTCCCGTGCCGCTGCAGCGGCGAAGAGCACCCGTGTGACGGTGTACAACGCGACCCGCATCAACCGCCTGGCCGCCCGCAACGCGCAGGAGCTCAAGAACGCCGGCTTCACGTCGGTGTCCGCCCAGAACTGGAGCGGCCCCCGCGTGGGCGCCTCCACCGTGATGTACAACCGCTCCGGGGACAAGGCCGCCGCCGAGGCCGTCGGCCGCGAGCTGGGCCTCCCCGTCGTCCAGAGCCCGAACCTGCAGGTCGACGGCGTCGCCGTCGTCGTCACCGGCTGACCCCGTCGGCGGCGCGTCCGCCGACGCTGTGCGACCCCCGTGGGCGCCACCCCCTGAGGGGACGGCGCCCACGGGGGTCGCGTGCATCCGGACCCGCACGCCGTCCTCGTGTCGTCCGCCCGGTGCGGATGCGGGCGGACGACGCCCCAGCCTTTTGCACTCTCCCGGGGAGAGTGCTCATAATGGGGTTAGCACTCCGAAGGTGGGACTGCCAGTCGTACCCCGGCCGGCACCCCCGTGGAGGAGGACCTGTCCATCGGTGAGGCCCCGTTCCGGGCCGTCCGTCGCGGGCATCGGTGCGGGTCAGCCACCAGCAAGGAACGTGACGTCCAGAAAGGACATGCACTCATGGCCAAGACCATCGCATTCGACGAAGAGGCCCGCCGCGGTCTGGAGAAGGGTCTGAACACCCTCGCGGACGCCGTGAAGGTGACGCTCGGCCCCCGCGGCCGCAACGTGGTGCTCGAGAAGAAGTGGGGCGCCCCCACCATCACCAACGACGGCGTGTCCATCGCCAAGGAGATCGAGCTCGAGGACCCCTACGAGAAGATCGGCGCGGAGCTCGTCAAGGAGGTCGCCAAGAAGACCGACGACGTCGCCGGCGACGGCACCACCACCGCCACCGTGCTCGCCCAGGCGCTCGTGCGCGAGGGCCTGCGCAACGTGGCCGCCGGCGCCGATCCGCTCTCCCTGAAGCGCGGCATCGAGAAGGCCGTCGAGGCCGTCACCGCCGAGCTGCTCTCCGCGTCCCGCGAGATCGAGACCAAGGAGCAGATCGCCGCCACCGCGTCCATCTCCGCCGCCGACCCGCAGATCGGCGCCCTCATCGCCGAGGCGCTGGACAAGGTCGGCAAGGAGGGCGTCATCACCGTCGAGGAGTCCAACACCTTCGGCCTCGAGCTCGAGCTCACCGAGGGCATGCGGTTCGACAAGGGCTACATCTCCGGCTACTTCGTCACGGACACGGACCGCCAGGAGGCCGTCCTCGAGGATCCCTACATCCTCATCGTGAACTCCAAGATCTCCGCCGTGAAGGACATGGTGGCGATCCTCGAGAAGGTCATGCAGTCCGGCAAGCCGCTGCTGATCATCGCCGAGGACGTCGACGGCGAGGCCCTGGCCACGCTGGTGGTCAACAAGATCCGCGGCACCTTCAAGTCCGTGGCCGTGAAGGCTCCGGGCTTCGGCGACCGCCGCAAGGCCATGCTCGCCGACATCGCCATCCTCACCGGCGGCCAGGTCATCTCCTCCGAGGTCGGCCTCTCCCTGGAGAACGCCACCCTCGACCTGCTGGGCACCGCCCGCAAGGTGGTCATCACCAAGGACGAGACCACCATCGTCGAGGGCGCCGGCGACGCCGAGCAGATCGCCGGCCGCGTGGCCCAGATCCGCGCCGAGATCGAGAACACCGACTCGGACTACGACCGCGAGAAGCTCCAGGAGCGCCTCGCCAAGCTGGCCGGCGGCGTGGCCGTCATCAAGGCCGGCGCGGCCACCGAGGTGGAGCTCAAGGAGCGCAAGCACCGCATCGAGGACGCCGTGCGCAACGCCAAGGCGGCCGTGGAGGAGGGCATCGTCGCCGGCGGCGGCGTGGCCCTGATCCAGGCCGGCGCGAAGGCGTTCGAGGGCCTGCAGCTCGAGGGCGACGAGGCCACCGGCGCGAACATCGTCAAGGTCGCCATCGAGGCCCCGCTGAAGCAGATCGCCTTCAACGCGGGCATGGAGCCGGGCGTCGTGGCGGACAAGGTCAAGACCCTCGAGGCCGGCCACGGCCTGAACGCCGCCACCGGCGAGTACGAGGACCTGCTGGCCGCGGGCATCAACGACCCGGTCAAGGTGACCCGCTCCGCCCTGCAGAACGCCGCGTCCATCGCGGGCCTGTTCCTCACCACCGAGGCCGTCGTGGCCGACAAGCCGGAGAAGAACCCGGCCGGCGGTGCCGAGGGCATGGACCCGATGGGCGGCATGGGCGGCATGATGTGACCACCCGCTGAGCCCGCCCGGTCCTCCCGGGCGCCCAGCACGCGAGGCCCGTCTTCCCGATCCGGGGAGGCGGGCCTCGCCGTGTCGGCTCAGGAGCGCAGCGCCTCCAGCTCGCGGCGCAGGTTCTGACGCGCCGGCTGCTCCCAGCGGGCGCGGCCGGTGGCGGTGGCGTAGAGGTGCTCGGCGGAGAGCAGGTGCTGGAGGACGGCAGCCCTCCCGGTGCGCCAGTGCGCGTCAGCGACGTGCGCGAAGTCCGCGCGCACGGCCTCGACGTAGCGGTCATACCCCTGGGGGGAGCTGCCGAGCACCGCGAGGTCCGCGTCGCTCAGAGCAGCCCCGGCGGGGTCGCCCGGGGCTGGGCGGTGGTCCACGGTGAGCAGCACGAGCCGCTCGACTTCGGCGACGAGGGCGGTGGGCACCCGCAGCCGCGGATCGCCGAGCAGGTGGAGGGCGAGCTCGGCCGAGTCCGCCTCGTCCTGGCCGGGGTCGGCCGTCTGGTCCGCCGCGTAGACGGCGTCGTGGAACCAGGCCGCCAGACGCACGGCGCGGGGGTCCGCGCCGAGGTCCTCACCAGCGGCGTCGAGCTCGTCCAGCGCCTCGAGCACGGCGAGCAGGTGCGCGGGGGAGTGGTAGTGGCGGTGCTCCTCGGCCCACCGCGTCAGCAGCTCCTGACCCGTCGCGAGCACCGCGTCCGGGTGGGCACCGGCCCCCGCGAAGAGCCGCTCCCAACGGCGGCGCAGCACCGGGGCGATCCGCGCCGGCCGGCGTCGGGCCGGAACGCGCAGGCCCGATCGGACGAGGCGCCGGACCAGCTCCGCGCCGCTGACCTCCTCCGCCCCTGCCGCCACGAGGTCCGCGTGGCGGTGCGCAGGCACGTCGTAGTGGTCCAGGTCGAAGGCGCGCGGGCTGAGGCCAGCCGTCCGCGCGAAGGCGTGCAGCTCCTCGAGGGAGGCGTCCGAGACGAGGTGCGAGAACACCGTGCCGTGCGCGGGCCAGACGGGTGGGTCGATGAGCACGCTCATGACCGCCACTCTAGGCCGCGCGCGGCACGGGCCCCGGATCAGAAGCGGAACATCGAGGCGTTCGCCGCCTCTGCGTCCTGGTACTGCTGGGCGGCGGCGTCCATGGCCTGGCGGATGGACGCCAGGGAGGCCTCCACGCGCTGCTGGGTGGCGCGCCACTCGGTCAGCACGCCCTGGAAGTTGCTGGACGCCTGGCCGCGCCACGTGTCCTGGAGCTGGCGGAGGCTCGCCTCCATGGTGTTCACCTCGGCCTGCAGGCGGCCGATGGACCCCTCGACGGCGCCGCTCTTGGCGCGCAGGTCCTCGATGTCGATCTGGACGATGGTCATGTGCGTGTCCCCTCTGTGAACGCCGGAGGTGCGGCCGGCTCCGCTGACCCCCACGCTAGGGACGGCCGCTGCCGGCCCGCCGTCGGTCCCCGCGGTCTGGGGACCGGCCGGGGGAGCGGTGAGCCCTGTGCAGGAGCCGCGGCCGGGCCGCGGGACTCAGCCGCCGTCGCGCGGGCCGCGGTCGCGACGGCTGGCCGCAGCGCGGCGCAGTCGTCCGGCGACCCGCGTCAGCCGACGGCGCTGGACCGCGGACGAGGCGCCCGCCCCCGAGGGGGCCGCAGAGGAGGAGGCGCGTCCGGCGGGATCCGCCGTCGGACGCCCGCCCTCCGGGCCGTCCTCCTCGAGGCCGGCGTCGACGTCGTCCTCGTGCCCGGCTTCGCCGTCATCCTCGAGGTCGTCGTCCTCGAAGGGGGTCCACGGCAGGTGCACGGAGAACGTGGCGCCGCCGCCCTCGGTCTCCAGGAGCCGGACGGAGCCGCCGTGCTGGGCGACGATCGCGGCGACGATCGCCAGGCCCAGCCCTGTGCCGCCGGTCTCGCGGTGGCGCGAGGAGTCCGCGCGGTAGAACCGCTCGAAGATCCGTGCGCGGTCCTCCTCGGAGACGCCCTGGCCGTGGTCGCGGATCTCGATCACCGAGTCCCGGTCCGGTCCCCCGCCGGAGCCGCCGGAGCCGCCGGAGGGGATCTCCACGGTGCCCACCGCGATCTCGATGGGGGTGCCGGCCGGGGTGTACCGCAGCGCGTTCGTCATGAGGTTGACCACCACCTGGCGGATGCGGTTCTCGTCGCCCATGAGGGGGGCCGAGGAGGCCCGTCCGCCGTCCAGCCCGACGAGCCGCACCGTGCGGTCCGGGGCGTTGACCGAGGCGTCCATCATGGAGTCCACGCCCAGCACGAGCAGGTCCACCGGCGCGTGCTCGAGGGGCCGCTGCTCGTCCAGGCGGGCGAGGGTCAGCAGGTCCTCCACGAGGCGCGTCATGCGGGCCGCCTCGGACTCGATCCGGCCCATCGCCGCGGCCACGTCCTCCTCCTTCGTGATGCCGCCGTGGCGGTAGAGCTCGGAGAAGCCGCGGATGGTCACGAGCGGGGTGCGCAGCTCATGGGACGCGTCCTGCACGAACCGGCGCATCTTGCCCTCGGAGACCTCCTTGTCCCGGAAGGCGGACTCGATGTGAGCGAGCATCGCGTTGAGCGAGCGGGACAGTCGCCCCACCTCGGTGTCCGGGGGCGCGGTCTCGACGCGCTGGCTCAGATCGCCCGCCGCGATCTTCGCGGCCGTGCGCTCCACGCGGTTCAGCGTCCGGAAGGCGCGCTTCACCGCCAGGTTGGCCACCACGACGGCGCCCGCCGTCGCCAGCAGCCCGATGGTCACCACGAGCGCGGTGACCCGCTCCACGGAGGAGGAGACGGTGTGCAGGGGCAGGGCGATGGCGATGGAGCCCTCGCCGCTGCGCAGGGGGTACAGCTGGACCCGCCAGCCGTTCGAGTCCGCCTGCGTGCCGGGCACCTCGAAGGACTCGGAGCCGATCTCGCGCACGCGATCCAGGGAGAGCCCCTCGAGGCGCGGGGCGTCCGCGCCCATGATCACGGGGGTGCTGACGACCGGCGCGCCCGTGGTGTCCCACAGGGCGCCGTAGAAGCGCAGGATCCCGTGCTGGGGCGTGTAGTACCCGCCGGTCTGGACTACGGTGGTCAGGTACACGGACACCGCGTCCCGGTTGGTGACCATGTCCTCGTCCAGCTGCCGCACGAGCTCCTGCCGGAACAGGGCGGAGGTGACGAGGGCGGTGACCGCCACGAGGGTGAGCATGAGCGCCGTGATCATCACGACGAGCTTGGTGCGCAGGGACTGGGCCGACCACGCGCCCCGGGCCCACGTGCGGGGGTGCCGCAGCCGGGACGACGCGACGCGGAGGCGCTCCGCCACCTCAGCGCTTGTCGGCCGTGCGCAGCATGTAGCCCACCCCGCGCTTGGTGTGGATCATGCGGTCCCGCCCGGCCACGTCGATCTTGCGACGCAGGTAGGAGATGTAGGACTCCACGATGGAGGCGTCCCCGTTGAAGTCGTACTCCCACACGTGGTCCAGGATCTGGGCCTTGGAGAGGACGCGGTTCGGGTTCATCATCAGGTAGCGCAGGAGCTTGAACTCGGTGGGGGAGAGGTCCACCACCTCGCCGCCGCGACGCACCTCGTGCGCGTCGTCGTCCAGTTCGAGGTCGTCCACGCGCAGCACGGCGCCGTCGTCATCCAGGGACGCGGTGCGCCTCAGCACCGCGCGGATGCGGGCCACCACCTCGTCCAGCGAGAAGGGCTTGGTGACGTAGTCGTCCCCGCCCACGGTGAGGCCGGTGACCTTGTCCTCGGTGCCGTCCCGGGCGGTGAGGAACACCACGGGGAAGTGGCGGCCCGCGGCGCGCAGCCGACGGGTCACGGTGAAGCCGTCCATGTCCGGGAGCATCACGTCCAGCACCGCCAGGTCCGGCTGGAACTCCTCCGCCGCCTCGAGGGCGTCGTGGCCGTTGGCGGCGGCGCGCACCTCGAAGCCCGCGAAGCGCAGGGACGTGGAGAGGAGCTCGCGGATGTTGGGCTCGTCGTCCACCACGAGGAGGCGGGCTTCAGGGTTCTGAGACTGCATGAGTCCAGTCTGGCCACTCCACCTGGGAGTCCGCTGGGCGTTCGCTGACGTGCCGGGCCGCTCAGGAGCGGGCGCGCCGCACGGCCGAGAGGACCAGGTGCAGCACCAGCAGGCCGAACCCCGCGGGAAGCCCGTAGAGGGCCAGGCGGTACAGGAGGGGCAGGGCCGGCGCCGAGAGGAAGTAGGCCACCAGGAGGGCCGCCAGCGCGAGGGCGGAGACCGCCGTGACGGCCACGCCCGCCACGAGCACCGCGCGCAGCCACGGGCTGGGCGCGCGGCCTTCCGCGGGGTCGGTGGCGGGTCGGCGCGCGGCGGAGGGGACGGTGGCAGGCATGGCCGCCACTGTAGTCCGGCTATCCTGGAGGATCAGTGCAGCACGTCCATCGCCGTCCCTCGAGGGCTCACGGTCAGAGGCGGTCCCACCGATGCCGCGGCCTCACCGCGCCGGTGCAGTCCAGGACCCCGCCGATCCCTCGGGCGAGACCCGGCCGAGCGCCCGTCGGAGACGGCGGCGGCGTCCGCCGGAGAGGCCGGTGGGCGACCCGACGACGAAGAAGCAGGTGCCAGAGATGCCCACCGGTCGCATCAAGTTCTACGACTCCGCCAAGGGGTTCGGATTCGCCCACACCGACGAGGGCGAGGAGGTCCACGTGCCCTCGTCGGCCCTGCCCGCGGGCGTGACGGAGCTCCACTCCGGGGCTCGCGTCGAGTTCGGCGTGGCCGAGGGGCGGCGCGGAAAGCAGGCGCTCTCCCTGCGCGTGCTCGACTCCGCCCCCTCCGTGGTCCGCAACCACCGCCCCAAGCCCGATGAGATGGCGGTCCTCCTGGAGGACCTCATCCGGGTGCTGGACCAGACCTCCAACGGCCTGCGCCGCGGGCGCTACCCGCAGCCCGCCCAGGCCGGCAAGATCGCGCAGGTCCTGCGCCGCGTCGCGGACGACCTCGAGGCATGAGCGCCGTGAAGCACGAGACGGAGCAGCCCGTGACGCCGTCCGCGAGCGGGCAGAGCCCCGAGCCCGAGGCGGCCGCCGTGCCGGCGCCTCCCGTCCGGCGTCGGGCCCCCAAGCGGGACGAGCTGCTGGCGGAGGCCGTGGAGACCGCGCGCGCCGCGCTGGCCGAGGACGCGGAGGAGGGCCAGGTGGGCGAGCACCTGGACGCCACGGCGGACGACGACCGGCTCGTCACCCACCGCTTCGCCGCGCACCTGCCCGGCTACGCGGGGTGGGCCTGGTACTGCACGCTCGCCCGGGCCCCGCGCTCGAAGCACGTGACCGTGTGCGAGCTGGGGATCCAGGCGCATGACGGGGCCCTCGTGGCCCCGCCGTGGGTGCCCTACGCCGAGCGCGTGAACGAGGACGAGCGCGAGCGCCTGGCGGCCGTCGCCGAGGGCCGCGTCCCCGGCGAGGCCTGAGCCCTGCTCAGCCCAGGCGCTCGACCACGTGGTCGATGCAGGCCAGCAGCGCCGTGACGTCGTCCGGCTCGATGGCCGCGAACGTGGCGATGCGCAGCTGGTTGCGCCCGAGCTTGCGGTAGGGCTCCACGTCCACGACGCCGTTGGCGCGCAGCACCTTCGCCACGGCGGCGGCGTCCACCGCCTCGTCGAAGTCGACGGTGCAGATGACGGCGGAGCGGTCCTCGGGGCGCGTCACGAACGGGGTGGCCACCGCGTGCCGCTCGGCCCACTCGTACACCCGGCGCGAGGACTCGGCGGTGCGCGCGGTGGTGAAGCCCAGGCCGCCGTTGCCGTTCATCCACTCCAGCTGCGCGTCCATCATCACCAGGGTGGCCAAGGCCGGCGTGTTGTACGTCTGGTCCTTGAGCGAGTTGTCCACGGCGGTGGCCAGGTCCAGGAACTCCGGGATCCACCGGCCCGAGGCCGAGACCTCCTGCACCCGCTCGAGCGCAGCGGGGGAGAACAGCGCGAGCCACAGGCCGCCGTCGGAGGCGAAGTTCTTCTGCGGGGCGAAGTAGTAGACGTCCGCCTGCGCCACGTCCACGGGCAGGCCGCCCGCCGCGGAGGTGGCGTCGATCAGCACGAGCGCGTCGTCGTCGATCCCCGCGGGGCGCTCCACGGGCGCCATGACGCCCGTGGACGTCTCGTTGTGGGGCCACGCGTACACGTCGACGCCGGCCACGGCCTCGGGCTCCGGGCGCGTGCCCGGCTCCGCGGTGCGGATGTCCGAGGCGCCGAGGAACGGGGCGGCGTCCGTGGCGCGGGCGAACTTGGAGCCGAACTCGCCGAAGCTCAGGTGCTGCGCACGCTCGTGGACCAGTCCGAAGGAGGCGGCGTCCCAGAACGCGGTGGACCCGCCGACCCCGAGGACCACCTCGTAGCCCGCGGGGGCGGAGAAGAGCTCGGCGACGCCGGCGCGCACGCGGCCCACGAGGTCCTTCACGGGCTTCTGGCGATGGGAGGTCCCCATGAGCCCGGCGGCGTCGGCCACGGCCTGCAGCTGCTCGGGGCGGACCTTGGACGGTCCAGCGCCGAACCGGCCGTCCGCCGGCAGCATGTCCGTGGGGATGACGATCTCGGTGGGGGAGGTCGGGTTCATGGTGCGCTCCTGGGCGGGGGACGGGGTCGTCCTCATTGTGGCCCAGCGGCGCTCGCGCCCCGTGAACGTGACCCCGGTCCCGTGGCTAGGATGGCGCGGGAGGAAGACCACGGGAAGAGGACGGCGCGATGACCGATCTGATCGACACCACGGAGATGTACCTACGCACCATCCTCGAGCTCGAGGAGGAGGGCATCACGCCCCTGCGTGCGCGCATCGTGGAGCGGCTGGACCACTCCGGCCCCACGGTCTCCCAGACGGTGGCCCGCATGGAGCGCGACGGCCTCGTGCACGTCGGCGCCGACCGCCGCCTGGACCTCACCGTGGACGGGCGCGAGCGTGCCGTGGCCGTGCTGCGCAAGCACCGCCTCGCCGAGCGCCTGCTCTCGGACGTCATCGGCCTGGACTGGGCGCTCGTGCACGACGAGGCCTGCCGCTGGGAGCACGTCATGAGCGACCAGGTGGAGCGCCGCCTGCTCGAGATCCTGGAGAACCCGAGCGTCACCCCGTACGGCACCCCGATCCCGCCGCGCCCCGAGCAGCGCTCCGCCGAGGACTGGAGCCGGGACATGGGCCTCGCCGGGGAGAGGCTGGCGACGGCGGCCGCCACACCCGGCCGGTTCCGCGTCCTCAGCCTCGCCGAGGGGATCCAGGCCGACCCGGAGCTCCTGACGGACCTCGCCGCCGCGGGCGTCGTGCCCGGCGGCCTCCTCCGGGCGCAGCCCGCGCTCGAGGCCGGATACGTCCGGATCGAGGCGGAGGCGGACGGCGACGCCGCCGCCGGCGACGCGCTGGAGCTGCACGGGGACACCGCCGCGCACGTGTGGGTGGAGGCCCTGCCCGGCGAGTGACCGGCGCGTGAGGCGCAGGTGACCGATCGGTGAAGACTTTGCGCACCCGCGTGCGACACGCCGCGCGCGGGGACCGGAGGCCCGTAGCGTGGGACCGTCCGCTCCCCGTCCCGAGGCCCGCCATGCGCACACTCGTCCTCAACGCCGGCTACGAACCCCTCTCGGTGGTCTCCGACCGCCGAGCGCTCCTGCTCGTGGCCACGGGCAAGGCCAGCGTCCTGGAGGACGGCGGGGATCCCATGCTGAGCCCGACGCGCGCGTGGGGCCGCCCCCTGGTGATCCTCCTGCACCAGTACATCCGCGTCCCCCACGGGGAGGCGGCACCCGTCTCCCGCAAGGGCGTGCTGCGCCGGGACGGCCACCGCTGCGCCTACTGCGGGGCCCACGCCACCACGGTGGACCACGTCCGGCCCCGTTCGCGCGGCGGGGAGAACTCGTGGGAGAACCTGGTGGCGTGCTGCCTGCGCTGCAACGGCGCCAAGGCGGACCGCTCGCTCGAGTCCCTGGGGTGGCGGCTGCGCGTGGACCCGGTGCGCCCGCGCGGTGCGCAGTGGCGCATCCGCGAGCTCGACCGCCCCGCCGAGGCGTGGCAGGGCTACCTGGGCCTGGCGGCCTGACGCTCCCAGCGGAATCCCCCCGTCGCTCCCTAGACTGCTCTCGGTCACGAGACGACAGGGGAGTGGTGCGCATGAGCATGGAGTCGGCGGCACGGGCGTCCATGATGCGCATGACGCGCAGCGGCCCGGAGGCGTCCCAGTCCCTCAAGAAGGGCACCGTGCGGCGCGCGGTCGCGTTCGCCGGACGGTACCGCGCCCGGCTGGTCGTGTTCGTCCTCGCCTCGATCCTGGGGGCCGTGCTCGGCGTCGCCTCGCCGGTCCTCGCGGGCGACGTCGTCAACGCGATCACCGGCGGCCGGGACGGCGACCTGATCGTGCGGCTCGCGCTGCTCATCGCCGCGGTCGCCATCGCCGACGCCGTCCTCGGCGTGTTCACCAAGTGGCTCTCCGCGGGCCTCGGCGAACGGGTCATCTTCGACCTGCGCACGCAGGTCTTCGACCACGTGCAGCGCATGCCCGTCGCCTTCTTCCAGCGCACGCGCACGGGCGCCCTGGTCTCGCGCCTGAACAACGACGTCGTCGGGGCCCAGTCGGCCATCTCCCGCACCCTCTCCGGCGTCGTGGCCAACGTGGTCTCCGTGGCGCTCACCCTGGCCGTGATGATCGCGACGAGCTGGCAGATCACCGTGCTCTCGCTCGTGCTCCTGCCGGTCTTCCTGTTCCCCGCCCGGTGGGTGGGCCGGCGCCTGGCCGGGCTCTCACGCGAGCGCGCCGGGCACAACGCCGCGATGGGCGACCAGATGACCGAGCGCTTCTCCGCGCCGGGCGCCACCCTCATCAAGCTCTTCGGCGACCCGGCCACGGAGTCGGCGGAGTTCGCCCGGCGCGCGGACCGCGTGCGCGCCACCGGCGTGGACATCTCCGTGCGCCAGGCCGTGTTCACCACGCTGCTCACGCTCGTCTCCGCGCTCGCTCTCGCGGCCGTGTACGGGGTGGGCGGGCTCCAGGCCCTCGCGGGCACCCTCGACGCCGGCGACGTCGTCACGCTCGCCCTGCTCCTCACGCGCCTCTACGCCCCGCTGACCGCGCTGGCCAACGCGCGCGTGGAGATCATGAGCGCGCTCGTCTCCTTCGAGCGCGTGTTCGAGGTCCTCGACCTGCAGCCCCTCATCCGGGAGCCCGGGCCGGGCCGCGCCGTGGCCGTGCCCGAGGGGCCGCTCTCCGTGCGCCTGCGGGACGTGCGCTTCTCCTACCCCACCGCGCAGGAGGTGTCCCTGGCCTCCCTCGAGGAGGTGGCCGTGCTGGACACGCGCGGCGGCGAGGAGGTGCTGCACGGGATCGACGTCGAGGTGCCGGCCGGGCGCACCGTGGCCCTCGTCGGCTCCTCCGGGGCCGGCAAGTCCACGATCGCCTCCCTCGTGACCCGCCTGCAGGACGTGAGCTCCGGCGCGGTCGAGCTGGGCGGCGTGGACGTGCGGGACATGACCTTCGCGGATCTGCAGCAGGCGGTCGGCATGGTCACGCAGGACGGACACCTGTTCCATGACACGGTGCGCGGCAATCTCGCCCTGGCCCGCCCCGACGCCACGGACGCCCAGCTGTGGGATGCGATCGAGCGCGCCCGCCTGGGAGACGTGATGCGGGCCCTGCCCGACGGCCTGAACACCGTGGTCGGCGAGCGCGGCTACCGCCTCTCCGGCGGCGAGCGCCAGCGCATGACCATCGCGCGCCTGCTGCTGGCCGCCCCGCGCGTCGTGGTGCTGGACGAGGCGACGGCGGCGCTGGACTCCACGAACGAGCGCGCCATCCAGGACGCGCTCGGGGAGGCGCTCGCGGGCCGCACGGCGATCGTGATCGCCCACCGGCTCTCCACGGTGCGCAGCGCGGACGAGATCCTCGTGGTGGAGGCCGGGCGGATCGTGGAGCGCGGCACGCACGCGGCGCTGCTCGAGCGGGGCGGCCGATACGCCGAGCTGTACACGACCCAGTTCGCCGACGCAGGCTGAGGCACGCAGGCGCCGCGACGGCGGTGGTGCCCCAGGCCGGAATCGAACCGACGGCCTACCCTTTAGGAGAGGGTCGCTCTATCCAACTGAGCTACTGGGGCAGGGACCCGTGGCCGGGTCCGGTCGGTCAGTCTAGCCGAGCGCGTCAGGCCGAGGCGGGCACCGACGTCGCGGCCTGCCGGCCCTTCCCGCCGCGCACCAGCATCACGACCACCGCGAGCGCGATCAGGGCGAGCAGCACCCAGCGGGCAAGGGTGAGCGCGGCCGCGAGGCCGGCGCCGGGGCCGCCCGCGGCGATCGCCTGCTCGATGGCGATGTTCTCGGCGATGTCCACCACGGCGAACAGCACGCCGAGTCCGAACGCGCCCCACTTCGCCGCCGCGGGACGCAGGCGCCAGGCCGCCACCGCGGTGAGCGTCAGGGCGACGGCGATCGGGAAGATGACCCCGGCCGTCTTGTGCACCCAGTTGAGCTGGCCGCGCGCCGCCTCGTCCATCACGCCGGCGAGGGCCCGCACGTGGTCCTGACCGTAGACGAGCATCGAGTCCGGCATGGCCAGCCCGCCGGTGAGCTGCGTCATCTGCTGCAGGACCAGCAGGTGGTAGTAGGCGCCGACGAACAGCGTGGTGCCGATCAGCGCGATCACGAGCATGGTCGGGTCGCCGTCCGAGCGGCTGGCGGCGGTCGGAGCGGGAGTCGCCGCCGTGGACGACGACGGTCGGGGCGTGCGGGACTTCTTCGACATGGGACCTCCAGGGGACATCATCGCAGACGGCCCCCGCTGTCGTGTCCGGGGCCGCGCCTAGACTGGACGGGCCATGGCTGACCTGTTCTCCGCGCTCGGACGCGACCCCCTGCCCTCCTCTCGGACCCGCCCGTCGGCGGATCCGCAGACCGCCCTGCCCGGGCTCGTGCCCGCCGCGGTGACGCGTGCCGCGCTGGACCCGGAGGCGCCGGGGGGAGCGTGGGGCGGGGACGGCGTCGGGAACGGCGCGGGCACCGCCGCCCACACCCCGGAGTCCCTCGTGGAGGGGCTGAACCCCCAGCAGGCGGCGGCGGTGACCCATGCCGGGGCGCCGCTGCTGATCGTCGCCGGGGCCGGCTCGGGCAAGACGCGCGTGCTGACCCATCGGATCGCGCACCTGCTGGCCACGGGGCGGGCTCGCCCGCACGAGATCCTGGCCATCACCTTCACGAACAAGGCCGCCGCGGAGATGCGCGAGCGCGTCGCCGGGCTCATCGGCCCCACGGCGCAGCGCATGTGGATCTCGACGTTCCACTCCTCCGCTGTGCGCATCCTGCGCAACGAGGCGGCGAGCATCGGGCTGAAGTCCACCTTCACCATCTACGACGCGGCGGACAGCCTGCGGCTGGTCACCACGATCGCCAAGCTGCACGAGCTGGACCCCAAGCGCTTCGCGCCCAAGGCCCTGCTCAACCGCATCAGCTCCCTCAAGAACGAGCTCATCGAGGCGGACGACTATGCGGGCACCGTGTCCGAGACGGATCCGTGGGCCCAGGCGGTGGCCGCGGTGTACCGCGACTACACGGCGCGGCTGCGCCAGGCCAACGCCCTGGACTTCGACGACCTGATCGGCATGACCGTCCACATGTTCGAGGCGTTCCCGCGCGTGCTGGACAGCTACCGCCGCCGCTTCCGCCACGTGCTCGTGGACGAGTACCAGGACACCAACCACGCGCAGTACCGCCTCGTGCGGCTGCTCACCGGCCCGGCCGGCGAGCCCGAGGGTGTGGACACCCCCGGCGGCGAGCTCACCGTGGTGGGCGACTCGGACCAGTCGATCTACGCCTTCCGCGGCGCGGACATCCGCAACATCGTGGAGTTCGAGCAGGACTTCACGGACGCGGCCACCATCCGGCTCGAGCAGAACTACCGCTCCACGCAGACCATCCTGGACGCGGCCAACGCGGTCATCCAGAACAATCCGGACCGCCGCAAGAAGGATCTGTGGACGGCCGAGGGTGCGGGGGAGAAGATCACCGGCTACGCCGCGGAGAACGAGTCCGCGGAGGCCGAGTGGATCTCCTCCACCATCGACCGCCTCCAGGACGAGGGCGGGGTGCGCCCGGCCGACGTCGCCGTGTTCTACCGCACCAACGCCCAGTCCCGCGCCCTCGAGGAGCGCCTCGTCACCCGCGGCATCCCGTACCGCGTGATCGGCGGCACGCGGTTCTACGACCGCAAGGAGATCAAGGACGCCCTCGCGTACCTGCGCGTGGTGGTCAACCCGGCCGACGACGTCAACGTGCGCCGCATCCTCAATGAGCCCAAGCGCGGCATCGGCGACCGTGCTGAGGGCGCCGTGGCCGCGTGGGCGCAGCGCCAGCGCACCACGTTCTTCGACGCCCTGCGGGACGCGGAGAACGCCCCGGGCATGGCCACGCGATCCGTGAAGGCGATCCGCGGGTTCGTCCAGATGATGGACGACCTCATGCAGCTGGCGGAGGGCGAGAGCCCGGCCACCGTCCTCGAGGCCGTCCTCGAGCAGTCCGGCATGCTCGCCGCGCTGCGCGAGTCGGAGGACCTGCAGGACGAGTCCCGCGCGGACAACCTCGGCGAGCTCGTGGCCGTGGTGCGCGCCTTCTCCACCGCCCACCCGGACGGCACGCTCTCGGACTTCCTCGAGCAGGTGGCGCTCGTGGCGGACGCGGACCAGCTGCCCTCGCCGTCGGACGCCGAGGGCACGGACCTCGCCGAGGCGCAGGGCCAGGTGACGCTCATGACGCTGCACACGGCCAAGGGCCTGGAGTTCCCGGTCGTCTTCCTCACGGGCATGGAGCACGGCGTCTTCCCGCACGCCCGCTCCATGACGGATGAGAAGGAGCTCGCGGAGGAGCGCCGCCTGGCCTACGTGGGGCTGACCCGCGCCCGTGAACGGCTGTTCCTCTCCCGCGCGGAGGCGCGCTCCCTGTGGGGCCAGCACCAGTTCAACCCGCCCAGCCAGTTCCTCGGGGAGATCCCCGAGCGGCTCATCGAGTGGGAGCGCGAGGGGACCACGCGCTCGGCCGGCTCCCTGACCTCGCTCACGGGGGCGGGGACCTCGCGGTACGCGGGGCGGTTCGGCTCCGGCGGCGAGGGCGGCCGGCCCTCGTGGTCCTCTCGCGATGACGGCACCGGCGCGCGCCCCGCGCGCCTCACCCGCGGCGAGGAGGCCGCGGACCTGACCGTGCCGTCGTCGGTGGTGCGCGGCAAGGCCCCCTCACGGGTGCAGCCGCAGAAGGAGATCGCGGCCCTGAACCCCGGAGACCGCGTGTCCCACGCCACCTTCGGTGCGGGCCGCGTGGACGCCGTCACCGGAGCCGGGGACAAGACCGTGGCCACGGTCACGTTCGAGGACTCGGGGGCCCAGAAGCGCCTGCTGCTGCGCTACGCACCCCTCACCAAGCTGGAGGGCTGAGAGCCCTCTGCCCGCCGGGCGGTGTGGACTACAGTGACGGAGGAGAGCTCCTCGACGTCGTCTCCGCGCCTCCGCGCGCGGCGGACCGGCGCGGGGCCCGCTCCCGCCGAGGCGCCGTGATGCGGCACCCCGGCAGACCGAAGTCTTCGACCCAGAAGGACATCCACCGTGGACCTGTATGAGTACCAGGCGCGCGATCTGTTCGAGAAGCACGGCGTCCCCGTGCTCGCCGGCATCGTGGCGCAGACCCCGGAAGAGGCCAAGGCGGCCGCTGAGAAGATCGGCGGCGTGACCGTCGTCAAGGCGCAGGTGAAGGTCGGCGGCCGCGGCAAGGCCGGCGGCGTCAAGGTCGCGAAGACCGCCGACGAGGCGTACGAGCACGCCAAGGCCATCCTGGGGATGGACATCAAGGGCCACACCGTGCACCAGGTCATGATCGCGCAGGGCGCCGACATCGCCGAGGAGTACTACTTCTCCGTGCTGCTGGACCGCGCGAACCGCACCTACCTGGCCATGTGCTCGGTGGAGGGCGGCATGGACATCGAGACCCTCGCCGAGGAGCGCCCCGAGGCCCTCGCCAAGGTGCCCGTCTCCGCGCTGACCGGCATCGACGCCGAGACCGCCCAGAAGATCGTCGCCGAGGCGAACTTCCCCGAGGAGCTGCGCGCCGACGTCGCCGACGTCCTGCAGACGCTGTGGACCGTCTTCGAGAAGGAGGACGCCACCCTCGTCGAGGTCAACCCGCTGGTGAAGACCGGCGACGGCAAGATCCTCGCCCTCGACGGCAAGGTCTCCCTGGATGACAACGCCGAGTTCCGCCAGGAGGGCCACGCGGCCCTCGTCGACGAGCGCACCGAGGACCCGCTGGAGGCCA
Organism: Micrococcus sp. NPDC078436; assembly: GCF_040702705.1. Taxonomy (NCBI): domain Bacteria; kingdom Bacillati; phylum Actinomycetota; class Actinomycetes; order Micrococcales; family Micrococcaceae; genus Micrococcus; species Micrococcus sp. NPDC078436. The sequence continues at coordinate 42,784 of NZ_JBFBLX010000011.1, read as the reverse complement.
AGGCCAAGGCGAACGACCTCAACTACGTGAAGCTCGACGGCCAGGTCGGCGTGATCGGCAACGGCGCCGGCCTCGTGATGTCCACCCTCGACGTGGTGGCCTACGCGGGCGAGAAGCACGGCGGCGTGAAGCCCGCCAACTTCCTTGACATCGGCGGCGGCGCCAACGCCGAGGTCATGGCCAACGGCCTCGACGTCATCCTCGGCGACGAGCAGGTCAAGTCCGTGTTCGTGAACGTCTTCGGCGGCATCACCGCGTGCGACGCCGTCGCCAACGGCATCGTCAAGGCCCTCGAGATCCTGGGCGACTCCGCCACCAAGCCGCTGGTCGTCCGCCTGGACGGCAACGCCGTGGAGGAGGGCCGCCGCATCCTGCAGGAGGCCAACCACCCGCTGGTCACCCTGGCCGCCACCATGGACGAGGGCGCCGACAAGGCCGCCGAGCTCGCCCACTCCGCGAACTGACCGTTCGGAAAGACTGAGGAACAGCTATGTCGATCTACCTGAACAAGGACTCCAAGGTCATCGTGCAGGGCATCACCGGCGGTGAGGGCACCAAGCACACCCGCCTGATGCTCAAGGCCGGCACGAACATCGTGGGCGGCGTGAACGCCCGCAAGGCCGGCACCACCGTGTCCCATGAGGACAAGGACGGCAACGCCGTCGAGCTGCCCGTCTTCGGCTCCGTCACGGAGGCCATGGAGAAGACCGGCGCCGACGTGTCCGTCGCCTTCGTGCCGCCGGCCTTCGCCAAGGACGCCGCGATCGAGGCCATCGAGGCCGAGATCCCGCTGCTCGTGGTCATCACCGAGGGCATCCCGGTGCAGGACTCCGCCGAGTTCTTCGCCCTGTCCCAGTCGAAGACCGGCGCGGACGGCAAGCCGAAGACCCGCATCATCGGCCCGAACTGCCCCGGCGTCATCACCCCGGGCGAGGCCCTCGCGGGCATCACCCCGGCGTCGATCACCGGCTCCGGCCCCATCGGCCTCGTGTCCAAGTCCGGCACGCTGACCTACCAGATGATGTACGAGCTGCGTGACTTCGGCTTCTCCACCGCCATCGGCATCGGCGGCGACCCGGTCATCGGCACCACCCACATCGACGCCCTCGAGGCGTTCGAGGCGGACCCGGAGACCCAGGCCATCGTGATGATCGGTGAGATCGGCGGCGACGCCGAGGAGCGCGCGGCCGACTACATCAAGGCCAACGTCACCAAGCCGGTCGTCGGCTACGTCGCGGGCTTCACCGCCCCCGAGGGCAAGACCATGGGCCACGCGGGCGCCATCGTGTCCGGCTCCGCCGGCACCGCGGCCGCCAAGAAGGAGGCCCTCGAGGCCGCCGGCGTGAAGGTGGGCAAGACTCCCTCCGAGACCGCCGAGCTCATGCGTGAGATCATGAAGGGCCTCTGAGTCCCCAGATCTCGGGCTGATCCCGACGACGCGGGCCCCGTGCCTCCCGAGAGGGAGGTGCGGGGCCCACTGCGTTCTTGCTCCCGTGTTCCTGCGTTGTTCCTGCGTTGTTCCTGCGTCGTCCCCGCGTGCGGGAGGGCTGCCATGGACGCTGCCGCCGATGAGCTGGGCGCAGTACTGCCAGGTAACCCCCGAGGTTACCTGGCAGTACTGCGCCCAGCTCAGGTGGACGCCGCCTGTTGCGCCTGTCGCGCCTGGTGCTGCCGTGGCGGCCCTTGCACCCGTGGCCGAACCCCGGAGCACCCGGAGGTCAGCCCACGTCGCCGCCCACCAGCATGCCCAGCACGTAGGTCACGGCGGCGGCGCCGTAGCCGATCGTGAGCTGGCGCAGGCCCCGAGCCAGCGGTGAGGAGCCGGACAGCAGCCCGACCACACCGCCGGTGAAGAGCAGGGCCACGCCCACCATCGCCGCCGCCAGGCCCAGGGCCCACAGCCCGGACATGCCGAAGATGTACGGCAGGATCGGGATGAGCGCGCCGGAGGCGAAGAACGCGAAGCTGGACAGGGACGCGCTCCACGCGGAGCCGATCTCCGCGAAGGAGCCCGAGTGGTCCACCGGTCCCTGGGAACCGTCGGGACGGGCGGAGAACTGCGGGTTGCAGTCGCACGTGAGATAGCCGAGGCGCTCGAGCGCGCGGTGCTCGGCGTCCTCGGGCGTCATGCCGCGGGCCAGGTAGACGAGCTTGAGCTCGTTGTGGTCCAGGTCCAGGTGCTGGGCCGCCTCGAGGGTGATCTGGGTGGGGGAGGAGGCCTCGAGCAGCTCCCGCTGGGACCGCACCGAGACGTACTCGCCGGCCGCCATGGACAGCGCGCCCGCCAGCAGGCCGGCCACGCCGGTGAACAGCACCACGGACGACGCCACGCCCGTCGCGCCGATGCCCATCACGAGCGCGAGGTTGGAGACCAGCCCGTCGTTCATGCCGAAGACGGCGGCGCGGAAGTTGCCGGCCAGCTGCTCACGGCCCCGGGCGGCCAGGCCACGCACGACCTCCTCGTGGATGGCTTCATCCGCCACCATGCCCTCGGGGGCGTCCTGGTCCTCTGCGTAGGGAGTGTCCGACTCGGCGCGCTGGGCCAGGGCCAGCACGAACACGGAGCCGAAGATCCGCGCGAGCCAGCGCAGCAGGATGCGGTGCAGGGAGGGACGCGGCGGGTTCTCGGCGTGCTCGCCCAGGAGGGTCCGCCAGTGCTGTTCGTGGCGGCGCTCGGCCTCGGCGAGGCCGAGCAGGATGTCGCGCTCCACACCGTCCTTGCGGGCGGCGATGTCGCGGTAGATCTGGCCTTCGGCGATCTCATCGGCGAGGTAGCGGCGCCAGCGTCGGACCTGTTCACGGGTGGGTTCGGGCAGTGCCGCGGGGGTGGCGGCATGGGCGGGACTCATGGGGCTCCATCGGATGGGCGTGCGGGGATGGGCGGCGCCGTCGCGGGCCGCGGCGGCCGGGCGCGCTCGACCGGCCAGTCTACGCCGCCACTACCATGGCCGCATGGACGCAGCGCAGACCCCCGAAGGCCCCGAGGCCACCGCGCACGACGGCGGCCGGCCGGCCTGGCAGCGCCGCCTCCTGGCGGGTGGGGACGAGCCGGACCCCCGATTCACGCTCGCCAACGAGCGCACGTTCCTGGCCTGGGTCCGGACGTCGCTGGCGCTGCTGGCCGGCGGGGTCGCGGTGGAGGCGTTCACCGGCGCCCTGTTCGCGCCGCCGGTTCGGGTGGTGCTGAGCACGGTGCTGCTCGTCCTTGCGGCGCTGCTCGCCCTGGGCGCGGGCGCGCGCTGGCTCCGGGTGGAGCGGGCGATGCGCCGCGGCCGTCCGCTGCCGCTGCCACTGATCGTCCCGGTCCTGGCGGGGGGAGTCGTGCTGGCCGTCGTGGTGCTGATGCTCGCCGTCGTCCTGCCGCGGGGCTGAGGCGATGCGCCTGCATCACGACCCGGGGCTGCAGCCCGAGCGCACCGTGATGAGCTGGGGCCGCACGGTCCTGGCGCTGAGCGTCCTCAGCCTCACGTTCCTGAGGTGGTGGCCGGCCGTCGGCGCGTGGGCGTTCGGGCCTGCGGTGGTGGCGGCCGTCGGCGGGGCGGCGGTGCTGGCCACGCAGCGCCGGCGCTACGTGGCGCAGGCGCGCGGGATCGCAGAGGAGCGGGCCCGGCCGGCCCTGGCGTCGGTGGCCGGCATGGTCGCGCTGGTGGTGGGCTTGGCGGCCCTCGGGATCACTGCGATGCTGCTGCACGCGGCCTGATCCGCGGACGACGACGGCGCCCCTCACCTGCGCGGGCAGGTGAGGGGCGCCGTCGTGCCGCCGGAGGCGAACCGCTCAGCGGGCGATCATGCCGTGGGGGTCGATGACGAACTTCTCCAGGGAGCCCTGGTCGAACTCCGCATAGGCCTGGGGTGCCTCGTCCAGGCTGATCACGCGCGGGTTGACCATCTCCGTCAGGTACGGCATCCGGTCCCACAGGATAGACATCATGAGCTGGCGGTTGTAGCGCATGATGGGCGCCTGGCCGCCGATGATGTGGGGCGACTTGATCCAGGCCTTGCCGAAGTCCACCGGGAAGGTGCCCTCCTGCTCGGCCTTCGTCTCCGCGATCGGGTCCGGCCCGTAGATGCCGATGATGCCCGTGGCACCGCCCGGACGGGTGATGTCCAGGACCTGGTTCACAGCGGCGATGGGCTGCATCTCATCGGACGCGGAGCCCAGGCCGTGGGCCTCGGAGCCGACGCAGTCCACCGCGCAGTCCACCATCGGCTCGCCGAGGATGTCGTTCACGGCGTCCTGCAGGTTCTCCGTGACGGAGAGGTCGATGGTCTCGCAGCCGTGCTTGCGCACCAGCTCCAGCCGCGAGGCGTCCTGGTCGCCCACGATGATGCACGAGGCGCCCAGCAGCCGAGCGGCGGCCGCGGCGCACCGGCCCACGGGGCCGGCACCGGCGATGTAGACGGTGGAGCCGGGCTTGGCGCCGGCCTCCACGAGGCCGTGGAACGCCGTGGGGAGGATGTCCGAGAGCACGGTCAGATCCAGGATCTTCTCCATCGCCTGCTCCTGGTCCGGGAAGCGCAGCAGCTGGAAGTCGGCGTACGGCACGAACAGGTACTCGGCCTGCCCGCCCTGGAAGTTGCCCAGATTGAAGCCGTAGGCGGCGCAGGCCTGGTCCGGGTTGGCGGTCTCGCAGATCTCGGTGCGGCCGGCGCGGCAGTTGCGGCAGCGGCCGCAGGCCACGTTGAACGGCACGGAGACGAGGTCGCCCTCCTTCAGGAACTGGACGTCGCTGCCGATCTCCAGCACCTGGCCGGTCATCTCGTGACCCAGCACCATGCCCTCGGGCACGGGGAAGGACCCGCGGTAGATGTGCAGGTCGCTGCCGCAGATGTTGGTGGCGACGATCTTGAGGATGACGCCGTGCGGGGCGGCGGAGCCGTCAGGCATCTCCAGCTTGGGGAAGTCCAGCTCGTCGACGCGCACGTCCTTGATGCCGTGGAATGCCACGGCGCGGTTCTTGGTGGTCATGGGAACTGTTGCCTTTCTGTCTCCAGCGAGTCCCTTGGCGGGGCGGGAGGAGGGGCGAACCCGAGGGGGAGTCCCTGTCACGGGCTGTTCGGCAACACTAGGGGCCGGGGGGAGCCTGGGGGAAGGATCGCCCGCCGCCGCATCGCCTGGCCTGACCATCGTGCGGGCATCGGAGGACCGCAGGCCCCGGAATTCCTGGTCAGAGACGCTCTCGGGCCGCGGCGTCGACGCCGTGGCGGGAGCGCACGCGCCAGGCCTCGAGGACAGCGGGGTCGGTGGGCGGGGTCACCAGGCTGAGGAGGACGTACACGACGGCGGAGGCGGCCAGGCCGACGTAGATCGGCTCGTTCGCGAAGACGCCCTCGAAGGGCTCCGCCGCGTTCAGCTCGAGCCAGCCCATGGTGCCGAGGGTGCCCAGCGTCCCGACCACCATGGACCACAGGGCCGCCGTCCCGGTGCCCCGCTTCCACACGAGGCCGCCGACGATCGCGACGAACAGGCCGCCCACGAGGATGTCGTACGCGATGGTCAGGGCCGCCACCACGTCCGGGACGACGATCGCCAGCCCCAGCACGACGGCGCCGAGCAGCAGCACCCAGCCGCGGTTCGAGGCGAGATCCGCCGCGGTCTCCGGGGCCTCGTCCTCGGCGGTGGTGTCGTCCTCGGGGGCGGTGGCCTCGCCGCGGAAGATGGGGAGGATGTCCGTGCGCATCACGGTCGAGGACGCGATGATCGCGCCCGAGGCGGTGGACATCATGGCCGCGACGGCGGCCGCCAGGGCCACGCCGCCGACGCCGACGGGCAGCAGGTTCTGGGCGACCCACGCGAACACGTCGTCCTTGGTGGCGATGTCCGCGGTGACCGTGCGGGCGGCCATGCCGATCACTGCGCCTGCGAGGCCGTAGACGATGCAGTACAGGCCCGCGGTGGCGCCGCCGATCTGCGCCACGCGCGGGGAGCGGGCCGTGAACACCCGCTGCCAGACGTCCTGGCCGATCAGCAGGCCGAGGGTGTAGACCACGAAGTAGGTGATGATCGACTGCACGCCGATCCCGTCCCAGCTGAAGAACTCGGCGCCCAGGCGCTCCTGCATGGCACTCCAGCCGCCGGCGTTGGCCAGGGAGATGGGGAGCATGAGGGCGAACAGGCCGATGGTCATGATGAGGAACTGGGCCATGTCCGCCAGGGTGATGGACCACATGCCGCCGAGCACGGAGTAGGCCAGCACGATGCCGCCGCCCACCAGGACGGACAGCCAGCGGTCCCAGCCGAAGAGCACCACGAAGATCGACGCGTAGGCGCCGGTGGAGGTGGCGGCGAGCATGAGCGTGTACGCGAGCATCACGAACGACGACGCGTGGGATGCTCCCCCGCGGCCGTAGCGCAGGCGGAGCATCTGCGAGACGGTGTAGATCTTCAGGCGGGCGAGGATCGGGGCGAACGCCACCGACAGGATGAGCACGCCGACGCCGATGGCGGCCACGAGCCACGCACCGGAGAGCCCGAACTGGTACCCCAGGCCGACGCCGCCCACGGTGGCGGCGCCGCCGAGCACCGCGGCGGCCATGGTGCCGGTGAACAGCGCCGGCCCGAGGCGACGGCCCGCCACAAGGTAGTCCTCCGCGCTGGCTGCGCGGGTCTTGCCCCACCAGCCGAAGGCGAGCATGCCGACCAGGTAGACGGCGACGATGGTCAGGTTGATGGTCACGGGTGGTCCTTGGGGCGAGGGGATCCACGGCGCCGGGGATGCGGAGGCGCTGTGGGCGAGCGGGGCGCGGCCAGCGTGTTGCCGATCACACGATCAGGGTCTATGGTAAACATATGTTGTCCATCGGGCAACATGCCGTCCAGGATGACATCGCGACGTCGCCCGACGCGAGGAAGGAGCGCGATGAAGGCCCTCCCGCTCGAGACCGCACCGGCCCAGGCCTTGATCGGTCGCCGGCTGCGCGCGCTGCGCGAGGCGCGGCGGCTCACCGTGGCGCAGCTGGCCGAGGCGGCCGGGGTCAGCAAAGGTTTCCTCTCCCGCCTCGAGCGAGACCTGACGAGCCCGTCCGTCAACACGCTCGTCACCCTGTGCCAGGTGCTCGGCGCGAGCCCGGGCGACGTCCTGGACGCGCCCGAGGTGACGGTCGTGCGCCTCGCCGACGCCCCCGCGGTCAGCCTCGGCGGCGAGGGCATCCGCGAGCGCCTCGTCACCCCGCGCGGCAACCGCGACCTGCAGATCCTGCGTGCGGACATCGCACCGCACGGTCGCGGAGAGGCGGAGCTGTACACCGTGGACTGCCGCGTGGAGGCGGTGCACGTGGTCGCCGGCCGCCTCGAGCTGCGGACCACCGAGGCCGTGCACCTGCTGGAGGAGGGGGACACCGTCACCTTCCCCGGCCGCGAGCCCCACTCGTGGACCAATCCGGACGGCCACCCCGCCGTCGTGCTGTGGACCCTCGTGGGCCACGCCTGACCCCGTGCGGCGCGCCCGCACCTGACAGGCCCCACCGACCAGACCGCACCGAACTGAACCACCCAGAGAGGACATCCAGATGCTCGAGATCCCCCGCGTCGAGGACAACGGCCGCATCGGCCCCGTGAACTCCGCCCTCGTGCCCCGCTACGGCGGTGCCCCCACCTACGCCCTGCTGCCCCGCCTGGACGAGGCCGCGGCCGCCGGCGTCGCCCCGGAGATCAAGGTCGTCGGCGTGCCGTTCGACGCCGGCGTCTCCTACCGCCCTGGCGCGCGCTTCGGGTCCGGCCATGTGCGTCAGTCCTCGCGGCTGCTGCGCCCGTACAACCCCGCCACGGACACCTCGCCCTTCGCGCAGGCCCAGGTGGTGGACGCTGGGGACATGGCGGTGAACCCGTTCAACATCGGCGAGGCCATCGAGGCGATCCAGCAGGACGCGATGGACCTCACCGAGGACGGCGCCTCGCTCATGATCATCGGCGGCGACCACACCATCGCCCTGCCGCTGCTGCGTGCCGCCTCCGCCCGCGCGGGTGAGCCCGTGGCCCTGCTGCACTTCGATGCCCACCTGGACACGTGGGACACCTACTTCGGCGCCGAGTACACCCACGGCACGCCGTTCCGCCGCGCCGTGGAGGAGGGGATCCTGGACACCGAGGCCATCTCGCATGTGGGCACCCGCGGCCCGCTGTACGGCAAGAAGGACCTCGACGACGATCACCGCATGGGCTTCGGCATCGTCACCTCCTCGGACGTGTTCCGCAAGGGTGTGGACGAGATCGTGGACCAGCTGCGTCAGCGCATCGGGGACCGGCCGCTCTACATCTCCGTGGACATCGACGTCCTCGACCCGGCACACGCGCCGGGCACCGGCACCCCCGAGGCCGGCGGCATCACGAGCCGCGAGCTGCTCGAGATCCTGCGCGGGCTGCGCGGCCTGGACATCGTGGGCGCCGACCTGGTGGAGGTCGCCCCGGCCTACGACCACGCCGAGCTGACCGGCGTCGCCGCCTCCCACGTGGCCTACGACCTGATCACCCTGATGGCCGACCGCCGCGCCTCCCGCGCAGCCGCCGGCGAGGAGCCGGGCCGATGAGCGCGGAGCAGACGACGACGGCGGCCCCGCGGCGCAACGGCGGCGACCTGGCCGTGGAGACCCTGCACGCGCTCGGCGCCAGGACCGTGTTCGGCATCCCGGGCCAGCACGCGCTCGGGCTGTTCGACGCGCTCTCCCGCTCGCCGCTGGAGTTCGTCTCGAACCGCGTGGAGAACAACGCGGCCTTCGCGGCGGACGGGTACGCCCGGGCCACCGGCGAGGTCGGCGTGCTGTTCCTCTCCACGGGCCCGGGCGCGCTGACGTCCCTGGCCGGTCTCCAGGAGGCCTACGCCACGGGCGTGCCCATGCTCGTCATCGCCTCCCAGATCCCGCTCTCGGGACTCGGGGCGCGCCGCAAGGGGATGCTGCACCAGCTGGACGACCAGAAGGCCTCCGCGAAGAACGTCACCAAGGCCCAGTTCACGGTGCACCACGCCTCCGGCATCCCCTCGGCCATCCAGGACGCGTGGGCGGACGCCGTCACCGTGCCCCAGGGCCCCGTGTGGGTGGAGATCCCGCAGGACGTGCTGCTCGGGGAGGTCATGGTGCCGCCCGTGCAGGACGCGCTCGCGGTGCCCTATGACCACCCGCCGCGCGCCGAGCTCGTGGACGAGTCCGTGCGCTGGCTGAAGGACGCCTCCCGCGTGGCGATCGTGGCCGGCGGCGGCGTGCGCCGCTCCGGCCGCGCCGCCATGGAGTCCCTCAAGGATGTCGCGGAGCTGCTGCAGGCCCCCGTGGTCTGCTCTCCCGGTGGCAACACGGCCTTCCCGTGGGAGCACCCGCTCTCCCTGGGCGGATGGGTCGAGGACCGCGTCGTCACGGACCTGCTCGAGGACGCCGAGGTGCTCCTCGTGGTCGGCTCCGCGCTCGGCGAGGTCACGTCCAACTACTTCACGCTCGAGCCCCGCGGCCGCCTCATCCAGGTGGACGCGGAGCCGCGCGTGCTGGAGACGAACCACCCCACGCTCGGCGTCCGCGCCGACGCCGGCCAGATGCTCGCCATGCTCGCCGACGCCCTCCGCGGGGCCGGCGTCACCCGTGCCCAGCGGGAGGCGGGCTGGCACGGCCGGGCCGCGGCCGACGTCGTGGCCGAGACCAACGCTCGGGTCATCGCCCGCCTCGACGCGCAGGACCTCGGCCGGGAGCGCCGCCTCATGGCGGACATCCGCGCCGCGGTCCCGGCGGGCATGCAGACCTACTGGGACATGACCATCGCCGCGTACTGGGGCTGGAACTGCTGGGACGCGCAGGACGGCGAGTTCCACTCGGCGCAGGGCGCCGGCGGCCTCGGCTACGGCTTCCCCGCGGCGTTCGGCGGCGCGCTGGGCCTGGCCCACCTCGGCCGGACCGGCATCGACGGGCGCGTGCTCGCCGTGGCCGGCGACGGCTCGGCCATGTACTCCATCGCCGAGCTCGCGGCGGCGAAGCAGCACGATGCGGCGGTCACGTGGCTGATCGTCGACGACGGCGGCTACGGCATCCTCCGCGAGTACATGGAGGGTGCGTTCGGCAAGGCCACCGCCACCGAGCTCGACCGGCCGGACTTCCAGCGGCTCGCGGAGTCGTTCGGGGTCCCGGCCGAGACGGTGACGGTCGAGGATGTGCGGGGCGCGCTCGAGAGAGCGTTCCAGGCCGAGGGGCCGAACGTCGTCGTGGTGCAGACGCGCCTGGCGATGTGGGCGCCGAGCCACCTGGGGGAGGCCCCGGAGGTCTGATCCGCCCCCGCCTGAGCGACGAGCCCGGCGGGACCTCAGTACAGTGGCGCCATGACCACTGTGAGCCCCGTCACTGCCCGCTCCGAGCACCGCGCCGACGTCGTCGTCCTGGGGCACGGCCTCGCCGGGCTCGTGGCCGCCGCCGAGCTGCTCGGGGCGGGCCGGCGCGTGGTGCTCGTGGATCAGGAGCGCGCCGCCGACCTCGGCGGGCAGGCGTGGTGGAGCTTCGGCGGCCTCTTCCTCGTGGACTCGCCCGAGCAGCGGCGCCTCCGCGTGAAGGACTCCGTCGACCTGGCCTGGTCCGACTGGCAGGCCACCGCGGGCTTCACCGACCACCCCGACGACGCCATGCCCCGCGCGTGGGCCGAGGCCTACGTGCACTTCGCCCACGGGGAGAAGCGCGCCTGGCTGCGCGAGCGCGGCCACCGGCTCTTCCCCGTGGTCGGCTGGGCGGAGCGGAAGGTCCCCGCGCCCGGCGTGGGCGGCAACTCCGTGCCCCGCTTCCACATCACGTGGGGGACCGGCCCGGGCATTGTGGAGCCGTTCTCCCGCATCGTCGAGCGCGCCGCCTTCGACGGCCGCCTCACCTACCTGCCCCGCCACCGCGTCACGCGCCTGATCACGGAGTCCGGTGCCGTCACGGGCGTGGAGGGCCACGTCCTCGCCGACGACGACGGCGCCCGCGGCACGGCCTCGAGCCGCACCGTGGCGGGGGAGTTCCGGGTGGGCGGGGCCGCCGTCGTGGTGGCCAGCGGCGGGGTGGGCGCCGACCACGACGCCGTGCGCGCCGCGTGGCCCGACCGGTTGGGGACTCCGCCCGCCGAGATGCTCTGCGGCGTCCCCGCCTCCGTGGACGGCTCCGGCATGCGGGCGGCCCGGGAGGCGGGCGCCGCTCTCGTGCACCCGGACCGCATGTGGCACTACACGGAGGGCGTGGCCAACCACGACCCGATCTGGCCTGGTCACGGCATCCGGATCCTGCCCGGGCCGTCGTCGCTGTGGCTCGACGCGACGGGCCGGCGCCTGCCGCATCCGCGTTGGCCCGGATTCGACACCCTCGGCACGCTGCAGGACATCCGCTCGCCCGGCTCGACGGCGGCGGGCGGCCGGGCCACGGAGCAGCGGCCCCCGGCGGACCACACGTGGTTCGTGCTCAACCGGCGGATCATCGGCAAGGAGTTCGCGCTCTCCGGGTCCGAGCAGAACCCCGACCTGACCGGTCGCTCGATCCGCCAGGTGCTGGGCCGCGTCACGCAGGACGTGCCCGGCCCCGTGCAGGCGTTCCTGGATCGCGGCGAGGACTTCGTGCAGGCCGACTCCGTGGGGGAGCTGGTCGCGCGGATGAACGCGCTCGTCCCGGACGGCCCCGCGGTGGACGAGGCGGCGGTGCGGGCCGCCGTCGCCGAGCACGAGGCCGGGGCCGAGCGCCCCGGCGCGGACCGCCAGGTGGACGCCGTGCGCGACGCACGCCGCTACCTCGGCGACCGGCTCATCCGCACGGCCGCCCCGCATCGGCTCACCGATCCGAAGGCGGGGCCGCTCATCGCGGTGCGCCTGCGCACGCTGACCCGCAAGACCCTCGGCGGGCTGCACACGGACCTGCAGGGGCGGGTGCTGGACGCCGGCGCCGCCGTGATCCCGGGTCTCTACGCGGCGGGCGAGGCGGCCGGCTTCGGCGGGGGCGGCATGCACGGGCACCGCGCGCTCGAGGGAACGTTCCTCGGCGGGTGCCTCTTCAGCGGCCGCACGGCCGGACGGGCCGCCGCGGCCGAGACGGCCTGATCAGTCCGTGCGGTGCGCGTCGATGCTGGCCGCGCCGTCGTCGTCGGTGCGCTCGGGGTGCTTCCCGAACGTGAAGTGGCGGCCGCTCAGGCGGGTGACGTCCACGCGGACGTAGTAGTCCTTCAGTGTGGGCACCCACGGCGTGATGCCGAGCGCCTCGGCCTCGGTCACCTCCGCCTCCATCTCGAGGCGGCGCGCGGTGCCGCGGGCGAGCACGGACCACGCCTGGTCGGCCAGGATGCCGTCCGCCTGCACCACCACGTTGGGGTTGACGGCGAGCTCCGCCAGCTTCGAGCCGGGGGCCGTGCGGAAGTACACGCCGCCGTCGTGGACGCGCACGTTCACGGGCACGATGTCCGGCTCGCCGTTCACGGCCAGGCCGAGGCGCGCGTGGCGGGTGTGCCCGAGGAGCCTCCACGACTGCTCGTCGGTCAGGGTGAGCACGGGCTCGCCGTCGGCGTGCGGGAACATCAGCCCGTCGCCGGGGCGCGCCGCGGGGTCGAGGCGCTGCATCGGGGGAGCGGTGGGGTCCTGGTGTCGATCGGTCATCACGGCCTCCTCGGGGGGTGAGAGGACGGCGCCACGGGATGCGACGCCGGTCACGTCTCCACTCTAGGCCCGGCCGTCGGCGCGGACGGCCAGCAGCTCGCCCAGCACCGCCTCCGCGGTCGGCGCCGCCCGGTGCGGGGCGAGCGCCAGCGCGAACGCCGCTTCGTGCGCGCGCGGCGAGTCCGGGGTGAGGCCGGCGGCGCCGGGGCCCGCCGGCGTCAGGTACGCGCCTCCGGCCCGGCGCAGGATGAGCTGCCCCGCCGCGACATCCCACGGCTTCGTGTCCACGAGCAGCGCGGCGTCCGCCCAGCCGGCGGCCACGTGGCAGAGCTCGAGCGCTCCGGACACCGTTCGGCGCACCGTGGCGTACGTCGCCACGAGCCGCCCGAAGCGGCGCAGCGCGCCCTCGCCCTCCGCGTCCAGCGCCTCGCCCGCCGGATAGGAGGTCACGACGTTCAGCGCACGCTCACCGCCGGCGGGGGCCGGGCGCCCGACCTCGGCCAGCGGCGCGTCCCCGAGGTACGCCCCGGCCTCGTCGGCGGAGAACGCGAGCCCGTTGACCGGGTCCAGCACGACGCCGGCCACCACCTCGCCGTGCACGGCGGCCGCGATGGACACGGAGAACATGGCGAAGCCGTGCGCGAAGTTGGAGGTGCCGTCGATCGGATCCACGATCCACTCGAGCGGGGGAGCGCCCTCGGCGTCCGCGCCGCCCCCGTGGCGCCCGAGCTCCTCGCCGAGCACCCGTGAGCCCGGCACCGCGGCGGTCAGTGCGGCGACGATCCGCTCCTCGGTCCTCCGGTCGTGCACGGTGACCAGGTCGTGGTGGTTCGACTTGGTCTCGGCGGACGCCGGGGCGCCGCGGGTGGGGCCGGCACGGAACGCCGCGGCCAGCGCGGGCGCCACCGCCCGGGCCGCCGAGAGCGCGACGGCGCGCAGGGCGCCGGGGGATGGGACGACGTCGTGGGGGGAGGCGGCGGGGGCGACCATGGCTCCCAGCGTAGGCGCGGGGGACAATGGGGGGACCCGACGCAGAGGAGACGCCCATGAGCGAGGACCGCACGCTGACCGGCCCCCAGGAGCCCACCCCGGAGCGCGTGGCCGCGGTGCGCACCCTGCGCGCGGTGCTGGCCGGGGGCGAGGGGACGCCGGAGGGCGTGCCCGCGGGGGATGCGCCGTCCCTGTCCGCCGACGACGACCGCGTGATGAGCGGGCTGATCGCCGCGCAGGAGCTCTCCGGCGTGGACCTCGACTACCTGCGGCACGTGGACGCCGTGAGCGACCGCGGGATCGCCGCGGCCTCCCTGGCAGACCTCGGCACGCTGTTCACGTACGTGCTGCGGGGTGAGCGGTTCTCCGAGGGTCACATCCGGGCGGCGATCGCCACGGGCAAGGTCGCCCGCATGCTGGACCGCCTCGCGGAATGGGTGCCCGAGACCCGCTGAGACCCGCGGTCGCCGCGGTGCACTACCCTCGGCGGTGGACGCCGCGGGGCCGCACGCACCGGGCGGCGCCTCGGCCCCTGCTCGCGGAAGGACGCCCCCGTGCCCCGCCCCGTCGCCTCGAACTCCGCCTACTTCCCCGGCCTGGACGGCCTGCGCGCGCTCGCGGTCCTGCTCGTGGTGGCCTACCACCTGGGCGTGCCGCACGCCTCCGGCGGCCTGCTCGGCGTGGGCGTGTTCTTCACCCTCTCCGGCTTCCTCATCACCGCGCTGCTGCTGCGCCGGCACGAGCGGCACGGCGACCTCGACCTCAAGGACTTCTGGATCCGCCGCTTCCGGCGTCTGCTGCCGGCCGTCGTCCTGGTGCTGATCGCCGTGCTGGCCGCCACCGCGCTCGTGGAGCCGGGGGAGTGGGACGAACGCGTCGGCGAGTCCCTCGCCGCCCTGTTCTACGTGGCCAACTGGCACACGATCCTCACGGGCGGCAGCTACTTCGAGCAGATGGACGGCCCCGGTCCGCTGGACCACCTGTGGTCCCTCGCCGTGGAGGAGCAGTTCTACCTCGTCTGGCCCCTCCTTCTGCTCGGGCTGCTGGCGCTCACCCGCGGCCTGGGTGGACGGCGGCGCACCGTGGTGCTGTTCGTCGTCGTCGTCCTGCTGGGCGCGGCGTCCATGGTGCTGCTGGCTCTCCTCGCGGATCCGCTGGGGGACACGACGCGGGCCTACGAGGGCACCGACACGCGGGCCGGCGGCCTGCTGTGGGGCGCGGCCCTCGCGCTCCTGTGGCGGCCCGCGAGCGTGGGGCGGGTGCGCGGCGCGGCCGTCTGGGCCCTCGACCTCGTGGGCGTCCTGGGCCTCGCCGGGATCCTGGCCCTGGTGGCCACCACGGACCAGGACTCGCCCTCCCTCTACACGTGGGGCATCGCCGCGCTGACCGTGGCCACGTGCGCCGCCGTCCTTCCCCTCGTGCACCCCGCGTCCCGGCTCGGCCGCGTCCTCGGCGTCGCGCCGCTGCGCTGGATCGGCGCGCGCAGCTACGGGATCTACCTGTGGCACATGCCCGTGGTCGCCTTCCTGCCGGACCGCGCACTCTACGGCCAGCCCGTGCTGCGCGGGGCCCTCATCCTGGGGCTCACCCTGCTCATCGCGGCCCTGTCCTGGCGGTTCGTGGAGGACCCCATCCGCCACCACGGCCTCCGCGCCGTCCTGACGGGCCGCGCGCCCGCGCGGCGGTCCGGGGCGGAGGGGGCGACGACGTCGGGCGCCTCCGCGCGCTCGCGGGGGTCCCGCGGGGTGCGGTCCGGCCTGGCCGCGGCGGCCGTGGCCGTGCTCGCCGCGGCGGGCCTGGCCGGGCTGACGGCCCTGCCGCAGACCTCCACCAGGGAGATCGTGGCGCAGGCCGGGCACGCGGACCCGGCAGTGCAGGACGCCGACCCGGCTCAGGGCGCCTCCACGCCGCCCGGGGAGGGCCCCGGCTCACCCGTGACGGCCCCGGCCTCCGCGGCGAGCCCGTCGGCCCCCGCGCCCGCCACGACCTCCTGCACCGAGGTGGTGCACATCGGCGACTCCAGCTCCCTGGCCTCCGGCAACACCGACGCGACCGTGATCAAGGACCCCGCCCTGCGCATCACGGCCCAGTACGAGGACGTGGGCGTGGAGGAGGTCGTGGAGGACATCCGGCCCGGGCGCGGGATCGTCGAGCGCTTCGAGAAGGACCCGGGCCAGACCAACGCCGTGCAGGCCATCACGGCCCATCTGCCCGACCTCGACCCGGACGGCTGCTTCGTGGTCAACGTCGGCATGAACGACGCTGCCCTGTTCACCAAGGTGGACATGTGGGACCAGCGGGAGCCGCGGATCGACATGGTGATGAAGGCCGCCCAGGGCCGACGCGTCCTGTGGGTGGACGTGATGCTGATGCCGTGGGCCGCCCTCCCGAACTACACCATGGAGGGTGCGGCCCGTTTCAACGAGGGGCTCGTCGCTGCCACCGAGCGCCACCCCAACCTGTGGGTCTACGACTGGGCGCACGACGCGGCGGACCGCCCCGAGTGGTTCGGTGAGAAGGACTCCCTCCACAACACCGTGGCCGGGGCGGTCGCGAAGGCCGCGAACATGGCCGAGGCCCTCACGCTGGCCTTCCCCGCCGGCCGGGAGCCCTCCACGGAGCGGGTCATCGTCGTCGGGTGAGAGCCGCACCCCCCGGCGCACCCCCGACCGGGCCCATGCGACATACTGGGGCCCATGCCCGCCGACGCCGCCCGCACCGATCCCGCCCGCCCGCCGCGCCAGGCGGGGGTTCCGACCCCCGCCGAGAACATGGCCACCCACCTCCAGGAGAGCTGGAACCGGTGGCACCGTGGCCGCGCCCTGCGCGCCGGCCACGTGCCCACGGTCATGGCGTTCACGGGCTACGGCTCCACCTCGTGGGTGCGGGTCCTCTCCCGCGTGGTGATCGCCAACGACGCCGACTTCCTCAACGGCCGGCGTCTGTCCAAGGTCGTGGCCGACGGCGTGCGAGGCTGGCGCAACTTCGTGGCCCCGCCCATGGCGTACGCCGAGGTCACGGTCACCGTGGGGGAGCGGACCACCACGGTGCGCGCCGACCGCATGGGTGTGGTGGACGCCGTCATCGACGTCCAGCTGGAGCCCGGCTGGCAGACCGCCACGCTGGACGTCGGCGACGAGGAGTCCGTGACCATGGACCTCTACATCGCGGACCCGGCGGCGCGCGTCGGCCTCGTCTCGGACATCGACGACACCGTGGTGGTCACGTCCCTCCCTCGCCCGATGCTGGCCGCGTGGAACTCGTTCGTGATCGACGAGCACGCCCGCACGCCCACTCCGGGCATGGCGGTGCTGCTGCGGCGCATCGCCGAGCTGGAGCCGCACGCGCCCGTGATCTACCTGTCCACGGGCGCATGGAACGTGGCGCAGACCCTCTCCCGCTTCCTGGGCCGCAACCTGTACCCGCTGGGCGCGCTGCTGCTCACCACGTGGGGTCCCACGAAGGACCGCTGGTTCCGCTCCGGCCAGGAGCACAAGGTCACCCAGCTCCAGCGCCTGGCCGAGGAGTTCCCGGATATGCAGTGGATCCTCGTGGGCGACGACGGCCAGCACGACCCCGAGATCTACGCCGACTTCGCGCATCGCCACCCGGACAAGGTCAAGGCGATCGTGATCCGTCAGCTGACCCCCTCGGAGGCCCTGCTCGCGGGCGGCCGCGCGGAGGGCACCCGTCAGTCCACCCCCGGCATCCCGTGGTGCTACGGGCCGGACGGGGCCGCCCTGTCCGAGCAGCTCGAGAAGCTGGGCATCCTGCCCGTGGAGTTCGTGGACGTGCACCCGGAGGGCTGGCGGGAGGACATCCTGGGCGACGACGCGACGGTGCTGGGAGTGCGGGAGACATCGGACGAGGCGGCGGAGGACGACGCGCTGGCGCGGCGTTCCGTGGCGGAGGGCTCGTGACCGGCTCCGCGGAGCTGCGCTCCGTGGAGGTGCGCATCCCGCTGCGCTGGGCGGACATGGACGCCTACGGCCACATCAACAACATCGCCGTGGTGCAGCTGCTTGAGGAGGCGCGCGTGGCCGCGTTCGGCGTCCCCTCGGGGACAGGCGCGGGCGGCGGGGCGCCGGCGCCGATCGATCTGCTCGAGGGCGTGGGCGAGGGCGTGCGCACGTTCATCTCCGAGCACACCGTGAAGTACCGCGCGCAGATGCCGTACCGGCCCGTGCCGCTGCGCGTTGTCGTGAGCGTGGACGCGGTGAAGGCGGCATCCGTGCACGTGGGCTACCGGCTGCACGACGGCGTGGACGACGCCCTGTGCGCCACCGCCACGTCCGTCATGGTGTTCGTCGACGGCGCCACCGGCCGCCCGGTGCGGGTGACCCCGGAGCAGCGGGCGGCACTGGCCGGCTGAGGTGGGCCGCTGACCGGTCGGCAGCCGCCCAGCGACATCACCGCCGTGCAGCACGGCTGCGATGTCGCAGAGCGGAGGTCGACCGCTCGGGCTCGCAGAGTCGAGACAGGGCCCGCGGGATGGCCGCGGATCAGACCGAGCGGGGGACGCCCGCGGCGGTGAGGATCCGCGCCAGCCGGTCCGGCCGCAGGAGATCGCCCCACGTCCAGTGCGCGCCCGCCCGGGTGACCAGCTGCAGGGCCACCTCCCGTTCCTTCTCCCGGCGGATGCTGGCGCGGCGGGCCGTGTCGTCACCGTCGAAGAACGACAGGTCGTACTTGCCCAGCCCGTCGAACTCCCCGTACACCCGCACCTGCTCCCACCAGAAGTCCGTGCGGGCCACCTCGCGTCCGTTCGCATCCCGGTGGCGATGCTGCAGCGCCGTGGGCGGGACGAAGCCGAGCTCGTGGAGGATGGCCCGGCTGTAGGACTCCCCGGCGGATTCCGCCCGCGCGTCCGCGAAGTGCCAGGCCCGCTCGAATCGGCGGAGGGCGGCCGCGGATTCGAGTCGGCTCTCCGCCTGCCTCGCCCAGCGTGCGGCCTCTTCGGGCCGGGCTCGGACGAGCGCGTCCAGCGGGGCCACGGCGTCGCGGAACGGGGTGGCCGCCCCCAGCACCAGCAGCACCGTGGGCAGCGGATCCGCCAGGACGGTTCCCAGGCTCTGCCCGTCCGACAGGACGGCCCCGACCGGCTGAGGCGCGGCGGGGGCCGCCTCTGGCAGCCCCCATCGGGGTCGGCGGCGCGGCGGGACGGGAAGCCGGCGATCGTGGGCCACCACGGAGGGGGCGAAGGGACGGCGGATCAGCGGCCCGGCGCCGTGATGCCCGGGCGAGGGGGCGCGCAGCTCGAGCGCGGGCGGCTCGACGGCCGGCCCCAGACCGTGCAACCGGGCCGCGGTCAGGCCCGTGAACACCGTCGCGGGGCGGGCGATCGAGAGGGCGACGGCGGACACGACCGCCCTGTCCCACGGACGCAGCGCGGCCCAGTCGCCGGCGCTGATGTAGACGCGCGGGCAGAGCCGCACGAGGACCCCGCGGGTCCAGGCGCGTTCGAGACGGCGCCGCGCCGCCCCGTCGTGGGGGTCCGCCGCGCTGAGCAGGGGCCCGCGTCCCGGGAGCAGCGCACGCGCGTGGTCGGAGAGCTGGGTCATGCGGCCCAGTGTCGTGGGCCCGTCCGGGGCGCGAGGGGTCGACCGCGCCGGACGGTGGAGGGCACCCGCCGTCGGGGGTCCTGTGCAGGAGTCGGGTGCCCTCGAACGACCGCCGCCCTGCGACATCACCGCGCGTCAGAACGGCGGTGATGTCGCAGGGCGGCGGAGGATCACGGAAGGGGCAGGGCCGGGCCTCAGACCAAGCCCTGGGCGATCATGGCGTCGGCCACCTTGATGAAGCCCGCGATGTTCGCGCCGGCCGCGTAGTTGCCCGGCGTGCCGTACTCCTCGGCGGTCTCCACGCAGCGGTCGTGGATGTCCCGCATGATCTGCTCGAGGCGGTCGTGGGTGTACTCGAAGCCCCACGAGTCACGCACCGCGTTCTGCTGCATCTCCAGGGCGGACGTGGCCACACCGCCGGCGTTGGCCGCCTTGCCGGGGCCGAACAGCGTGCCGGCGGCCACGAACAGGTGGGCGGCGGACTCGGTGCAGGGCATGTTCGCGCCCTCGGCCACGGCCTTCACGCCCTGCTTCAGAAGCGTCTTCGCGGCGTTCTCGTCGAGCTCGTTCTGCGTGGCGCAGGGCAGCGCGACCGTGCCCTCGACGTCCCACACGGAGCCGCCGGCCACGTAGCGGACGCGGCCGCCCTTGCGCTCGGCGTACTCGGAAATGCGGGCGCGCTCGACCTCCTTGAGCTGCTTGAGCAGGTCGACGTCGATCCCGTCAGGGTCCACGATGTAGCCGGCGGAGTCCGAGGCCGTGAGCACGGTGGCACCGAGGGCGGCCGCCTTCTCCGCGGCGTAGATCGCCACGTTGCCGGAGCCGGAGATGAGGACCTGCTGGCCGTCCATCGACTCGCCGCGGGTGCGGAGCATGGAGTCGGCGAACATGACGGCGCCGTAGCCGGTGGCCTCGGTGCGCACGAGCGAGCCGCCCCAGGTGAGGCCCTTGCCCGTGAGCACGCCGGCCTCGAAGCGGTTGGTGAGGCGCTTGTACTGGCCGAACATGTAGCCGATCTCGCGCCCGCCCACGCCGATGTCTCCCGCGGGGACGTCCGTGTGCTCGCCGATGTGGCGGTGCAGCTCGGTCATGAACGACTGGCAGAAGCGCATGATCTCGCCGTCGGAGCGGCCGGCCGGGTCGAAGTCGGAGCCGCCCTTGCCGCCGCCGATCGGCATGCCGGTGAGGGAGTTCTTGAAGATCTGTTCGAAGCCCAGGAACTTGATGATGCCCAGGTACACCGAGGGGTGGAAGCGCAGCCCGCCCTTGTACGGGCCGAGGGCCGAGTTGAACTCCACGCGGAAGCCGCGGTTGACCTGCACGGTGCCCTGGTCGTCGACCCACGGCACGCGGAAGATGATCTGGCGCTCCGGCTCGCAGAGGCGGTGCAGGACGCCCGCCTCCACGTACTGGGGGTGGCGCTCCACCACGGGATCCAGTGCCTCGAACACCTCGGACACGGCCTGGTGGAACTCGGCCTCACCGGGGTTGCGGGCGAAGACCTCCTCGCGGAGCGAGTGCAGAACCTGATGCATGGTGTCCTCCTTGTGGACGTCTCGTCGGGGGCGGTGCGGGCCCGCCTCGCCGACGGCGTCCGCGGCGGAGGAGGGAGGCCGCGGTGCCTGCCGTCATCCTGGCATGTGACCTGGTTCATGACGGAATTGAGACGCGGACCGTCGGATGGTCCGCATGCTGAGACGGTCGAGCCCCGCTCGCCTCAGCCGAAGACGCGGTGGGCCAGCAGGGCCGGCGAGGTGAGGAGACGCCGCGCCAGCTCGCCGCGGCGGCGGTGCTGCACGTGGATGGCCTTCTCGTAGTAGCCCACGAGCTGCTCGCACAGCACGGGCCACGTGCGGCCCTGCACGGACTCCCATGCGGCGTGCGCGAAGGCGGCGCGCTTGACGTCGTCGTACACGAGGTCGGCGACGCGGTCCCGCATCTCGTCGAGGTCGCCGGGCTGGTAGATCCAGCCGGTGCGGGAGGAGTCCACGATGTCCAGCGGGCCGCCGCGGCCCACGGCCACGACGGGCACGCCCGAGGCCATGGCCTCCTGGAGGGTCTGACCGAAGGTGTCCGACTCGCCGGGGTGCACGAACAGGTCCAGGCTGGCCACGTGCCGGGCGAGGTCCTCGCCTCCCCGGAAGCCGGCGAAGTGGGCGCCGGGCAGCTGGCGCTCGAGCGTCTCGCGCAGGGGGCCCGAACCGATGACGACGAGGCGCGTGCCGGGCAGGTCCGCGAGCGCGCGGAGGTCCTCCACCTGCTTCTCGTGCGCCAGACGCCCCACGAAGCCGATGAGGCGCTCGCCGTGGGGGGCCAGCTCGGCGCGCAGCGCCTCGTCCCGCTTGGCGGGGTGGAAGCGGCGGGAGTCCACGCCGCGGCCCCACAGGTGCACGCGGCGCACGCCCACGCGGTGCAGCTGGCGCACGGTGAACGACGACGGCGCGAGCGTGAGGGTGGCCGTGTTGTGCAGGCGGGCCACGTGGTTCCAGAGCACGTCCTCGAGCCACGGGAGCCCGTACTTGGTGGCGTAGCGCGGCACTTCGGTCTGGTAGACGGCCACGGAGGGGATGCTGAGCTCCTCGGCGGCCTGCACGCCGCGCCAGCCGAGCACGAACGGGGAGGCGATGTGCACCACGTCCGGGCCGAAGTCCGCCAGGATGCCGCGCAGGCGGGCCACGGTGCCGGCGGCCACGCGCACGGACGCGTAGCCGGACATGGGCATGGAGGGGAGGGCGTACACGGGGAAGCCCTCGACCTCGCGGGGGGCGTGGCCGGCGCCCGCGCGCTGGGTCCAGCCCGCGGTCCACGAGGCGGCGGGGGCGATGACGATGGCCTCGTCGCCGCGCTCCCGCAGGTGACGCAGCACCTGGAGGATGGAGTTGGTGACCCCGTTCATGTGGGGCAGGAAGGACTCAGCGATCACGGCTACACGCACAGGGCCAGCGTAGGGGCCGCGGGCCACCGCACGGGCATGTCCCGGCGACCCGCCGGTGGCCCGAGGGTGAACGTTCGGTGACCCCGCCGTGCCCGCGCCCGGCCGGCCGCGGGTGGCACCATAGAGGGGGTGAGCCGCCGAATGCCCCCTCTCCTGCGCCCCCTGCCCCTGCCGCTCTGGCTCCAAGGGGTGGTGGAGGCGCTCGTGACGGCGCTGATCAGCCTGCTCATCGTGCTGATCCCCACCCTGCTGGTGTGGGTGACCGGCGGGTTCCACCGTCCCCGCATCGACGACGTGCTGCAGGTGGGCGGAACCCTGTGGCTCGTGCAGCACGCCGTGCCCGTCACGGTCACCACCACCCTGCCCTCGGCCGCGGAGCCGAGCCTCGTCGGGACGGCGTGGCTCGTGCCATGGGGGCTCACCCTCGTCCCGCTCGCGCTCAGCTGGCGCGCCGGGCGGCGGCTCGCCCGGGCCTCGTACCGCGATCAGGCGTGGCAGGCCTTCGCGGGCGCGGTGGCCGCCTACGCGCTCGTCGGCCTGACCGTGGCCCTGCTGCCGGCCCACGGGGAGCTCACGGTCTCCCCGTGGGCCGGCACCCTGCTGCCCGCCCTGCTCTTCACGGGCGCGGCGCTCGCGGGCGCCCGCCGGGAGGCCGGCACGTGGGCCCACCTGATCGGCGTGGACCTCACCGAGCGGATCGCCCGCCGGTCCCAGTACGAGCGCTGGGCCGGCACGTACGCGTGGTCGGTGGTCCGCGCCGCCGTCGTGGCGCTCGTGAGCCTCGCCGGCCTGTGCGCGCTCCTGGTCGCGGGGCGCCTCGTGGGCGAGTGGACCGCCGTCGTGCACCTCTACCAGGAGGTCGGCGCCGGGACGCTCGGCGGGACCATGCTCACGCTCCTGCACGTGGGCTACCTGCCCACCTTCACGGCGTGGGCCGCGGCGTGGACGGCGGGCCCCGGGTTCTCCGTGGGCTCGGACAGCCTGTACTCGGCCTTCGGGGCGACGGCGTCCGCTGCCCCCGCGCTGCCCGTCTTCGCCGCGCTGCCCGCGCCGGGGCAGCCATGGCATCCCGTGTTCGTGCTGGTCCCCGTGCTCGCCGGGGCCGTCGCCGGCTGGTGGCTGCTGCGCGAGGGGGAGAACCACCTCGACGACTGGCTCGACGCCCGCTTCCCGAACCGCGCCGCGTCCCTCGCGCTCTCCACGCTCGCGCTCTCGGTGCTCCTGGGCCTCGTGGCCGCGCTGCTGGCGCTGCTCCCGCTCGCCCTCACCAACGGGACGCTCGGGGTGGGCACGCTGACGCAGATCGGGTCGAACGTGGGGGCCGTCGCGGCTGCTCTGGCCGGGTGGCTCGCGCTGGGCTGCGCCGTCGGCTATCTGGCGGCCCTCGCCCTGCAGGACCGCCCGTGGGAGGGCGCGCGGGTCCGCGCCGGGACCGCGGCGCGGCGCGGGGCCGCCGGCGGTGCGTCGGCCGTCCGGGACCGGGCGCTCGCCACGGGTGCGCGCATGCGCTCTGCGGGGGAGGGGCTGCTGGCGCGGGGACGACGCGCGGGCCAGGACGGGTGGGCCGCCGCGCGCGCACGCATGCCGCGCCGCGGGTCCCGGGCCGTGACACCCCAGGACGCGCCGACGCCGTCGGGCTCCGGCTCGAGCGCCGCGCCGTCTGCGGGCGAGGCACCCGCCTCCGGTCAGGCAGCCGCCGCCGGTGAGGCTCCCGCCCGTCCTGCGGCACCGGCCGATGCTGGACGTCGGACCCCACGGTCCCGACCGCGGCCGCGCCGCGCCCTGGACTGAGCGCGACGCCGGGGCCTCAGCCCGCCTGCGGCAGCCCGGTGAACTCCTCCACCTGACGCGTGAACTCCGCGGCGCACTCCTGCTGGGCCCGCACGGTGAGGGCGGAGGCGGTGCACTGCTCGAGCTGGACGGTCTGGTTCCACGCGAGCAGGGGCAGGGCGCCGATCGTGAGGCCGAGGAGGCCCAGGGCGATCCCGGCGGCGGCCGCCGCACGTCCGGCGCCCGTCGCCCCGGCGCCGGACCCGCGGGAGCCCGCGCTGCCCGCGCCGCTGCGCCCGGCGCGGCGGGAGACGGTCCAGGTGCGCACGCCGAGCACCACGGCGGCCAGGGCGAGCGCGAGCGTCAGCAGCTTCCACGGCAGCGGGAGGGAGAACGCCCCGATCATCCCCAGCAGGGCCGCGGACTGCCACAGCAGCAGCCGTCCGACGCGGGCGCGGCCGGGATCCGGGGCGCCGTCGGGGGTGCGGGAGGTCGGGGGAGGCAGGGGCTCGGACACCCCCTCACCCTACGAGACGCCCGCCCTACGATGGGGGCATGCGCATCGTTGCCCTCGTCTCCGGTTCCGGCACCAACCTCCAGGCCGTCCTGGACGCCGTCGCGTCCGGGGCGCTGGACGTGGAGGTCGCCGCCGTCGGCTCGGACGTTCCCGCCGCCCAGGGCCTGGAGCGCGCCCGAGCACACGGGATCCCGGCGTTCGCGGTGCCGCCGGCGGAGCACGCCTCCCGCGCGGAGTGGGACGCCGCGCTCGCGGATGCCGTGGCCGCCCACGAGCCGGACTGGGTGGTCTGCTCCGGGTTCATGCGGATCCTCGGCGCGCCCCTGCTCGAGCGCTTCCCCGGGCACATCCTCAACACCCACCCGGCCCTATTGCCCGCGTTCCCCGGAGCCCACGGCGTGCGGGACGCCCTCGCACACGGCGTGAAGGTCGCCGGCTGCACCGTGCACGTGGTGGACGCCGGCGTGGACACCGGGCCGATCCTGGCGCAGGCCGCCGTCCCGGTGCTGGACACGGACACGGAGGAGACCCTCCACGAGCGCATCAAGGTGCAGGAGCGCGCACTGCTGCTGCGCACCCTCGGCGAGCTCTCCGGGGCGCCGCGCCCCTGACGCCGCGCCCCGGCGGCCCTCAGTTCGCGTCCACCTCCAGGGCGCGGCCGCGGGTCTCGGGGGCGAAGGCGAACATCACGACGGCGGCGAGCACCACGAGGCCGCCCGTCACGGCGAAGGCGCCGGGCAGCCCCAGCGCGGGGACGAGCGTCCCCACGAAGAACAGGGGGCCCAGGCCCGCGCCCACGCGGGACGCGGCGGAGGCCCACCCGAACCCGGAGGCCCGCAGCGAGGTGGGGTAGAGCTCGGTCACGTAGGTGTAGAGCACGGGGATGGCCACCTGCACGATGAAGCCGAAGACGAGCACGAGCGGGAGGGCGGCGGCGGGCACGCCGATCACGGCGGCCAACGCCACGAGCACGCCGCTCGCGAGGATCGAGCTGACGGCGAGCAGCCAGCGGCGGCCCGTGCTCTCCACCAGGAGCGCGGAGACCACCACGCCGAGCAGGCCGACGGCGGCCATGCCCGAGGTCATCACGAACGCCCGGTCCTCGGCGTAGCCGGCCTCGATGAGGAACTGCGGCAGCCACTGCAGGGCGATGTAGTAGGTGAGCATGATGGTCACGAACAGGGCCCAGGCCACGGCCGTGATGCGCGGAGAGAAGCGCCACACGGCGGCCAGCTGGGAGCCGATCGCCCCGAGGCCGCCCGCCTGGCGCTCCTGGGCGGCGGGCATCACGTACGGGCGGGGCTCGGCGCCGGTCGCCGCGACCATCCGGTCGATCACGCGGCGCGCCTCGGCCTCGCGGCGGTGGCTCATCAGGAACAGCGGCGACTCGGGGATGCCCAGGCGCACGACGAACACGAGCAGGGCGGGCAGCACCATGACGAGCAGGGGCAGACGCCAGTCGCCCCACGTGCTCACGAGCCATGCGGAGACCACGCCGCACAGGGCCGCGCCCACCGGCCACCAGCCGTCCATGGCGGTGAGCACGCGGCCCCGCAGCCGCTTCGGAGTGAATTCGCTGACCAGCGCGTAGTCCACGGGGATGGTGCCGCCCAGGCCGATGCCGGCCAGGAAGCGGAACGCCGCGAACCACACGAGCGAGTCCGCCAGGGCGCCGGCCACCGTGAAGACGGCGAACACGAGGAGGGTCCAGGAGAACGCGGCCTTGCGGCCGATCCGGTCGGCCACGGTGCCCCACAGGAACGCGCCCAGGCCCATGCCGATGAGGTTGGCGGTGCCGATCCAGGCCGCCTCGGGCCGCGTGAGGCCCCACTCGGCGGAGAGCAGCGGGATCATGACGCCGTTCAGGGCCACGTCCCACGCGTCGAACATGAAGCCGAGGCCGCCGATGAGGAAGATCCGGCCCTGGACGGACCAGCGCCAGGGCAGCTCCTGCACGACGGACTCGCCGGTGGGCGGGGCGGGGGAGTCCAGGGGGGAGGTGCGGGTGGCTGAGGACACGGTGACGGGCTCCCTTGTGACGGCCGGGCGGGACGGGTGTGGGGCCATTATGCGCGGTCCTAGACTGGGAGGCGGCCCCGCACCGCATCCCCCCACCGAAGGAGAGTCCCCCGTGACCTCAGCCCAGTCCGCCCCCACCGTCCTGGACACGGTCCCGCTCAAGCGCGCGCTGATCTCCGTCTATGACAAGACCGGGCTGGAGGAGCTGGCCGCGGGCCTGCACGCCGCGGGCGTGCAGATCGTCTCCACGGGCTCGACGGCGCAGCGCATCGCCGGCGCCGGCGTCCCGGTCACGGAGGTCGCCGACGTCACCGGGTTCCAGGAGTGCCTGGACGGCCGCGTGAAGACCCTGCACCCGCGTGTGCACGCCGGCATCCTCGCGGACCGCCGCCGGGAGGACCACGTGGCGCAGCTGCGCGACCTCGAGGTGGAGCCCTTCGACCTCGTGGTGGTGAACCTCTACCCCTTCGTGGACACCGTGAAGTCGGGCGCCGGGGAGGACGCCGTCGTCGAGCAGATCGACATCGGCGGCCCCTCCATGGTCCGCGCCGCGGCGAAGAACCACGCCTCCGTGGCGATCGTCGTCGACCCGGCGCGCTACGGGGACGTCGTGGCCGCGGCCCAGTCCGGCGGCTTCGACCTGCGCACCCGCAGGCGCCTGGCCTCGCTGGCCTTCGCGCACACCGCCGCCTACGACAACGCGGTGGCCGCCTGGACCGCGTCCCACTTCGGCGACGAGGACGCGGACGAGACCCCCGTGTTCCCGCCCTACGCCGGCTTCGCCCTCGAGCGCGCCGCGAGCCTGCGCTACGGCGAGAACCCGCACCAGCCGGCCGCCCTCTACGTGGACCACGCGGCCACCCCGGGCATCGCGCAGGCGGAGCTGCTGCACGGCAAGGCCATGAGCTACAACAACTACGTGGACGCGGACGCCGCCGTGCGCGCCGCCTTCGACCACAAGGCCCCCGCCGTGGCGATCGTCAAGCACGCCAACCCGTGCGGCGTGGCCGTGGCGGGCGAGGGCGAGGACGTGGCCGTGGCGCATGCCAAGGCGCACGCGTGCGACCCCGTCTCCGCGTTCGGCGGCGTGATCGCGGCCAACCGCCCCGTCACCGCCGCCATGGCGCAGCAGGTCAAGGACGTGTTCACGGAGGTCGTGGTGGCGCCGTCCTTCGACGTCGAGGCCGTGGAGATCCTCTCCGCGAAGAAGAACCTGCGCCTGCTGAGCCTGCCGGCGGGCTTCGCCCACGACTCCGTGGAGGCCAAGCAGGTCTCCGGCGGCATGCTGCTGCAGGTCGCGGACGCCGTGGACGCCGAGGGCGACGACCCGGCGACCTGGACCCGCGCCGCCGGTCCCGCCGCCGACGAGGCCACGCTGGCCGACCTCGCCTTCGCGTGGCGCGCGGTGCGCGCCGCCAAGTCGAACGCCGTGCTGCTGGCCTCCGACGGTGCCACCGTGGGCGTCGGCATGGGCCAGGTCAACCGCCTCGACTCGTGCCGCCTGGCCGTGGAGCGCGCCAACACGCTCGGCGCGGCGCAGACCGGCGGCCAGGACGTGGTCAAGGAGATCACGACGGCGGGCGGCGCGGAGAACGTCTCCGGCACCGGCGCCCCTGAGCGGGCCCGCGGCGCCGTGGCGGCCTCGGACGCGTTCTTCCCCTTCGCGGACGGTCTGCAGATCCTGATCGACGCCGGCGTCGAGGCCGTCGTCCAGCCCGGCGGCTCCGTGCGGGACGAGGAGGTCGTGGCCGCGGCCGAGGCGGCCGGGATCACGATGTACCTCACCGGGGCGCGGCACTTCTTCCACGGCTGACCATGGCGTCCGCCCCCGGCGGTGTCTAGTCTGGGCGCATGATGGGGGACGGCATGATGACCGAGGTGCTGATCGGCAGCGGCTGGGCAGGGCTGCTCGCGTGCATGGTGGTGGGCGCCATCGCCCGACTCCCTCTGGCCGCGGCGGGGAAGCGGCGTGCCGTCGGGCGTCCATGGGCCGGCCACGCGGCGCTCGGCCTCGGCCTGGTCGCCCTCGCCCTGGCCGCCGCGCTCTCCGCCCTCGGCTCCTTCTTCGGGCTGATGGGCCTCGCCTTCGCCGCCATCATGGCCGTCGGAGCGTGGCAGTCCTTCGCGGCGGCGGAGCGCCGGCGCCGGGCAGCGCAGGAGCAGATCGATCACGCCGCGCGCCTCGGGGCGGCGTTCCAAGGCTCGAGGGCCGCGTCGGGCACGCACCCCGGCGGCGAGGCCGGCGTGGACGACGGCCTCGGCGCCCGCTCCCCGGCCGCGCCGCCGGCATCGGCGGACAGGAGGCCGGGCTGGTACTCGTCGGAGGGTCCGGACCGGCAGGGTCCCGAGCCCCGCTGACAGCGCGCAGCCGGGGCGTGCCCGCCGGCGTCGCGCGCGTCCACACGCTCTGACGCGGGCGACCCGCCGGGTAGATTGGCGGTGAGACACCCGTCCCATGCCGACCACGGACGTGCCCCCGGGCGCGGCCAGAATGGAGAGATCCGCATGTCGAAGATCATCTACACGCTCACCGACGAGGCGCCCATGCTGGCGACCGCCTCCCTGCTGCCGATCGTGCGCGCCTACGCGGGCACCGCCGGCGTCGAGATCGAGACCCGGGACATCTCCCTGGCCGGCCGCATCCTCGCCGCCTTCAAGGACGTCCTCCCCGAGGACCAGCGCGTCGACGACGCCCTCGCCGAGCTCGGCGAGCTCGTGAAGACCCCCGAGGCCAACGTCATCAAGCTCCCGAACATCTCCGCCTCCGTGCCGCAGCTGCGCGCCGCGGTCAAGGAGCTCCAGGCCGACGGCTACGCCCTGCCGGACTACCTCGACGACCCGCAGACCGACGAGGAGAAGGACGCCCGCAAGCGCTACGACTCCGTCAAGGGCTCCGCCGTGAACCCGGTGCTGCGCGAGGGCAACTCGGACCGTCGCGCGCCCAAGGCCGTGAAGAACTACGCCAAGAAGTTCCCCCACTCGATGGGCGCGTGGTCCGCGGACTCCAAGACCGCCGTCGCTACGATGGGCGCGGACGACTTCCGCGCGAACGAGAAGTCCGTGACAATGCCGGCGGACGACACGCTGAGCATCGAGTTCACGGGCGCCGACGGGTCCGCCGAGGTCCTCAAGGAGGGCCTGAAGGTCCTCGAGGGCGAGGTCATCGACGGCACGTTCATGTCCGCGAAGGCGCTGGACGCGTTCCTCGCCGAGCAGGTGGCGCGCGCGAAGGAGGAGGGCATCCTCTTCTCCGCCCACCTGAAGGCCACCATGATGAAGGTGTCCGACCCGGTGATCTTCGGCCACGTCGTGAAGGCCTACTTCGCGGACCTGTTCGCGCAGTACGGCGACCAGCTGGCCGCCGCGGGCCTGGACCCGAACAACGGCCTCGCCGCCATCGAGGGCGGGCTGGACAAGCTCGACGCCGAGACCGCCGAGGGCGTGCGCAAGGCCATCGCCGAGGCCTACGAGAACGGCCCGGACGTGGCGATGGTGAACTCGGACAAGGGCATCACCAACCTGCACGTGCCCTCCGACGTGATCGTGGACGCCTCCATGCCGGCCATGATCCGCACCTCGGGCCACATGTGGGACAAGGACGGCGCCGAGCGCGACACCCTCGCGGTGCTCCCGGACTCCTCCTATGCCGGCATCTACCAGGCCGTCGTCGAGGACTGCAAGGCCAACGGCGCCTTCGACCCGACCACCATGGGCACCGTGCCGAACGTCGGCCTCATGGCGCAGAAGGCCGAGGAGTACGGCTCGCACGACAAGACGTTCGTCATGGACGCAGCGGGCACCGTCGCCGTGAAGAACGCGGCCGGGGAGACCCTGATCTCCCATGAGGTCGGCGAGGGCGACATCTGGCGCGCCTGCCAGACCAAGGACGTCGCGGTGCGCGACTGGGTGAAGCTGGCCGTGACCCGCGCCCGCGCCTCCCAGACCCCCGCCGTGTTCTGGCTGGACGAGTCCCGCGCCCACGACCGCGAGCTCATCACGAAGGTCGAGGAGTACCTCAAGGACCACGACACCGAGGGCCTGGACATCCGCATCATGTCCCCGGTGGAGGCCACGAAGTTCTCCATCGAGCGCATCCGCCGCGGCGAGGACACCATCTCCGTGACCGGCAACGTGCTCCGTGACTACAACACGGACCTGTTCCCGATCCTCGAGCTGGGCACCTCCGCCAAGATGCTCTCCGTGGTCCCGCTGCTCAACGGCGGCGGCCTGTTCGAGACCGGCGCCGGCGGCTCCGCCCCGAAGCACGTGCAGCAGCTCGTCGAGGAGAACCACCTGCGCTGGGACTCCCTCGGCGAGTTCCTCGCGCTGGCCGTGTCCTTCGAGCACGAGGCGACGGCGAACGGCAACGCCCGCGCCCAGGTGCTCGCCGACACGCTCGACGCCGCCACCGGCACCCTGCTGATCGAGGGCAAGTCCCCCGAGCGCAAGGCCGGGCAGCTCGACAACCGCGGCTCGCACTTCTACCTGGCCCTGTACTGGGCGCAGGAGCTGGCGAAGCAGACCGAGGACCAGGCCCTGGCCGACGCCGTGACGCCGATCGCCGAGGAGCTCGCCGCGAACGAGGAGAAGATCGTCTCCGAGCTCAACGGTGTGCAGGGCAAGCCCGTGGACATCGAGGGCTACTACGCGCCGTCCATGGACAAGGTCGTCGACGTCATGCGTCCCTCTGCCACGCTGAACGCGATCATGGACAAGCTGTCCGTCTGATCCACGGAGACCGGCGTCCCCTCAGGGGGCGGGACATCACGAGGGCCCCGGCACCGTCATGGTGCCGGGGCCCTCGTGCGCCCGGGGGTCAGGCCACGTGCCGCGCCTCGTGCTCCAGCAGCGCCCGCTTGGCGGCGGGGCCGTACAGGTACTGTCCGACCCCGCCGGAGGTCGGCACCACGCGGTGGCACGGCACGACGACGGCCACCAGGTTCGCGGCGCACGCCCCGCCGGCGGCACGCACGGCTCGCGGCGACCCGGCGCGCTGGGCCAGCTCCGTGTAGGAGACGGGCGCGCCGGGCGTGATCCCCCGCAGCGCCGCCCACGCGGCCTGGCGGAAGGCGGTGCCCGGCTGCGTCACCGCAAGGGCGTCGAGCGCGGCGACGTCGCCGGCCGCATACGCCCCGAGCGCATCGGCCACGGGCTGCGCCACGCCCGCACGGGGCTCGACCGGCAGCGGGTGCATCTCGCGGTCCGCCGTCGGCGGGTCCAGCACGGCCAGTCGGTCCATCAGCGTCAGCAGGAGGCGGCCGATCGCCGCGGCGTGCGGCTCGCCGTCGTCGGGGACGGCCACCCCGGAGGCCCGCACGGTGTGGTCCTCGGGGGAGTACACGGCCACGAGGTTCAGGCCCGTGTCGGGGAGGGCGGCGGCGGTCCAGCGCAGCTCGGGGGCGAAGTCCATGCCCCCATTGTCCGTCAGCCCGGGCGCGCCCCGCTCCGGTGTGCCAGGGTGAGGGCATGACCGAGACCCACGTGTTCGAGCACCGCACCCTCCTGCGCCACCCCCGCGACGTCGTGTTCCGCTGGCTGGCCAACCCCGGGGCGCTCCAGCGCATGAACCCGCCGTTCGCCTCCGAACTCGTGCACGGTCCCACGAACGGCCTGGCGGTCGGCTCGGAGACCCGACTGCGCATCAGCCCGCCGGGCTCGCTCGGACTGCTCGCGGACACCTCCCGGGGCCTGCTGGCCGGCATGCTGCCGGACGCCGTGTCCTCCCGCATCCCGGCGGCCGCCACGCCCAAGGTGCCGTGGCACGCGCGGCACACGGCATACGAGGAGGGCCGGATGTTCCGGGACGAGATGGTCTCGGGCCCCCTGCGCTCCTGGACGCACACGCACACTCTGGAGGACGCAGCCGCCGGTGAGGCGGACACGGCCGCCGGCACCCCGGGCACGGTGGTGCTGGACCGCATCGAGTACGTGCTGCCGGGGGAGGGGCTGCTGGGCCGTGTGCCCGGCATCGGCGGCACCGCGGCCGCATGGGCCGGCCGCGGCTTCGAGGCCGAGCTGCGCCGCCAGTTCGCCTACCGCGCCCGCGTGATGGCCGACGACCTCGCCTTCCACGCCGCACACCCCGGCCCGCTCACCGGCGGGCCCGCGCGCACCGTGGCGGTCACCGGGGCGTCCGGGCTGATCGGCGCCCAGCTGACCGCGCTGCTCATGAGCGGCGGGCACCGCGTGATCCGCCTCGTGCGCAGCCCGGAGCAGGCTGCGGCCCCGGACGCCGCCCTGTGGGACCCGGCGCGCGAGCGGGTGGACGAGTCCGCGCTGTCCCAGGTGGACGTGATCGTCAACCTCGCGGGGGAGCCGATCGCCGGCCGCTTCACGGACGCGCACAAGGAGGCCGTGCATGACTCCCGTGTGCGCGGCACGCGCACCCTCGTCGACGCGATGGGGCGCCTGCCCCGGGTCCCCGCGCTCGTGAACTGCTCGGCCATCGGCTACTACGGCGCGCACGCCGGCACCGGCCCGTTCGGCGCGGGGCTCGGGGAGGAGCTCGAGCCCGGCGACGACTTCCTCGCGGAGGTCTGCGCGGCCTGGGAGGCCGAGGCCGTGCGGGCCGAGGCCTTCG
Organism: Micrococcus sp. NPDC078436; assembly: GCF_040702705.1. Classification (NCBI taxonomy): domain Bacteria; kingdom Bacillati; phylum Actinomycetota; class Actinomycetes; order Micrococcales; family Micrococcaceae; genus Micrococcus; species Micrococcus sp. NPDC078436. The sequence goes on along the minus strand of NZ_JBFBLX010000011.1, from coordinate 9,840 downwards.
GCGCCCGGGTGGCCCGCGTGCGGGTGGGCGTGGTGCTCAGCCCCGCAGGCGGCATGCTCCAGCAGGTGCTGCCGCTCTTCCTCGCCGGGCTCGGCGGCCCCATGGCCACCTCCGGCGGCGAGAGCCACGACGGGAGCCCGTGGGTCAGCTGGGTGGGGGTCGACGACGTCGCCGGGGCCTTCGCTCACGCGGTGCTCGACGACGACGTGGCCGGGCCGCTCAACGCCGTCGCCCCCGAGCCCGTCACGGCCAAGGAGTTCGCCACCGTGCTGGGCCGCGTGCTGCACCGTCCGTCCGTGCTGCCGGTGCCCGCCTTCGGGCCGCGGCTCCTGCTCGGCGCGGAGGGGGACGCGGAGACCGTCCGCGCGGACCAGAAGGTGGAGGCCGGGCGACTCGTGGACTCGGGCTATGCGATGCGGGACGACGAGCTGGAGGGCGCGCTGCGCCACGTGCTCGGGCGCTGAGTCGCCCGCCGCGGTCGCCGCGCAGTGCGGTCGCCACGCCACGGCCGCGCCGAGCCCGTCGGCCCTCAGTCCTGCAGGGCGCCCGTCTCGCGGATGAGCTGGCTCAGGGCAGTGAAGGCGTCGCGCGCCAGCGCCTCCCACAGCTTGATGGCCAGCTGCGGGGACCCCTCCTGCAGGGCGTACATCACGTGCGCGGTCAGGACCCGGGCGGTGACGTCGCCACGGGCGCGCACCGTGGAGGGCTGGCGGCCGGACTGGCCGAGCGCCATCTCGCCGAAGGTCATCCCCGGGGTGAGCACGGTCCTGCGGGTGCGCCGCCCGCCCGTGCCCTGCCCCGTGAGCTCCACGCGGCCGGACGTGATCACGTAGATGCCGCCGAAGGGCTGGCCCGCGCGGCGGATGATCTGCCCGTCCGTGTACACGCGCTCGTCCATCATGGACTCGAGCAGGCCCGCGTCCTCGGCGGAGAGGTGCTGCAGCAGGGGCGCCACCGCGGCCTCCTCCTGCGAGTGGGGCAGCAGCTGCGGGGCGTGGCGGACCAGCAGGCGCTGCTCGGCCCACTGGATGGCCCGGGAGCGGGAGTCGAAGAACAGGAACTCCGGGCGGTCCGGGGCGGACTCGAGGTCCCGCGCGGCCTCCTGGCGGGGATCCGGCAGGCTCACGTCCACGGACTCCTCGACGGCGGCCATCAGCTCCGCCACCATGGCCTCGTCCCGGTCCACGAGCACCACGTCCAACCCCGAGTCCAGGGCATAGGCGAACCACCGCGCCACGAGCAGGCGGGCGGAGCGGGTCACGGTGCTGACGGACCGGATGTCCACGAGCAGGGTCTCCAGCTCGTCCGGGAGGCCGCGCACCACGCGGGCGAGCGCGTCCACCTGGCTGAACCCGACGTGCCCGCCCAGCTCCAGCACGTGCACCGTGTCCCCGAACGCGTCCAGTGCGTCCTGCACCTGGGCGCTGCGCACCGCGCCGGAGGGTGCCTGGTCCACGCGGTAGTGGGCGCGGAAGGCGGCCCGGGGCGAGCCGGTGACCACGGAGGGGTGCAGCTCGAAGTCCTCCACGATGCAGCGCAGCGCGGCCATGCCGGCGGCGGACACGCGGTGCTCGTCCAGATCAGGCGCCTGCAGGGCCAGGCCCATGTGCCCGGGCACGACCACCATGATCGTGCCGCCGCGGGTGGACGCCCAGCCGGGCTGGCCGACGTCGTACGCCCACAGGGGCTGCCGGGTGTCCATGCCGCACGAGTCCAGCACGGAGAGCACGGCGCGGACGGTCTCCTCCTCCAGCACGCGGGCCCCGGTGACGGGGTGGATGCCGCCGTGGGCCAGGGTGCCCGCCACGAGGGCGAGGTCCTCGACCTTCACGGGCACGGCGCGCAGGGTCGCGAGGTCCTCGAGCAGGGGCTCCGGGTCCGTGTCCAGCACGTCCAGGGACTTCAGCAGCCACGCGGCGGCGCGCGTCTGGTGCTGGGCGCGGTTCTCCACCTTGACGGCCGTCTCCGTGACGCTGACCTCGCGGTCCAGGAGGGTGGAGAGCAGCTGGAGCAGGCGCCCGGCCCGGTCGCGCCCGCCGCGGCCCTTGACGAGGGCGGCGGTGGCCACCACGCCCGTGTTCTGCAGCGGGTTGAACGCGCGTCCCGTCTCCGCCTCCACCTCGAGCCGGGAGTCGTCCTCCGGGACGGGCGTGCCGCCCACCCGCTCGGCCACGCCCGCCACGCCGAGGTCCTCCACGGCGAGGGCGTGGAGGACGGGGGAGGCCAGGGCCGCCAGCGGCACGGCGGCCGAGGAGCCGGAGACGTAGCGGTGCCCGTCCACGAGGGTCACGGCCACGCCCAGGCCGCCCCTGCCCTCGTCGTCGCCGGGGAAGGCGGCGGTCAGGCGGTCGAGGTGGTCCTGGACGGGAGTCATCATGCGCCTCAGCCTAGTCAGTGCCCCGCGCGCCGGACAGATCCGCGGCGGCCGCCACAATGGACGGTGATGCCCACCTCCGCCAGCCGCCCCCGCACGCCCTCGGACCCCGTCGCCTCCCGCCGGCCGGGGGCCCCGCCCGCGACGCCGCAGGGCCGGATCGCGGCCGCCCTCGATGCGCTCGGGGACGGCCTCACGGTCACCGCGGTGCTGCCCGAGCTGGAGGCCGCCCTCGAGGCGCACGGGGCCGCCGTGGTCCACGCCCCGCCCGGCACGGGCAAGACCACCGTGGTGCCGCCCGCCGTCGCCGTCCGGCTCGCGCGGCAGGGCGGCGGGCGCACCCTGGTCACGCAGCCGCGCCGGGTGGCCGTGCGCGCCGCGTGGCGGCGCCTGCACATGGCCGTCGGCTCAGACGATCCTGACGACGCAGTCGGCTACGCGGTGCGCGGCGAGTCGGTGGGCGGAGGCCGCTCGGCGGTCGAGTTCGTGACTCCGGGCCTGCTGCTGCGCCGCCTCCTGGCCGACCCGGGCCTCGACGGCGTCGGTGCCGTGATCCTGGACGAGGTCCACGAGCGCGACCTGGACACGGACGTCCTGTTCGCCCTCCTCGCCGACCTGCGGCAGCTGCGTCCCGAGCTGCTGCTCGTGGCCATGTCCGCCACGGTGGACGCCGAGTCCCTGTCCGCTCGCTGGGCCGCCGGCATGGGCGTCGACGCCGACGCCGTCCCGGTGGTGCGCACCCCGGCCGTCCTGCACCCGCTGCGCGAGGAGCACGCCCCGTTCGGCGCCCCGCGCCTCACCGCGGACGGCCGCGTCGAGCGGGCCTTCCTGGACCACGTGGCCGACGTCGCCGTCCGCTCCCACGCGGAGGCCCTCGCGGCCGACCCCACCGTGGACGCGCTCGTCTTCCTCCCCGGCGTCGCGGAGGTGGAGGCGGTGGCCGAGCGCATCACGCGGCGCGCCCCCGGCACCGAGGTGCACACCCTGCACGGCCGCCAGGAGGCCGCCGAGCAGGACGCCGCCCTCGCCGGACGCACGCGGCCGGAGGTCCCCCGCGTGGTGGTCACGACGGCGGTGGCCGAGTCCTCCCTGACCGTCCCGGGGGTCCGTCTCGTCGTCGACTCCGGGCTGGCGCGCGAGCCCCGGCGGGACCGTGGCCGCGGCATGACCGGCCTTGTCACGGTGCAGGCCTCCCGCGCGGCCGCCGGCCAGCGGGCGGGCCGCGCCGCCCGCCTCGGCCCCGGCACGGTGGTGCGCTGCCACAGTGCCGCGGCCCTCGGCGCCGCCCCCGCCGCCCCGACGCCGGCCCTGGCCGTGGTGGACCTCGCCCCCGTGGCGCTCGCGCTCGCCGCGTGGGGCGCGCCGGGCGGAGAGGGCGTGGTGCTGCCCGAGGACCCGCCCGCCGACGCGATGGCCGAGGCCCGTCGAACGCTCGCCGAGCTCGGCGCCGTGGACGGGGACGGCCGCATCACGGCGCACGGGACGGTCCTGGCCGGCCTGCCGGTGGACCCGGCGCTCGGCCACGCGCTCCTGGCCGGCGCGGACCGCGTGGGCGCGCGCGCCGCCGCCGCGGCCGTGGCCCTCCTCGCCCTCGACGTGCGCGCGCCCGGCGCCGACCTCGAGGCGCTGCTCGCCGCGCTGCGGGGTGGGGGCCACCCCGAGTCCGGCCGATGGCGGCGGGAGGCCGAGCGGCTCGAGCGGATCGTGACCCGGGGGTCGAGCGGCGGACGGGAGACGGGGCGACGCGCCGGCCGGGCCTCCGACGGGGGCGCTGACGGGGGCCGGGCCGCGCACGCGGCGGGCATCGTCGTCGCACTGAGCGCCCCGGGCCGGGTGGCGCGGCGGGTGGAGGACACGGACGCCTACCTGCTCGCCTCGGGGACGCGCGCATCCCTGCCGCGCAGCGGCGGGGGAGAGCTGCGGGGCGCGGCGTGGCTCGCCGTCGCGGAGGCCTCCCGCGCCGCCGGCGACGCCGAGGGCACCGGCGCCGTGATCCGCGCGGCCGCCCCGATCACCCGGGAGATCGCCGCGGACGCCGCGGCGGCACTCCTCCGGGACGAGGCGGACGCGGCGTGGAAGGGCGGACGGCTCACGGGCCGCCGCAGGACGATGCTGGGGGCGATCCCGCTCGCGGAGGGGCCCGCGCGCGTCGACGCCGCCGCGGCCGCGGACGCCGTGCGCGCCGCCCTGGCCGCGGAGGGGCTGGCCCGCTTCGAGCCCGGGGCCGGACCAGGTGCGGGGGAGCGCCTTCGCCGCCGCGTCCACCTCCTGCACCGGGTGCTGGGCCGGCCGTGGCCGGACCTCTCCGCCGCCGCCCTCCCGGACCTCGGGCCGCTCGTGGCCGGGATCGCGGCGGAGCTCGCGGCGGGCCGCTCGGCCGCCTCCGTGGACGTCGCCGGGCTGCTGCGCGGGATCCTGCCGTGGCCGGAGGCCGGGCGCCTCGACGAGCTGGCCCCCGAACGGCTGCCCATCCCCAGCGGGCGGACGGCGGCCGTGGAGTACCCGGCCACGGACGAGGAGACGGCGCCGGTGGTGGCGGCCAAGCTGCAGGAGTTCCTGGGGGCCGCGCAGAGCCCCGCCGTGGCGGACGGCCGGCTGCCCGTGGTGCTGCACCTGCTCTCCCCGGCGGGGCGGCCGCTCGCCGTCACCGCGGACCTGCCCTCCTTCTGGGCGGGGCCCTACGCCCACGTGCGCGCGGAGAACCGGGGCCGCTACCCCAAGCACCCGTGGCCTGAGGACCCCGCGACGGCGTCGCCCACGGCGAAGACGAAGCGCGCCGCCGGCGCCTGATGTGAGGTGGGCCACGCGCATCCGCGAGGAGTAGGGTGTGTGTCACATCTCCCGGAGCGAACGAGGTTTGCAGTGACGAGACAGCAGCGGGCTCGGCTCTCACGGGGGGCGACGATGGCCTCCGTGATGACCGCCGGAGCGCTCATCCTGGCCGGATGCGCCCCGGCGGAGGAGGGGGCGCCCACCCTCACCTGGTACACCAACCCGGACGACGGCGGGCAGGCGGCCATCGCGAAGCAGTGCACGGACGCGGCCGGCGGCGAGTACGCCGTCGAGACGTCCATGTTGCCCACGGACGCGGCCTCCCAGCGGGAGCAGCTGACGCGCCGGCTCGCGGCGGGCGACACCTCGATGGACATCATGTCCCTCGACCCGCCCTTCGTCCCCGAGCTCGCGGAGCCCGGCTTCCTGGCCCCCGTGCCGGAGGATCTGCAGCAGCAGGCGAGGGAGCACGCCCTCGAGGGTGCGTTGGCCGGCGCCACATGGAAGGACGAGATCGTCACGGTCCCGTTCTGGGCCAACACGCAGCTGCTGTGGTACCGCAAGTCGGTGGCCGAGGAGGCCGGGCTGGACATGTCCCAGCCCGTCACGTGGGACCAGCTCATCGAGGTGGCCCGCGAGCAGGACAAGGAGCTGGGCGTCCAGGGCGCCCGCGGGGAGTCGATGACCGTGTGGCTCAACGCCCTCGTGGAGGGCGGTGGCGAGCACATCCTCGCCAACCCCGACGCGCCCGCGGACGAGGTGCAGACGAACTTCGGGTCCGAGGCCGGCCGCAAGGCCGCCGAGATCATCTCCACGATCGGCAAGGAGGGGCTCGGCAGCGCCGGCCTCCCCACACAGGACGAGAACGCCTCGATGCTGCTCTTCCAGGGCGAGTCCGGGTCCTTCATGGTGAACTGGCCGTTCGTGTGGCCGGCCACCCTCGCCTCCGTCAAGGAGGGCTCCCTGCCGGAGGACCTCCCCGAGGACATCGGCTGGGCCCTCTACCCCCAGACGACGCAGGGGAAGGACTCCGCCCCGCCCGTGGGCGGCATCAACCTGGGCGTGGGCGCGAAGTCCGAGCACGCGGACCTCGCGTGGAAGGCGGTCCAGTGCATCACCACCGCCGAGCACCAGGCCCAGTACTTCCGGGACAACGGCAACCCGCCGGCCGACCCTGTCGCCTACGAGGACCCCGAGGTCATCGAGAAGTACCCCATGGCGCCCGCGATCCGGGAGTCCCTGGAACAGGGCGCACCGCGCCCGCAGACGCCGTACTACAACGAGGTGTCCACCGCGATCCAGCAGCGCTACGCGCCGCCGTCGAACGTGGACCCGGCCGTCACCCCGGCCGAGACCGACGCCTTCATCCAGGAAGTCCTCCGAGGGGAGCGCCTGCTGTGAGCACCGCTGTCACGTCCATCACCGCACCGGAGCAGTCGCGCCGGCCGCGCCGTCGGAAGTCCGCTCGCGCGACGTCCGAGGCCCGCCTCGGCTGGATGCTCGCCGGCCCGGCGTTCTTCGTCATGCTGTTCGTGGTGCTCTACCCGATCCTGCAGGCGCTCTACGACTCGCTGTTCACCTACCGCTTGACGGCGCCGGGGGAGCGGGAGTTCGTGGGGCTCGGCAACTACGGCGTGATCCTCTCCGACCCGGTCTTCTGGCGGGACCTCGGGATCACTCTGCTGATCACCCTGGTCACCGTGGTGGTGGAGCTGATCCTCGGCTTCCTGCTGGCCCTGGCCATGCACCACGCCATCACGAGCACCCGCGGGCTGATCCGCACCATGATCCTGGTGCCCTACGGCATCATCACCGTGGTGTCCGCCTTCGCGTGGTTCTACATGTTCTCCATCGACTCCGGCTTCATCAACCACTGGTTCGACTGGGTGCCGGGGATCAGCACGGACCTGAACTGGTTCGCCCAGGGCTCCACGGCGCTGTCCGTGATCATGCTCTCGGAGATCTGGAAGACCACGCCGTTCATCTCCCTGCTCCTGCTGGCCGGCCTGGCCCAGGTGCCGGGCGACCTCACCGAGGCAGCCGCCGTGGACGGCGCCTCGTGGTGGCAGCGCATGCGCCTCGTGATCCTGCCGACCATGAAGGCGTCCATCATGGTGGCCGTGCTGTTCCGCGCGATGGACGCGTTCCGCATCTTCGACTCCATCTACATCATGACCAACGGCGCCTACGGCACCGAGGTCCTCTCGCTGCTGGCCTACCGCACCTCCATCGGACGGCTCGAGATCGGCATGGGCTCCGCGATCTCCGTGCTCCTGTTCCTGTGCGTGGCGCTGATGGCGTTCATCGCGATGAAGGTCTTCAAGGTGGACCTGGCCGACCGAGGAGGTTCCAAGTGAGCAGCGCCGTCCCCGTCCCGTCGGTCGAACCCGCCGACCACCCCGAGCTGACCACGGCTCCCGTCGACCGCCATACCTCCGCCCGCCGTCCAGGCGCCGCCCGCCAGAGCCTGCTGTGGTGGCTCCTCGCCGTGGTGATCGGCGTGTGGTGCCTCTTCCCGCTGTTCTCCATCTTCGCCACGAGCTTCAAGACGCCCGCGGACCTGGCGAACGGGAAGCTGCTGCCCACGCAGTGGTCCACGGTCAACTACGAGGAGATCTTCGTGGGCGGCTCCCGCGAGCTGTTCCTCACGGCGCTGCGCAACTCGATCGGCATCACGGTGATCGCCACCCTGATCGCCGTCGTCCTGGCCACGCTGTGCGCCTACGCGATCGCCCGCCTGGACTTCCCGGGCAAGAAGCTCGTGCTCACCGTGTCACTCATGGTGTCCATGTTCCCCGTGATCTCGCTCGTCACGCCCCTGTTCAACATGTGGCGCACGCTCGGGCTCTACGACACCTGGCTCGGCCTGATCATCCCCTACCTGTCCCTGACGCTGCCGATCTCCATCTGGACCCTGACCGCGTTCTTCCGGCAGATCCCGTGGGAGCTGGACCAGGCCGCTCAGGTGGACGGGGCCACGCCGCTCGAGGCCTTCCGCAAGGTGATCGTGCCGCTGGCCGCCCCCGGTGTCTTCACGACGGCGATCATCGCCTTCTTCATCGCGTGGAACGACTTCGTGTTCGGCATCTCGCTGACCTCCACCGAGGACGCCCGCACGGTCCCCGCCGCGCTGGCCTTCTTCACCGGCGCCTCGCAGTTCGAGTCGCCCACGGGCGCGATCTCCGCGGCCGCCATCATCGTGACCATCCCGATCGTGATCCTGGTGCTGCTCTTCCAGCGCCAGATCGTCGCCGGTCTGACCAACGGCGCGGTCAAGGGCTGAGGCCCGCGAACGAGACCTTCCCGAAAGGACCCACCCCATGGCCTCCATCACCCTGAACCACATCGACAAGACCTACGACGACGGCTACCACGCCATCTCGGACGTGAACCTCGACATCGAGGACGGCGAGTTCGTCATCCTCGTGGGCCCCTCCGGCTCCGGCAAGTCCACGCTCCTGCGCATGATCGTGGGCCTCGAGGACATCACCGACGGCGAGCTGCTGATCGGCGGGCGCCGCGTGAACGAGGCGGCCCCCAAGGACCGCAACCTCGCGATGGTGTTCCAGAACTACGCGCTCTACCCCCACCTGACGGTGTACGAGAACATCGCGTTCCCGCTGCGCCTCGTCCGCGACGGCAAGCCCTCCGACGAGGAGATCGACCGCAAGGTGCGCGACGCCGCCCGCGTCCTCGAGCTGACAGACCACCTGGAGCGCAAGCCGGGCAACCTCTCCGGCGGCCAGCGCCAGCGCGTGGCCATGGGCCGCGCGATCGTCCGCGAGGCGGACGCGTTCCTCTTCGACGAGCCGCTCTCCAACCTGGACGCCAAGCTCCGCGGCCAGATGCGCGCGGAGATCTCCCAGCTGCAGCGTCGCCTGGCCACCACCTCCGTGTACGTGACCCATGACCAGACCGAGGCCATGACGCTCGGCGACCGCGTGGCCGTGCTCAAGAAGGGCGTGCTCCAGCAGGTCGCCAGCCCGCGCGAGCTCTACGAGCAGCCGCTGAACCTGTTCGTGGCCGGCTTCATCGGCTCGCCGTCCATGAACTTCCTGCCCGCCTCTCTGCGCTCCGAGGGCGGACGGCACGTCCTGTCCTCCCCGATCGGCGACATCCCGATCCCCGAGGCGAAGGCGCGCGCGGCCGCCGGCCGGGACCTCGTCCTCGTCGGCCTGCGCCCTGAGTTCTTCGAGGACGCCTCCCTCGTGGACGAGGACAAGAAGGCGGCGGGCTCCGTGTTCCGGGCCTCCCTCACCCACCTCGAGTGGCTGGGCCACGAGCAGTACGGCTACATCGAGTTCCAGCCGGACCCCGAGGTCGCGGGCGTGCTCGCAGACCTCGCGAAGGACCTGGACGCGGACGAGATGCGCCCCGTCGTCGTGACCACGCTCTCCGCGGAGTCCCTGGCCCGCCCCGGGACGCCCCTGGACCTGTGGGTGGACACCTCCCGCCTGCACCTGTTCGACCCCGAGTCCGGGGAGAACCTGACCCGGGATCCGGAGGCCGGTGCGGAGTTGACCCGCCGCGCCGCGGACGAGCGCCGCCGGCAGATCGAGCTCGCCACCCAGCGGGACGCCGCACCGCGATCCTGAGGCGTCCCCCGGAACGCGACGCGGCCCCGACTCGATCGAGAGGTGGAGGGCCGCGGCGCGGTGGGGGGGGGGGTGGGCCGTGGGGGAGGGGTGGGGACC
>NZ_JBFBLX010000010.1:0-86661 GCF_040702705.1 Micrococcus sp. NPDC078436 | reverse complement strand
GGGCCTGACCCCGATGCAGTATCGGTGTCAGGCCCTCGGGGCCACGGCCCTGGCTACGCTGTAGAAACCAGTCCAACTTCCGGGGAGCAGTTCAGGGCGGGGCGCCGTCGTCATGCGGGGGCCTCGGCGGGCCGCCGCGTCATGCGGGGGCCTCGGCGGGCCGCCGCGTCCCGGACGTGCTCAGCGCACGCGCGGGAAGGAGCCGCTGTCGTGGTCCTCGCCCATCTCGAACAGGTCCGTCGCGGGTGCGCAGATGAGCGGGTCCGGGGCGTGCACGATCCGCGCGTCCTTGTCCGGGTACGGGAGCGTGTGCAGCACGTGCCGGATGGCCTCGAGGCGCGCGCGCTTCTTGTCGTTGGACTTCACCACGGTCCACGGCGCGTCGGCCGTGTGCGTGTAGAAGAACATGGCCTCCTTGGCGTTCGTGTAGTCGTCCCACTTGTCGAGGGAGGCCATGTCGGTGGGCGAGAGCTTCCAGCGGCGGACGGGATCGGTCTCGCGGGAGGCGAAGCGGTTGAGCTGCTCGCGCTGGGAGACGGAGAACCAGAACTTCACGAGGTGGATGCCGGAGTTGACCAGCATGCGCTCGAGCTCCGGGGTCTCCCGCATGAACTCGAGGTACTGCGGCGGCGTGCAGTAGCCCATGACGCGCTCGACGCCGGCCCGGTTGTACCAGGACCGGTCGAACATCACGATCTCCCCGCCGGAGGGCAGGTGCTGGATGTAGCGCTGGAAGTACCACTGCGAGGCCTCGGCCTCGGTGGGCTTCTCGAGGGCCACGGTGCGGGCGCCGCGCGGGTTGAGGTGCTCGTTGAAGCGCTTGATCGCGCCGCCCTTGCCGGCCGCGTCGCGCCCCTCGAAGATGATCAGGACCTTCTGGCCCGTCTCCTTGACCCACAGCTGCATCTTCAGCAGCTCGATCTGGAGCTCGCGCTTGCGGCGCTCGTAGAGGCGTCGGCTGATCTTCGTCTCGTAGGGGTAGCCCTCGCGCCACGCGAGCGGGTCCGGGGTCGGCAGGGCCTTGTCCCCGCGCAGCTTGCGGCCGAGCTCGTGGATCTCGTCGACCTCCGCGGCGTAGTCGTGGGTCACGGCGAACGGGAGATCGGAATCCCCCGCCTCCAGCACGTGGACGGGGGTGCTCTCCGGCGACGCCGGCGCGTCGGTCTGCGCCTGGCCCTGGGCCTCCTGGGGGGCGTCCTCCGGGTGGCGGGATGAATCTGCCATGGCGGATCTCCTCGTGGCTCTCACACGTCTCGCGCCACCGGCGGGAGCCCTCACGCCCCGGGCGAGCCCCCGCCGCACTGCGGGGACCCTCACAGTCTAGGCGCCGGACGCGGCAGACCCCGCGCCACCGGGGAACGGTGACACGGGGTCTGCGGGGCGGATCCGGTCGGCCGGAGCCGAGGCGCGGATCAGCGCTTCGAGAACTGCGAGGCCTTGCGGGCCTTCTTGAGGCCGGCCTTCTTGCGCTCGATGACGCGGGCGTCACGGGTGAGGAAGCCGGCCTTCTTGAGGGCGGCGCGGTTGTGCTCGCGGTCGATCTCGTTCAGGGCGCGGGAGATGCCCAGGCGCAGCGCACCGGCCTGGCCGGAGGGGCCGCCGCCGTGGATGCGGGCGATCACGTCGTACGCGCCGGCGAGCTCCAGCAGCGTGAAGGGGTCGTTGACCTCCTGCTGGTGCAGCTTGTTGGGGAAGTAGTTCTCCAGGGTGCGGCCGTTCACGGTCCACTGGCCGGAGCCGGGGATGAGGCGGACGCGCGCCACGGCCTCCTTGCGGCGGCCGACGGCTGCACCGGGGACGGTCAGGGCGGGACGCTCGGACACGGCGGCCTCGTCGGTGGAGGCGGTGGCGGACGACTCGGAGGTGTAGCTGGTCAGCTCCACGTCCTCATGCTCATTGATGCTCATGGTTCTCCTCAGGAAAAGTCTCAGGCGGTCGCCAGGGTCACTGGGCGACCTGGCCGATCTCGAAGGTGGCGGGCTGCTGGGCGGCGTGCGGGTGCTCGGCACCGCGGTACACCTTGAGCTTGCCCATCTGCTGGTCGGCCAGCGAGTTCTTGGGGAGCATGCCGCGGACGGCCTTCTCCACGGCGCGGACCGGGTTGGTCTCGAGGAGCTCGGCGTAGCTCTGCGACTTCAGGCCGCCCGGGTAGCCCGAGTGGCGGTAGGCGCGCTTCTTCTCGAGCTTGGCGCCGGTGAGGGCCACCTTCTCGGCGTTCACGATGATGACGAAGTCGCCCATGTCCATGTGGGGGGCGAACGTCGGCTTGTGCTTTCCGCGCAGCAGGGTGGCGGTGTGGGTGGCCAGGCGGCCGAGGACGACGTCGGTGGCATCGATGATGTGCCACTGGCGGTCGGCATCGCCAGGCTTGGGAGAGTACGTACGCACGTTGTCTGCCTTCAGGGTCGGTGATCGGTCACAGTGGCCGCGCGCTGGGGCGTGATTCCGGCGTGGGGCGCACTGTCAGTTCTCCGTGCGCGCCGGGGCTCCAGGTGAGGACTGGAAGGCGACCGGGCCCGAGGATCCCGGGGGTGCGGCGCGAGCTGAAGGCCATGCAACTGAGCCACTCGCGGCACGACGCATCCGGGTGCGGACATGCGCAACGTCTCCCCATGCTACCGGGTCCGCGTCCCCGCGGCAAAAGCGCGGGCCCACGTCCCGCGGCGCCCTTCGGGGGCGCCCCCGACGTCGACGCCCGGACTCACAGGGAGCGTCGGGCCCGTGTCCCCGCGGCGCGGGCCCGCAGCACGTCCGGGTTCGCCGGGTAGGCGACGCGGGCCAGGGTCAGCCCACCCGGCGGCGCGAGGCGCACATGGGAGTCCCGCACGCGGGCCGCCAGCCGCTCGCCCGCCCAGCCGGGAGCGCGACGCCCCTCCCCCACCTCCAGGAGCGCCCCCACGATGGAGCGCACCATGTGGTGGCAGAACGCGTCCGCGCGGATCTGGACACGGACGATCCCCTCCGGGTCCCGCTCGACCCGCAGATCCTGGACCTCGCGGATGGTGGTGGCACCCTCGCGCGGCCTGCAGAAGGAGAGGAAGTCGTGCAGGCCGAGGAGGGCGTGGGCCTCCGTCTGCATGCGCCCCACATCCAGGGCGGCGCCGTGCCAGTGCGTGCCCCGGCGGGTGAGCGGGTCCTGCGTCGCTCGGCGGTCACTGATGCGGTACTCGTACTCGCGCCACAGGGCGCCGAATCGCGCGTCGAAGCCCTCCGGTGCACGGGCCGCGCCGTGCACCACGACGGCGCCGCCCCAGCCGGAGAGCACGCCCGCGAGGCGGCGCAGCAGGGCCTGCCCCGGGTCATCGCCCGGCCGGCCCCGGGAGAGGCCCTCCCACTCGGCGGCGGAGAGGTCCAGATGGACCACCTGGCCGCGCGCGTGGACGCCGGCGTCGGTGCGCCCGGCCACCACCGTGGCCACGGGGCGGCGCAGGATCCGCTCCAGCGCCTCCTCGAGCGCGCCCTGGACGGTGGGCAGCCCCGGCTGGGAGGCCCAGCCGGAGAACGCCGATCCGTCATAGGCGAGGTCGAGCCGCACCCGGAGACGCGCGTCCGGGACGGCGAGGTCCGCGGCGGCGTCTGCGGCGGACGGGGTGGCGTCCGCCTCGGCGGACGCGTCCCCGCGCGGGCGGGTGTGCTCGGCAGAGCGGTGCTCGGTCATGGTGCTCCTGGGGGTCGACGCGACGAAGGGCCGCCCACCGAGGTGGACGGCCCTTCGCTCAGGGGATGCGCTCCCCGCCGAGGGGGTGCGCACGGCCTCACTCGGAGGCGGGCATCTTCTGCGCCGCAGCGCCGCCGGCGGGCTCGAAGCCGGCGGCCACGGCCTCCTCGACGGTGGTGAACCAGACCTCGGCGGTGGTCTGGTCGTACCAGCGGGAGCCGGGGACGTGGTACTTCTTCGAGCTGGCGTTGCCCTTGATGGTCGCGCCCTCGGGAGCGGAGCCGTCCTCGGTCGTGGCGACGGCGCCGTCGATCTCGGCGGCGGTCTCCTCGGACTCGGCCACGGTGACGTCCTCGGTGGCGGCCGGGTCCACGGCCTCCACGGGGACGGCCTCGGCCTCGACCGGGGCGGCCGGAGCCGTCTCGACGGCGCGCTCGGCCTCACGGACGACGGCCTGCTTCGGGGAGACCGGATCCATGATGAGCTCGATCACGGCCATGGGCGCGTTGTCGCCGTGGCGGTTGCCGATCTTGGTGATGCGGGTGTAGCCGCCGTTGCGCTCGGCCATGGCCGGGGCGATCACCGTGAACAGCTCGTGCACGATGGACTTGTTGGTGCGGTTCTTCGCCGCGATGATGCCCTGCACCTTGCGACGGGAGGGCAGGTCGCCCTTCTTCGCGAAGGTGATGAGGCGCTCCGCGTGGGGGCGGAGGCGCTTGGCGCGGGTGAGCGTCGTGGTGATCGACTTGTGCTCGAAGAGCTGGGCCGACATGTTGGCCAGCATGATGCGCTCGTGGGCCGGGCTGCCGCCCAGGCGCGGACCCTTGGTGGGGGTAGGCATGGTGTTTCTCCTCAGGTGGTCCCCGGTGCCGGCGTCGGCCTCGGGGTCAAAGATTCAGGGGTGCGGTGCGGCTCAGAAATCCGAGAACGGATCGTCGTCCATCTGGCGCGCGTGGAGCTGCGGGTCGTAGCCGGCCGGCGAGTCCTTGAGGGACAGGCCCAGCTCCTCCAGCTTCTCCTTGACCTCGTCGATCGACTTCGCGCCGAAGTTGCGGATGTCCATCAGGTCGGCCTCGGAGCGGGCCACGAGCTCACCCACGGAGTGGATGCCCTCGCGCTTGAGGCAGTTGTAGGAGCGCACGGTCAGCTCGAGCTCCTCGATCGGCTGGGCCAGGTCGGCGGACACGTCGCCCTCCGCCGGCGTCTCGCCCAGGTCGATGCCCTCGGCCTCGACGTTGAGCGCGCGGGCCAGGCCGAACAGCTCGACGAGCGTGGAGCCGGCAGAGGCCACGGCGTCGCGCGGCAGCATGGACTCCTTGGTCTCCACGTCCAGGATCAGGCGGTCGAAGTCCGTCCGCTGCTCCACACGGGTGGCCTCGACCTTGAAGGTCACCTTGAGCACGGGCGAGTAGATGGAGTCGACCGGGATGCGGCCGATCTCCGCGTCCGCGGACTTGTTCTGGGCCGCCGTCACGTAGCCGCGGCCGCGCTCGACCGTCAGCTCCATGTCGAACTTGCCCTTCGCGTTGAGCGTCGCGATGTGGAGGTCCTTGTTGTGGATCTCCACACCGGCGGGGGCGGTGATGTCTGCGGCGGTCACGACGCCGGCCCCCTGCTTGCGCAGGTAGGCGACGACGGGCTCGTCGTTCTCGGAGGAGACGGACAGCTGCTTGATGTTGAGGATGATCTCGGTGAGATCCTCCTTGACGCCGTTGACGGTGCTGAACTCGTGCAGGACGCCGTCCACGCGGATGCTGGTCACGGCAGCACCGGGGATGGAGGAGAGCAGAGTGCGGCGCAGGGAGTTGCCGAGGGTGTAGCCGAAGCCGGGCTCCAGCGGCTCGATCACGAACCGGGACCGACGGTCGGACACGACCTCTTCGGTCAGCGTGGGGCGCTGTGCAATGAGCACGAACATTTCCTTTCGGCGAGCGTCCGCCATATGACGCACGCGGGGGGTGGAAACGAGGACGGGATGGGATCAGGTCGCAGACCTGTCCGCACCCGCCCCGGGGGACGGGGCGGGTGCGGAGAAGACGCTCAGGTCAGACGCGGCGGCGCTTCGCGGGGCGAGCACCGTTGTGGGCCATGGGGGTGACGTCCTGGATGGACCCCACCTCGAGGCCGGCGGCCTGCAGGGAGCGGATGGCGGTCTCGCGACCCGAGCCCGGGCCCTTCACGAAGACGTCCACCTTCTTCATGCCGTGCTCCTGGGCGCGCTTGGCGGCCTGTTCGGCGGCCAGCTGCGCGGCGTAGGGGGTCGACTTGCGCGAGCCCTTGAAGCCCACCTCGCCGGACGAGGCCCACGAGATGACGGCACCCGTGGTGTCCGTGATGGACACGATGGTGTTGTTGAACGTGCTCTTGATGTGGGCCTGGCCCACGGTGATGTTCTTCTTGTCCTTGCGGCGCGGCTTGCGGGCCGCTGCGGCGCGGGTCTTGGGGGGCATGTGGTTCTCCTGACGAAAAGGCTGACGGTGCAGGTGCTGCGGCGGGGCGGCCGGACGGGTCCGGGCTCAGCCTCGCCGGCAGGATCACTTCTTGCGGCCGGCGACCGTCTTCTTGGGGCCCTTGCGGGTGCGGGCGTTGGTCTTCGTGCGCTGACCGCGCACCGGAAGGCCGCGACGGTGGCGCAGGCCCTCGTAGGAGCCGATCTCCACCTTGCGACGGATGTCGGCGGCGACCTCGCGGCGGAGGTCGCCCTCCACCTTGTAGGTGCCCTCGATGTGGTCGCGCAGCTGCACCAGCTGTTCGTCGGAGAGGTCCTTCACGCGGATGTTCGGGTCGATCCCGGTGGCGGCGAGGGTCTCCTCGGCGCGGGTCTTGCCCACGCCGTAGATGTAGGTGAGTGCGATGATCACGCGCTTCTCGCGCGGAATGTCAACGCCTGCAAGACGAGCCATGCGGCCGTCCTCCTGTTCCTAGAAGCAGCAGAGGTCTGCACCAGGGACGCCCGGACGACGCGGCTCACGGCCAAGCGGACCCTCGAGCCGCGGCGCCCAGCGAGTGCTCGGCGTGCTCCGCGGCGGTCGTCCGCCGTCGTCGGTCTCCGGCCCCTGCGACCGGAGGTGTCGGCCGCGTCCCGTGTGACGGGGGCGACCGTTGTCCCTGCTGTTCGGCCATCATGGCCGGTTGGGTGTTCTCGTCAGCGCACGGCGTCGCTCCCCCGCGAGACGGGGGAGGCGATCAGCCCTGGCGCTGCTTGTGGCGCGGGTTCGAGCAGATCACCAGAACGCGGCCCTTACGGCGCACGACCTGGCACTTGTCACAAATCCGCTTCACGCTCGGCTGAACCTTCACGGCTCTTCCTCCTGCGCTCGCTTGGACGGGTTGGGTCTTACTTGTAGCGGTAGACGATGCGACCTCGATTGAGGTCGTACGGGCTAAGCTCCACCACGACGCGATCCTCGGGGAGGATGCGGATGTAGTGCTGACGCATCTTTCCGGAGATCGTGGCGAGCACGACGTGCTCGTTCTGCAGACGGACGCGGAACATCGCGTTGGGCAACGCCTCCGACACCGTGCCCTCGACCTCGATGACACCTTCCTTCTTAGCCATGTCCTCCACTATCGTCATGCTCCGACAGCGGCGCGGTGGCGCCGCCCACGGGGCGGGAACGGGGTGGATCGCGGCGGCACGCCGACGGCGAACGGACACGATCAACATTCGATGATACCGCATCCGGAGCCGGTTGACCACCACGCCCGGGCGTGCGGGGTCACTCCCCCGGCGGGACCGGGGTGACGCCGAAGCGGGCCAGCTCGGACGCGCCGCCGTCGGGGGCGGTGAGGACCCACAGGCCGCCGGCGTGGCGGCACACCGAGTGCTCCCACTGGCTCGCCCGGGCCCCGTCCTCCGTCACCACGGTCCAGTCGTCCTCGAGGGTGCGGGTCTCGATGCCGCCGCGCACGAGCATGGGCTCGATCGCGAGCGCCAGGCCGGGGCGCACGCGCGGGCCCTGGTGCCCGGTGCGGTAGTTGAACACGTCCGGGGGCAGGTGCATGGCCGAGCCGATGCCGTGGCCCACGTAGTCCTCGAGGATGCCGAGCTCGGGGCCGTCCTGCGCCGAGACGTGGTCGTCGATGGCGTCGCCGATCTCCCCCACGTGCGTGGCGGACGCGAAGGCGGCGATCCCCGCCCACATGGCCTCGCGGGTGATGGCGGAGAGGCGCTCGTCCGCGGGGTCCGCCGTGCCGGCCGCGGAGGACCCCAGGATCACGGTGCGCGCGGAGTCGGCATGCCAGCCGTCCACGATCGCGCCGCCGTCGATCTTCAGGACGTCGCCGGCCTGCAGGACGCGCTCCCCGGGGATGCCGTGGACCACCTCCTCGTTCACCGACGCGCAGATCGTGGCGGGGAAGCCGTGGTAGCCCAGGAAGTTCGAGGTTGCGCCGTGCTCGGCGAGGACGCCGCGGAACACGGCGTCCAGCTCCGCGGTGGTCACACCGGGGGCGGCGGCGTCCACGGCGGCATCGAGGGCCGCGGACAGGACCACCCCCGCACGCTGCATGGCCTGCAGCTGGGGGGTGGTCTTGAGCTCGAGGGAGCGACGTCCGATCACGCGGTCAGGCCTCGGTCCGCGGGGTGATGACGGGCAGGGTGCCGGTCGCCGCGCGCACCGAGTAGACGGCCTGGAGCAGGCGTTCCGTGACGTCGTCGATCTGGCCCGTGCCGTCCACGCGCGCCACGATGCCGCGGTCCACGTAGTTCTCGATCACGACCTCCGTCTCGCGGTGGTAGAGGTCGAGGCGGTGCTGGATGACGTCCTGGGTGTCGTCGGCGCGGCCCTCGATCTCGGCGCGCTTGAGCAGACGCTCCACGAGCTCGGCGTCCGGCACCTCGAGCTCGACGACGGCGGACAGGGCCTGGCCGGCCTCGCGCAGCATGGCGTCGAGCGCCTCGACCTGGCCCGCGGTGCGGGGGTATCCGTCCAGGAGGAAGCCGTGCTCGGCATCAGGCTGGGCGATGCGGTCGGCCACCATGCGGTTGGTGACGTCGTCGGGCACGAAGTCGCCGTTGTCGATGTAGCGCTTGGCCTCGACGCCGAGCGGGGTCATGGCCTTGACGTTGTGGCGGAAGATGTCGCCGGTGGAGATGGGGACGATCCCCAGCTTGTCGGCGATCCGGGAGGCCTGGGTGCCCTTACCGGATCCGGGAGGGCCCATGATCAGCATGCGGGTCATCGTGTGTTCCTCACTCTCGAGATGGTGGACGTCCGTGGCGGCCGCTCAGCGCAGCAGGCCCTCATAGTGGCGCTGCTCCATCTGCGCGTTGATCTGCTTCACCGTCTGGAGGCCCACGCCCACCATGATGAGGATGGACGTGCCGCCGAACGGGAAGTTCTGGTTGGCGCCGATCAGCACGAAGGCGATCAGCGGGATCATGGCCACGATACCCAGATACAGGGCACCGGGGAGCGTGATCCGGCTGATGACGTACTGGAGGTAGCGCTCCGTGGGGCGCCCCGCCCGCACACCCGGGATGAAGCCGCCGTACCGCTTCATGTTGTCCGAGATCTCCTGCGGGTTGAACGTGATGGAGACGTAGAAGTAGGTGAAGCCGATGATCAGCAGCAGGTACAGCGCCATGTAGACGGGGTGGTCCCCCCCGGAGAAGTACGTGCTGAGGAAGCCCACCCATGCGGGCGGTGCGGAGCCGTCCTGCGGGGTGTTGAACTGGATCAGGATGCCCGGGAGCATCAGCACGGAGGACGCGAAGATCACCGGGATCACGTTGGCCATGTTGACCTTGATCGGGATGAACGTGCTCGAGCCGCCCACGGTGCGCGAACCGATCTGCCGCTTCGCGTACTGCACCGGGATCCGGCGCTGGGACTCCTCCACGAACACGATGGCCAGCATCGTCAGGAGGCCGACCACCATCACGACGGCGAACGTGCGCCACCCCTGGGTCTGCAGCACCTGCGCGATGCCGGACGGGAAGCTCGCCGCGATCGAGGCGAAGATCAGCAGGGAGATGCCGTTGCCGACCCCGTTCTCCGTGATCCGCTCGCCCAGCCACATCACGACGACGCAGCCGGTGGCCAGGACGATCACCACGAGGAGGACGGTGAGCAGCGAGTCGTCCCGCAGGAGGGGGATGCTGCAGTTGAGCAGCGCGCCGGAACGGGCCAGCGACGTCATGGTGGTGGCCTGGAGGAGGGCGAGCGCGATGGTGAGGTACCGGGTGTACTGCGTCAGGGTGGCCTGGCCCTGCGGCCCCTCCTGGTGGAGCTGCTCGAAGCGCGGGATCACCACGCGCAGCAGCTGGACGATGATGGAGGCCGTGATGTACGGCATGATCCCCAGCGCGAAGACCGAGACCTGGAGCAGCGCCCCGCCCGAGAACATGTTCACGAACGAGTAGAGGCCCCCGGTGGTGCTGCCGGAGGCCAGGCAGGTCTGCACCGCCGCGTAGTCCACACCCGGGGAGGGCACGAAGGCCCCGAGCCGGTAGACCGCGATGAGACCGAGCGTGAAGAAGATCTTCCGCCTCAGGTCCGGCGTCCGGGCGATCCGCGCGATGGCCTTGAACACATGTCCTCCTGCGGGGGGTGGGGGTTCGGCGCTCCCCCACGCGGGGGACGCACGAGGGCCCGCCGCACCGGGCGGGCCACCGTGCGAGTCTACACGGAGCACGAAGGCCCCGGGCCGGGGCGGATGGCCCCGGGCCCGGGGCCCGTGTGGTCGATCAGCGGATCAGACGGTCTGCGTCGAGCCGCCGGCCGCCGCGATCTTCTCGACCGCGGAGGCGGAGAAGGCGTTCGCGGTGACCTGCACCGGAACGGTGATCTCGCCGGTCCCCAGCACCTTCACGGGCTGGTTCTTGCGGACGAGGCCCGCGGCGACGAGGGCGTCCACGGACACCTCACCGCCCTGCGGGAAGTGCGCCGAGAGCTTGTCCAGGTTGACCACCTGGTACTCGGTGCGGAACGGGTTCTTGAAGCCGCGAAGCTTCGGCAGGCGCATGTGCAGGGGCAGCTGGCCGCCCTCGAAGCCCACGCGGACCTGGTAGCGGGACTTCGTGCCCTTGGTGCCACGGCCGGCGGTCTTGCCCTTGGAGCCCTCGCCTCGACCCACGCGGGTCTTGGCGGTCTTGGCTCCGGGGGCAGGACGCAGGTCGTGGATCTTGATGGCGTCGTTCTCAGCCATGGTTGACCTCCTCCACGGACACCAGGTGCGGCACGGTGTTGACCATGCCCACGGTCGCCGCGTCGGCCTTGCGGGTGACCTGGTGGCCGATCCGCTTGAGGCCGAGCGAGCGGAGGGTGTCCCGCTGGTTCTGCTTGGTCCCCGTCACGCCACGGGTCTGGGTGATCACCAGAGTGGCGTCCGAGGGCTGGACGTTCTTGCGAGTGGGCTCAGACACGGCTCACACACCTGCCTTCTGCGCGCTCTTCTTGGCGCGGTCGTTCTCCATGGTGCGCAGCATCGCGTGGGGCGCGATCTCGTCCAGGGACTTGCCGCGGCGGGCCGCGACGGCCTGGGGCTCCTCGAGGCGCTTCAGCGCGTCCACGGTGCCGCGGACGATGTTGATGGCGTTCACGGAGCCCATGGACTTGGAGAGCACGTCGTGGATGCCGGCGCACTCCAGCACGGCACGCACCGGACCGCCGGCGATCACGCCGGTACCCGGGGACGCCGGACGCAGCAGCACGACGCCGGCGGCGTCCTCACCCTGCACGAGGTGCGGGATGGTGGAGCCCACGCGGGGCACGCGGAAGAAGGACTTCTTGGCCTCCTCCACGGCCTTCTGGATCGCGGCGGGGACCTCCTTCGCCTTGCCGTAGCCCACACCGACGGTGCCGTCGCCGTCACCCACCACCACGAGGGCGGTGAAGGAGAAGCGGCGGCCGCCCTTGACGACCTTGGACACGCGGTTGATGGCGACGACGCGCTCGAGGAACGCGTCCTTCTCCTCGTCGTTGCCGCGACCGTTGCGGTCGTCACGACGACCGCGACGGTCTCCGTCACGCCCGCCGCGACCGCCGTCGCGACCGCCACGGCCGCCGGCGGAACGCTCGGTGGTGTGGCTGGCCGAGCCCGAGGCGGTCTCGGACACGGGGGTCTCGGTGGTCTCGGTCACCTGGGTGCCCTTCTCGTTGTTGTTCTCGCTCACAGCTTCAGCCCACCCTCTCGCGCACCGTCGGCCACGGCCGCAACGCGCCCGTGGTACTTGTTGCCGCCGCGGTCGAAGACCACGGCGTCGATGCCGGCGGCCTGGGCACGCTGGGCGACGAGCTCGCCGACGCGCTTGGCCTTGGCCGTCTTGTCGCCCTCGAGCGCGCGCACGTCGGCCTCCATGGTGGAGGCAGAGGCGAGCGTGCGGCTCTGCGTGTCGTCCACGATCTGCACGAACATGTGGCGCGCGGAGCGATTGACGACGAGGCGGGGACGGACGGTGGTGCCGGAGATCCGCTTGCGCACCCGGAGGTGGCGGCGGGTGCGGGCGTTGAACTTGCCCTTGCCCTTCACCTTCAGAGTAGACATCACTTACCTGCCTTTCCGGCCTTGCGGCGGATCTGCTCGCCCGCATAGCGGACGCCCTTGCCCTTGTACGGGTCAGGGCGACGCAGCTTGCGGATGTTGGCGGCGGTCTCGCCGACCTTCTGCTTGTCGATGCCGGCGACGGTCACCGTGTTGCCCGCGACGGTGAACGCGATGCCCTCGGGGCACTTCACCGGGACGGGGTGGGAGTAGCCCAGGGCGAACTCGAGGTCCTGACCCTTGGCCTGCACGCGGTAGCCGGTGCCGACGACCTCGAGCTGCTTGGAGAAGCCGTTGGTCACGCCCTCGACCATGTTGCTGATCAGGGTGCGGGACAGGCCGTGGAGGGAGCGGGACTCGCGCTCGTCGTCGGGACGGGCCACGATGACCTGCCCCTCCTCGAGGGTGGCCGTGATGGGCGTGGGCAGCGTGTGCTCCAGCTGGCCCTTGGGCCCCTTCACGGAGACGCGGGCGCCGTCGATGGTGACATCGACGCCGCTCGGGATGGTGATCGGCAGACGTCCGATTCGCGACATATCAGTTCAGCCTTTCTTCCGTCTCGCCCGTCACCAGACGTAGGCGAGGACTTCCCCACCCACGCCCTTCTTGGCGGCCTGGCGGTCCGTGAGCAGACCCGAGGAGGTGGACAGGATGGCGATGCCGAGGCCGCCCAGCACGTGGGGCAGGGTGGTGGACTTCGCGTACACGCGAAGGCCCGGCTTGGAGATACGACGCAGGCCGGCGATCGCGCGCTCACGCTGCGGGCCGAACTTCAGGTCGATGGTCAGCTTCTTGCCGACCTCGGCTTCCTCTTCACGCCAGTCCTGGATGTAGCCCTCTGCCTTGAGGATCTCCGCGAGGCGGGTCTTCAGCTTGGAGGACGGCATGGACACGGTGTCGTGGTAGGCCGAATTGGCGTTGCGCAGACGGGTGAGCATGTCTGCGACGGGATCGGTCATGGTCATGTGGGCTTCCGCCCTTTCTCGCCGTGGTTTCCCGCACCGGTTCACCGGTGGGGGACCTGTGGCGCGGAGGTCTTACTGGTCGGTCTTGAACGGGAAGCCCAGCGCCTTCAGCAGCGCGCGGCCCTCGTCGTCGTTCTTGGCGGTGGTCACCACGGTGATGTCCATGCCGCGCACGCGGTCGATCTTGTCCTGATCGATCTCGTGGAACACGGTCTGCTCGGACAGGCCGAAGGTGTAGTTGCCGTTGCCGTCGAACTGGCGGTCGGACAGGCCGCGGAAGTCACGGATGCGCGGGAGCGCGAGCGTGACGAGGCGGTCCAGGAACTCCCACATGCGGTCGCCACGGAGGGTGGCGTGCGTGCCGATCGGCATGCCCTCACGCAGCTTGAACTGCGCGATGGACTTGCGGGCCTTGGTGACCATCGGCTTCTGGCCGGTGATCGCGGTGAGGTCCGTGACGGCGCCGTCGATGATCTTGGAGTCCTTGGCGGCCTCGCCGACACCCATGTTCACGACGACCTTCACGAGGCCCGGCACCTGCATGACGTTCGCGTACTGGAACTGCTCCTGGAGGCCGCCGCGGATCTCGTCGCGGTACTTGGCCTTCAGACGCGGGGTGACCTTCTCGGTCTGCTGCACCTCGGTCATCACAGCTCCTTCCCCGAGGACTTGGCGAAGCGCACCTTCACGGTGACGTCCTCGCCGCCCTTCTGGACGGTCTCGAAGCGGTAGCCCACACGGGTCGGCTTCTGGGTCTCGGGGTCCACGACGGCCACGTTCGAGATGTGGATCGGGGCCTCGACGACCTGCAGGCCGCCCTCGGTGGATCCGTTGTTGTTCTGGCCGGCGCGCAGGTGCTTGGTGACGCGGTTGACGCCCTCCACCAGCACTCGCTCGTCGGCGGGGAAGACGCGCAGGACCTTGCCCTGCTTGCCCTTGTCCTTGCCTGCGATGACCTGCACGAGGTCATCCTTCTTGATCTTGGCCATGAGGGTCAGATCACCTCCGGGGCGAGCGACACGATCTTCATGAAGCGCTTGTCGCGCAGCTCGCGCCCCACGGGACCGAAGATGCGCGTGCCACGGGGCTCGCCGTCGGTCTTGAGGATCACGGCCGCGTTCTCATCGAAGCGGATGTACGAGCCGTCGGGACGGCGGGACTCCTTGCGGGTCCGCACCACCACGGCCTTGACGACATCGCCCTTCTTGACGTTGCCGCCGGGGATGGCGTCCTTGACGGTGGCGACAATCGTGTCGCCGATTCCTGCGTAGCGGCGTCCTGAGCCACCGAGAACACGGATGGTCAGGATCTCCTTCGCACCGGTGTTGTCGGCGACCTTGAGCCGCGACTCCTGCTGGATCACTTGTCTCTCCTAGCGTCGCGCCGGTTCTCCCCCACTGTTGGGCGAGCCTTGCGGAACGGTTGAACGGTCATCCCGGGACGCTTACCCCTGCCCCCGTGGCGGACGTCTCCGCGGCACGGGCCGCACAGCGTTTTCAGACAGCTGCGGGCCCATGGACGCGGATCGATGCGCGGGGCAGGGCCGAGGCGGATCCGGGATCGGCGTGCGACACCCTCGGCACGCAGGATGGATGGTCCTGCCAACAAAGGGCGCACGAACACTCCACTCTAGCACAGAGCCGCCCCGTGCTGATGCACGGGGCGGCTCTGTGGTGCGGTCCGGACTCACCGGACCGCGGGCATCACTTGGCGCGCTCGACGATCTCCACCAGGCGCCACCGCTTGGAGGCGGACAGCGGGCGGGTCTCGGCGATGCGGACGCGGTCGCCCACGCCGGCGGTGTTCTCCTCGTCGTGCGCCTTCACGCGCTTCGACGACTTGAGCACCTTGCCGTACAGGGCGTGCTTCTTGCGGTCCTCGACCTCGACGACGATGGTCTTGTCCATCTTGTCGGACACGACGACGCCGCGGAGCGCCTTGCGGTAGCCGCGCTCCTCGGTGCTGGCAGCGGTCTGCTCGGTCACTGGGCAGCCTCCTCGTTCTTCGGCTCAGCCTGCGCCGCGGCGGGGACATCGCCACGGATGCCCAGCTCGCGCTCGCGCAGGATCGTGTAGATGCGCGCGATGTCACGCTTGACGGTCTTCAGCCGGCTGGCGTTGTCCAGCTGGCCGGTGGCGGCCTGGAAGCGCAGGTTGAACAGCTCCTCCTTGGAGGCCTTGAGGGCCTCCAGCAGGCTCGCGTTGTCCTGTCCGTCCAGGGACTCGACGTTCAGATCCTTGGTACCGATGGCCATGGATCACTCACCACCCTCTCGACGGATGATTCGGGCCTTCAGCGGCAGCTTGTGGATGGCCAGACGCAGCGCCTCGCGGGCCACGTCCTCGGAGACGCCCGAGAGCTCGAACAGCACGCGTCCGGGCTTGACGTTGGCGACCCACCACTCCGTGGAGCCCTTGCCGGAGCCCATGCGGGTCTCGGCGGGCTTCTTGGTCAGCGGGCGGTCCGGGTAGATGTTGATCCAGACCTTGCCGCCACGCTTGATGTAGCGGGTCATGGCGATACGGGCGGCCTCGATCTGACGGTTGGTCACATAGGCCGGCGTGAGCGCCTGGATGCCCCACTCGCCGAACGTCACGGTGGTGCCGCCCTTGGCGGCGCCGGAACGCTTGGGGTGGTGCTGCTTGCGGTGCTTGACGCGACGGGGGATCAGCATCAGGCGTTGCCTCCTTCAGCGGGAGCGGCGGCCGGGGTCTCGGCGCCGGCGCCGGCGTTCTCCTGGCGGGGAGCACGCTCGGCACGGTCATTGCGACGGCGGCGCTCGCCGCCGGCGGGGGCGCCGCCGCGACGGTCGTCACGGCCACGGCCGCGGCCGGACGGCTGGGCCGCCTCCTTGGCCGCGAGCTCCTTGGCGGTCAGGTCGCCCTTGTAGATCCAGACCTTCACGCCGATGCGGCCGAAGGTGGTCTTCGCCTCGAACTTGCCGAAGTCGATGTTCGCGCGGAGGGTGTGCAGCGGCACGCGGCCCTCGCGGTAGAACTCCGAACGGCTCATCTCGGCGCCGCCGAGACGGCCGGCGCACTGGATGCGGATGCCCTGGGCCCCGGCCCGCATGGCGGACTGGATGGCCTTCTTCATCGCGCGGCGGAAGGCCACGCGCGAGGCGAGCTGCTCCGCGACGCCCTGGGCGACGAGCTGCGCATCGGTCTCGGGGTTCTTGACCTCGAGGATGTTCAGCTGGATCTGCTTGCGGGTGAGCTTCTCGAGCTCACCGCGGATGCGGTCGGCCTCTGCGCCGCGGCGACCGATCACGATGCCCGGGCGGGCGGTGTGGATGTCCACCCGCACGCGGTCACGGGTGCGCTCGATCTCCACCTTGGAGATACCGGCGCGCTCCATGCCGTGGGTCATCAGCTCGCGGATCTTGATGTCCTCCTTGAGGAAGTCAGCGTAGCGCTGGCCCTCCTTGTGGGAGTCCGCGAACCAGTGCGAGACGTGGTCGGTGGTGATGCCGAGGCGGAACCCGTTGGGGTTGATCTTCTGTCCCATTGGTCAGTTCCCACCCTTCTCGTCCTTGGATGCGACCACCACGGTGACGTGGCTGGTGCGCTTGTTGATGCGGAACGCGCGGCCCTGAGCACGGGGCTGGAACCGCTTCATCGTCGGGCCCTCGTCCACGAAGGCCTCCGTGATGTACAGGGCGTCCTCGTTGAAGGCGACGCCCTCGCGATCGGCCTTGACTCGGGCGTTCGCCACCGCGGAGGTCACGAGCTTGAACACCGGCTCCGAAGCGCCCTGCTGGGCGAACTTCAGGATGGCGAGCGCTTCGGTGGCCTGCTTGCCACGGACCAGGTCGACGACGCGCCGGGCCTTCATCGGCGTCACGCGCAGGTGGCGCGCAATTGCCTTGGCTTCCATTGCTTCTCTCTTTCTCTCGAAGGTCAAGCACCGCGAGCCGTGAGGCTCAGCGACGCTTGCCCTTCTTGTCGTCCTTCACGTGGCCGCGGAACGTGCGGGTGGGGGCGAACTCGCCCAGCTTGTGACCCACCATCGACTCGGTGACGAACACCGGGACGTGCTTGCGGCCGTCATGGACGGCGATGGTGTGACCCAGCATGTCCGGGATGATCATCGACCGGCGGGACCAGGTCTTGATGACGTTCTTGCTGCCCTTGTCGTTCTCGGCCAGAACCTTGAGGTAAAGGTGCTGATCCACGAAGGGGCCCTTCTTCAGGCTACGAGGCATGTCTTCTCAGCTCCCTTATCGCTTGTTCTTGCCGGTACGGCGGCGACGCACGATGAGCTTGTCGCTTTCCTTGTTCGGGCGGCGGGTGCGACCCTCGGGCTTGCCGTTGGGGTTGACCGGGTGGCGACCACCGGAGGTCTTGCCCTCGCCACCGCCGTGCGGGTGGTCGACGGGGTTCATGACGACGCCGCGGACGGTCGGGCGGACGCCCTTCCAGCGCATGCGGCCGGCCTTGCCCCAGTTGATGTTCGACTGCTCGGCGTTGCCGACCTCGCCGATCGTCGCGCGGCAGCGGACGTCGACGTTGCGGATCTCGCCGGAGGGCAGGCGCAGCTGCGCGTACTTGCCCTCACGGGCGACGAGCTGCACGGAGGCGCCGGCGGAGCGGGCCATCTTGGCACCGCCGCCGGGACGCAGCTCCACCGCGTGGATCGTGGTGCCCACGGGGATGTTGCGCAGCGGCAGGTTGTTGCCGGGCTTGATGTCGGCGTTCGGGCCGGCCTCCACCGTGTCGCCCTGCTGCAGCTTGGCCGGGGCCAGGATGTAGCGCTTGGCGCCGTCCGCATAGTGCAGGAGCGCGATGCGGGCGGTGCGGTTCGGGTCGTACTCGATGTGAGCGACAGTGGCGGGCACGCCGTCCTTGTCGTGACGACGGAAGTCGACCAGACGGTACTGGCGCTTGTGGCCGCCGCCCTTGTGACGGGTCGTGATGCGGCCCGTGTTGTTGCGGCCGCCGGTCTTGTGCAGCGGGCGGAGAAGGGACTTCTCCGGCGTGGACCGGGTGATCTCTGCGAAGTCGGCCACGGACGAGCCGCGAAGGCCCGGGGTGGTCGGCTTGTACTTACGGATAGCCATGGGTGTCTTCCTCGATTAAGTGGTCTCCGCATCGCCTCAAGAGGCGAGCGGACCTCCGAAGATGTCGATGGTCGCGCCGTCCTTGAGCGAGATGATGGCTCGCTTGGTCGACTTGCGCTGACCCCACCCGAAGCGGGTGCGGCGGCGCTTGCCGGGACGGTTCAGGGTGTTGACCGAGGCGACGTCGACGTTGAAGATGCGCTCCACCGCCTGCTTGATCTCGGTCTTGTTGGAGCGCGGGTCGACCAGGAAGGTGTACTTGCCCTCGTCGATCAGACCGTAGCTCTTCTCCGACACGACGGGAGCGATGATCACGTCGCGGGGATCCTTGTTGATGGAGCCGCTCACTGGGCATCCTCCTTCTTGGCACCGGAGGCCTGGGCCACGTACTGCTCGTAGGCCGCCTGGGTGAACACGACGTCGTCGGAGACGAGCACGTCGTAGGTGTTCAGCTGGTCGGCGTAGAGGGTGTGGACCGCGGGCAGGTTGCGTGCGGACAGGGCGGTGAGGTCGTCGGCGCGGTCGATCACCAGCAGGATGTTCTTCCGGCCGGTGCTCAGCGACTCGAGACCCGCCTTGGCGGCCTTGGTGGACGGGGTGGTCCCGGACACGAGGGCCTCGACGACGTGGACGCGGCCGTTGCGGGCGCGGTCCGACAGGGCGCCGCGGAGGGCGGCGGCCTTCATCTTCTTGGGGGTGCGCTGCGAGTAGTCACGCGGCGTGGGGCCGTGGACGATGCCGCCGCCGGTCATGTGCGGGGCGCGGATGGAGCCCTGACGGGCGCGACCGGTGCCCTTCTGCTTGAACGGCTTGCGGCCGGCGCCGGACACCTCGCCGCGGCGCTTGACCTTGTGCGTGCCCTGGCGGGCCGCGGCCAGCTGGGCCACGACGACCTGGTGCATCAGCGGGACGTTGGCCTGCACGTCGAAGATCTCGGCGGGCAGCTCGACCTGGACGGTCTTCACGGAGTTCTCAGCCATGGTCTCAGGCTCCCTTCACGGCGCTGCGGACGAGAACGACCTGGCCCTTGGAGCCGGGCACGGCGCCCTTGATCAGCAGGAGGTTGTTCTCCACGTCGATGCCGTGGAGCGTCAGGTTCATGGTGGTCTGGCGGACGGCACCCATGCGACCGGGCATGCGCTGGCCCTTGAACACGCGACCGGGGGTGGACGCGCCGCCCACGGAGCCGGGCTTGCGGTGGTTCTTGTGCGCACCGTGCGAGGCGCCCACGCCGGAGAAGCCGTGGCGCTTCATGGCGCCGGCGAAGCCCTTGCCCTTGGTGGTGCCGACGACGTCGACCTTCTGGCCGGCCTGGAAGACCTCGACGGTCACGTCCTGGCCCAGCGTGTACTCGGCGGCGTCCGCGGTGCGGAGCTCGACGAGGTGGCGGCGCGGCGTGACGCCGGCCTTCTCGAAGTGACCGGCCAGGGGCTTGGTCACGCGGCGGGGGTCGATCTGGCCGTAGGCGATCTGGACGGCGCTGTAGCCGTCCGTCTCGGCCGAGCGCAGCTGGGTGACGACGTTCGCGTCAGCCTGGACCACGGTCACGGGGATGAGGTTGTTCTCCTCATCCCAGACCTGGGTCATGCCGAGCTTCGTGCCCAGCAGGCCCTTCACGTTCTGGGTGTTGTTGGTCATAGTCTCTCAGCACCTCCCTCTCAGAGCTTGATCTCGATGTTGACGTCCGCGGGCAGGTCCAGTCGCATGAGCGAGTCGACGGCCTTGGGGGTCGGGTCGATGATGTCGATGAGCCGCTTGTGGGTGCGCATCTCGAAATGCTCGCGGCTGTCCTTGTACTTGTGGGGAGAACGGATAACGCAGTACACGTTCTTCTCCGTCGGCAGGGGCACGGGGCCCACCACCGTCGCGCCTGCGCGCGTGACCGTGTCAACGATCTTGCGGGCCGAGACGTCGATGACCTCGTGGTCGTACGACTTCAGCCGGATGCGGATCTTCTGTCCCGCCATGGCGTCACGCCTCTCTCGTCGGGTGTGCTGTTCCTGTCCCTGTGCGGCGCACCCCGGGGGGCCGCCTTTTGTCCATCGTCCGCGCGGGGCGAATCCGGTTCCACCGGGTTCCTCGCCGCCGCCGGCCTCCGGTCCACGCACTCGGGCGTGTCGCCTCGGTGAGGAGGCACGCGCCTTGAGGGCGCGGTCGGAGTGGATGCGCTGCGTCTGGGCCGAGCGACGCCGCGAGACACACGACGACCGCACAATGGCGCTTGAGCAACTGATCCAGTATGACAGAGAAGGGCCCACCGCGCCAATCGGCCGGTGAGCCCCTCACCCGCGGCCGCAGGGCGGCCCGTCGTACGGCCTCAGCGGCCCCACTCGGTCGGCGGTCCCGCGTTCAGGAGCAGGGTGAAGACGAGGGCCACGAGGACGACGGCGGCGAGGGCGCTGACGAGCGGGTGGCGCAGGACGGCCACGACGAGGCGCTCAGGGGCGGTGCGCTCGTGCTCGGCACGGGCCGGGGCGCGCCAGGACTCCGCCGGCTCTCCGCGACGGGCCGCGGACCGCTCGAAGGGGACCGTCATGAACGGCACCACGGAGGAGGCCAGGCCGGCCAGCCCCCGGCCCGCGGACCAGCGACCGTCGATCCACACCGCCACGGTGATCAGGGCGTAGCAGAGGAAGACGAACCCGTGCACGCCGCCGGCGGCCGCCATCAGGGCGTCCGTGGTGCCGCTGTACTTGAGCGCCATGGCCGCGAGGAGCAGCGCCCACGTGACCATCTCCGCGCCTGCGGCCAGGCGGAACAGCGTGCGCGGGCCGGGAGCGCTCACCGACGCAGCTCGCCCCCGCGCTCGGCACGGCGGATGCGGCGGGCCCGCTCGATCTCGGGGCGGAAGGTGCGCAGGCCCCAGACGACGGCGGCCACGACGGCCAGGACGACGAGGAGGGTGATGAGGAGGTCCATGCCCCCACCATAGCCGGGCGTCGGAGGCCCTCCACGACGCCCGGCCGCCGGACGCGACTCCGGCCTCGCCGCGCGGGGACGCGCGAGGGCCCCCTCACCCGTACGGGTGAGGGGGCCCTCGCGTGGCCGCCCGCTCAGTGAGCGGACGTCAGATCACGCAGTGATCTTGGTGACGCGGCCGGAGCCCACGGTGCGGCCACCCTCACGGATGGCGAAGCCGAGGCCCTCCTCCATGGCGATCGGCTGGATCAGCTCGACCGACATCTCGGTGGTGTCGCCGGGCATGACCATCTCGGTGCCCTCGGGCAGCGTGATGACGCCGGTGACGTCGGTGGTGCGGAAGTAGAACTGCGGGCGGTAGTTCGAGTAGAACGGGTTGTGACGGCCACCCTCGTCCTTGGACAGGATGTAGACGTTCGCCTCGAAGTTGGTGTGCGGGGTGATGGAGCCCGGCTTCACCACGACCTGGCCGCGCTCGACGTCGTCGCGCTTCAGGCCGCGGAGCAGCAGACCGCAGTTCTCGCCGGCCCAGGCCTCGTCGAGCTGCTTGTGGAACATCTCGATGCCGGTGACGGTGGTCTTCTGCACGGGGCGGATGCCCACGATCTCCACGTCCGAGTTGATGGCCAGGGTGCCACGCTCGGCGCGGCCGGTCACCACGGTGCCACGGCCGGTGATGGTGAAGACGTCCTCGATGGGCATGAGGAACGGCTTGTCCTTGTCGCGGACCGGATCCGGGATGAAGTCATCCACGGCGTCCATGAGCTCCTCGACGGTCTTGACCCACTTCTCGTCGCCCTCGAGGGCCTTGAGGCCGGAGGTGCGGATGACGGGAGCGTCGTCGCCGTCGAACTCCTGGGAGGACAGCAGCTCGCGGACCTCCATCTCGACGAGCTCGAGGAGCTCCTCGTCCTCGACCATGTCCGACTTGTTCAGGGCCACGAGCAGGGCCGGCACGCCGACCTGGCGGGCGAGCAGCACGTGCTCGCGCGTCTGGGCCATGGGGCCGTCGGTGGCGGCGACCACGAGGATCGCGCCGTCCATCTGGGCCGCGCCGGTGATCATGTTCTTGATGTAGTCGGCGTGACCGGGGGCGTCGACGTGCGCGTAGTGGCGCTTGTCGGTCTGGTACTCCACGTGGGAGATGTTGATCGTGATGCCACGCTGACGCTCCTCGGGGGCCGAGTCGATCGTCGCGAAGTCACGGGCCTCGTTCAGGTCCGGGTACTTGTCGTACAGGACCTTCGAGATGGCGGCGGTCAGCGTGGTCTTGCCGTGGTCAACGTGGCCGATGGTGCCGATGTTGACGTGCGGCTTGGTCCGCTCGAACTTTGCCTTTGCCACTAGTTCCTCCTAAGAACTGGTTCATCGTCAGAAGACGGTTCAGCCGCGCGTGAGACGTGCTGACAACTCGACTGAGTCTACTGGGATGGTGCGGGGTTGGGGAAATCCCGGCCGGTCGTCCCGTCCGGGGCGCCCCGCCCGGGGACCTCTCGGTCTCCGGGCGGGGCATGCCGTTCAGCGAGTGCGGCTGCTGGTCACTCGCCCTGGGACTTCTGGATGATCTCGTCGGCCACGGCCTTGGGGACCTCGGCGTAGGAGTGGAACGTCATCGAGTACACCGCGCGACCCTGGGTGCGGGAGCGCAGGTCGCCGATGTAGCCGAACATCTCGGACAGCGGCACGAGGGCCTTGACGACCTTCACGCCGGTGGCGTCCTCCATGGACTGGATCTGGCCGCGGCGGGAGTTCAGGTCGCCGATGACGTCGCCCATGAACTCCTCCGGGGTGCGGACCTCGACCGACATGAGCGGCTCGAGGAGCACGGGGCTGGCCTTGCGGACACCCTCCTTGAAGGCCTGCGAGCCGGCGATCTTGAACGCCATCTCCGAGGAGTCGACGTCGTGGTACGCGCCGTCGAGCAGGATCGCCTTCACGCCCACCATGGGGTAGCCCGCGAGGACGCCGAACTTCATGGCGTCCTGGATGCCGGCGTCCACGGAGGGGATGTACTCACGGGGCACGCGACCGCCGGTGACGGCGTTCTCGAACTCGTAGACCTCGCCGTCCGCGGTGTCCAGCGGCTCGAAGGAGAGCTGCACCTTGGCGAACTGGCCGGAGCCGCCGGTCTGCTTCTTGTGCGTGTAGTCGAGCTTCTCGACCTTGCGCTTGATGGTCTCGCGGTACGCGACCTGGGGCTTGCCCACGTTGGCCTCGACCTTGAACTCGCGCTTCATGCGGTCCACGAACACGTCCAGGTGGAGCTCGCCCATGCCGCCGATCTCGGTCTGGCCGGTCTCCTCGTTGAGGTTCACGCGGAACGTGGGATCCTCGGCGACGAGCTTCTGGATGGCGGTGGAGAGCTTCTCCTGGTCACCCTTGGTCTTCGGCTCGATGGCCACGGAGATCACGGGCTCCGGGAAGGTCATCGACTCGAGGATGATCGGGTGCGCCGGGTTGCACAGCGTGTCGCCCGTGGTGGTGTCCTTCAGGCCGATCACCGCGTAGATGTGGCCGGCGACGACCTCGTCGACGGGCATCTCCTTGTTGGCGTGCATCTGGAACAGCTTGCCGATGCGCTCCTTCTTGCCCTTGGTGGCGTTGAGGATCTGCGCACCGGACTCCAGGCGACCGGAGTACACGCGGATGAAGGTGAGGGTGCCGAAGAAGGGGTGCGTGGCGATCTTGAAGGCCAGGGCCGAGAACGGCTCCTCCTTCGAGGCCTCGCGGGTGATCTCCTTCTCCTCGTCGTTGACGTCGTGGCCCACCACGGCGCCCGCGTCGAGCGGGTTCGGCAGGTAGGAGACGACGGCGTCGAGCATGGGCTGCACGCCGCGGTTCTTGAACGCGGAGCCGCAGAAGACCGGGTACGCCAGGGCGTTCACGGTCAGGTGGCGGACGCCGGCCTCGATCTCCTCGGCGGTGAACTCCTCGCCCTCGAGGTACTTCTCCATGAGCTCCTCGGAGACGTCGGCGACGGCCTCCATGAGCTGCGCGCGGTACTCCTCGGCCTTCTCCTGGAGCTCCGCGGGGATCTCGCGGGTCTCGTACTCGGCCCCCATGGTCACGTCGCCCTTGGCGTCGCCCGGCCACACGAAGGCCTTCATGGAGAGCAGGTCCACGACGCCCACGAAGTCGTTCTCGGAGCCGATCGGCAGCTGCATCACGAGGGGCTTCGCGCCGAGGCGGGAGACGATGG
The DNA here is from genome assembly GCF_040702705.1 of Micrococcus sp. NPDC078436. Classification (NCBI taxonomy): domain Bacteria; kingdom Bacillati; phylum Actinomycetota; class Actinomycetes; order Micrococcales; family Micrococcaceae; genus Micrococcus; species Micrococcus sp. NPDC078436. The sequence goes on along the minus strand of NZ_JBFBLX010000010.1, from coordinate 62,374 downwards.
TGTCCACGGTGAAGTAGAAGTCCGCGCCCAGCTTGTCCATCTTGTTGACGAAGCAGATGCGGGGGACGTTGTACTTGTCCGCCTGACGCCACACGGTCTCCGACTGGGGCTCCACGCCCTCCTTGCCGTCGAACACGGCCACGGCGCCGTCGAGCACGCGCAGGGAGCGCTCCACCTCGACGGTGAAGTCGACGTGCCCGGGGGTGTCGATGATGTTGATCTGGGTGTTCTTCCAGAAGCAGGTCACCGCGGCGGAGGTGATGGTGATGCCGCGCTCCTTCTCCTGCTCCATCCAGTCGGTCGTCGAGGCGCCGTCGTGGGTCTCGCCGAGCTTGTGGTTGACACCCGTGTAGAACAGGATGCGCTCGGTGGTGGTGGTCTTGCCGGCATCGATGTGGGCCATGATGCCGATGTTGCGGACCTTCGTCAGGTCGGTCAGCACGTCCTGTGCCACGGTGTCTCCCTTGCTCGGGTGGTGTTGGGGGCTCGAGGGATGGGTTCGGATGGGACGTCGAGCCCGGGGGCCGACGGCCTGCGGCCCGGGGTGCGCGCGTCACGCACCCCGGGCCGGGGGGATCACCAGCGGTAGTGGGCGAAGGCCTTGTTGGCCTCGGCCATCTTGTGGGTGTCCTCGCGGCGCTTGACCGCACCGCCCAGACCGTTCGAGGCGTCCAGGATCTCGTTCATCAGACGCTCGGTCATGGTCTTCTCGCGGCGGGCCTTCGCGAAGCCCACGAGCCAGCGCAGGGCCAGCGCCGTGGAACGCCCCGGCTTGACCTCGACGGGCACCTGGTAGGTGGCGCCGCCGACGCGGCGGGAGCGGACCTCGAGGGCCGGCTTGATGTTGTCCATGGCCTTCTTGAGCGTGGCCACGGGATCGGCGCCGTTCTTGGCGCGGGCACCCTCGAGCGCGCCGTACACGATGCGCTCTGCGGTGGACTTCTTGCCGTCGATGAGCACCTTGTTGATCAGCTGCGTGACCAGGGGGGAGCCGTAGACGGGATCGACGACGAGGGGGCGCTTCGGCGCGGGACCCTTACGAGGCATTACTTCTTCTCCTTCTTGGCGCCGTAGCGGGAGCGGGCCTGGCCGCGGTTCTTGACGCCCTGGGTGTCCAGCGCGCCGCGCACGATCTTGTAGCGCACGCCGGGGAGGTCCTTCACACGACCGCCGCGGACGAGCACGATCGAGTGCTCCTGCAGGTTGTGGCCCTCGCCCGGGATGTAGGCCGTGACCTCGACGCCGCCGTTGAGGCGGACGCGGGCGACCTTGCGCAGGGCGGAGTTCGGCTTCTTGGGGGTCGTGGTGTACACACGGGTGCACACGCCACGACGCATCGGGTTCCCCTGCAGCGCAGGGGCCTTGGTCTTGACGACCTTCGGTGAGCGGCCCTTGCGGACCAGCTGCTGAATCGTAGGCACTCTTCAGTCTTCCTGTTCGGTGATCGCTGACGTGATCCGCCGGCTGGCCCGTGGCGGGCGCCGGCTCTGCTCGTTCCTCGGCTCTGCCTCTCCTGTGGGGGCGTGCTTCGAGCAAACGTCCGCAGGCGTGCAAAAGTGTGGCATCTGTCGCGCAAGAACCCCGCGACCGGACCGAGTCCACTGTGCCACACGAAAAACAATCGTCCACCAGGCTACCACGCCGCCTCGCACCGACCAACCAGGGGTGCTGCCCGCCCCGGGCCCGGGGCCGATCCCGGGACGGACCCGGGACGCTCCGGGGCCTCCTGCGTAGACTGATCGCCGTGATGTCACAACCAGCCTCCGCCTCGAATCCCCCCTCCTCCGCGCCCGGCGCATCCCTCACGGTGCGCGCGATCACGGCCGCCGAGCACACCGAGTTCCTGGCCCGGCATCCCCTCACCTCCTTCCTCCAGAACCCGAGCTGGGCGAAGGTGAAGTCCGAGTGGCGCGCCCAGTCGCTGGGCATCCACCGCGGCGACGAGCTGGTGGGCGCGGCGCTCGTGCTCGGCCGACCCCTGCCGGTCCCCTCGCGCGTCCCCGTGCTGGGGCGCGCGTTCCTCGCCTACGTGGCGGACGGCCCCGTGCTGGACGAGGGCATCGAGCTCGTCGACGCGCTCACCCCGCTCGTGGCCGAGCTGAAGTCCCAGGGCGCCTTCCTGGTGCGCGTCGGCCCGCCCGGCGTCGTGCGCCGCTGGGAGGCGGACGTGGTGCGCAAGGCGCTCCCGGACCCCGAGTCCTCGATGCTCACGGACCTGCCCTGCGAGGTCTCCGAGGACGCCCTGCGCACCCAGCAGTCCCTGCGCGAGGCGGGTTGGAAGGAGCCGGAGGTCAGCGCCGACTTCGCCGCCGGCCAGCCCATGTTCCAGGCCCGCATCCCGCTCGAGGGACTGGACGTGGACGGCTGGCTGGCCCGGATGAGCGGGTCGAGCCGCAAGCGCACCCGCCGCTCCACGCGCAACGACCTGGACGTCGTGACCGCCGGCCCCGAGCGCCTCGACGACTGGGACCGCCTCAACGACGAGACCGCGGAGCGCGACAAGTTCACGGGCCGCCCGCAGGACTACTTCGCCAAGATCATCCAGAACCTCGGCTCCTCGCCGATCGCGGACGTGACCTTCTTCCTCGCCGAGCACGAGGGCGAGCCGGTCGCGGCGGCGTTCCACTTCCAGCAGGGCCAGATGGCGTGGCGCCCCTACAGCGCCTCATCCCAGCGCGAGCGGCAGCGGGACGCCCCGCGCCTGCTGCAGCTGAAGCAGGTCGAGGCCGCCATCGAGGCGGGCTGCCTGTGGCTGGACCTCGGCGGCGTGAGCGGCTCGGTGGACCAGGAGCACAAGCTCTCCGGGCTCACGGAGTTCAAGACGACGCAGGGCGCCGACATCGTGCAGACCCTCGGGGAGTGGGACCTGCCGCTGAACCGCCCGCTCGCGAAGGCCTTCGACGTGTACATGTCCCGCCGCTGACCGGACCCGCGAGGCCGCACGCGAGAGGGCCCGCCCCTCCCCCGCCCTCAGGCGGAGGAGGGACGGGCCCTCGTCGCATCCGGGACCGGGCGGACCGCCGCAGCGGCCCGCCCGGAGCGGATCAGGCGCGGAAGTCGCCCTCACGGCCGTAGTCGTCGAGCGACACGGCGTGGAACTCGCTCTCGCCGAGCGGCTGGTCCAGGCCCGGGTAGTCGAAGTCCGCGAAGCCGACCGGCGAGGCGTACAGGTTCGCCTTGGCCTCGTCCGTGGGCTCCACCGTGGTCTTCGTGTAGCGGTCCAGGCCGGTGCCGGCCGGGATCAGCTTGCCAATGATCACGTTCTCCTTCAGGCCCAGCAGCGGGTCCGACTTGCCCTCCATGGCCGCCTGCGTGAGGACGCGGGTCGTCTCCTGGAAGGACGCGGCCGAGAGCCACGAGTCGGTCGCCAGCGAGGCCTTCGTGATGCCCATGAGCTCGTCGCGCCCGGAGGCCGGCTGACGGCCCTCGGCCACGGCGGCCCGGTTGGCGGCCACGAAGCGCGGCCGGTCCGTCAGCTCGCCCGGCAGCAGGTCCGTGTCGCCGTTCTCGATGACGGTGACGCGCCGCAGCATCTGGCGGACGATGACCTCCACGTGCTTGTCGTGGATGCCCACGCCCTGCGACTGGTACACGTCCTGCACCTCCTCCACGAGGAAGCGCTGGGCGGCACGCGGACCGAGCACGCGCAGGACCTGCTTGGGGTCCACGGCGCCGGCCACGAGCTGGGTGCCCACGGCCACGTGCTCGCCGTCCTCCACGAGCAGGCGCGCACGGCGCAGCACGGGGTAGGCGATCTCCTCGGAGCCGTCGTCCGGGGTGAGGATCAGGCGCACCGACGCCTCGGTGTCCTCGATCTGCACCCGGCCCGCCACCTCGGAGATCGGGGCCACGCCCTTGGGCGTGCGGGCCTCGAAGAGCTCCTGGATGCGGGGAAGGCCCTGGGTGATGTCGTCCGCCGACGCGACGCCGCCGGTGTGGAACGTGCGCATGGTCAGCTGGGTGCCGGGCTCGCCGATCGACTGGGCCGCGATGATGCCCACGGCCTCGCCGATGTCCACGAGCTGGCCCGTGGCCATGGAGCGGCCATAGCACTTGGCGCACGTGCCGACGGCCGACTCGCAGGTCAGCACGGAGCGGACCTTGATCTCGGACACGCCGGCGTCCACCAGCTCGCCGATGAGCACGTCGCCCACGTCCGCGCCGGCGGTGGCCAGCACGGTGCCATCCTCACCCGTCACGTCCTGCGCGAGGGTGCGGGCGAAGGCCGAGTTCTCCACCTGCTCGTGCATGACGAGCTCTCCGTCGGCGTTGGGCACGGCGATGGTCACGGACAGGCCGCGCTCCGTGCCGCAGTCCTCCTCGCGGACGATGACGTCCTGGGAGACGTCCACGAGACGACGGGTCAGGTAGCCCGAGTTCGCGGTCTTCAGCGCGGTGTCCGCGAGGCCCTTGCGGGCGCCGTGGGTGGCGGAGAAGTACTCGAGCACCGACAGGCCCTCGCGGTACGAGGACTTGATCGGGCGCGGGATGATCTCGCCCTTCGGGTTGGCCACGAGGCCGCGGATGCCCGCGATCTGGCGGACCTGCAGCCAGTTGCCTCGGGCGCCCGAGGACACCATGCGGTTGATCGTGTTCAGCTCGGACAGGCCGGCCTTCATGGCCGCGGCGACCTCGTCGGTGGCCTTGTTCCAGATGTCGATCAGCTCGGAGCGACGCTCGTCGTCCGCGATGAGGCCCTTGTCGTACTGGCTCTGCACGCGCTGCGACTGCGCCTCGTAGCCCTCCATGATGGAGGCCTTGTCGAAGTCGGACGTGATGTCCGAGATCGCCACCGTCACGCCGGACCACGTGCCCCAGTGGAAGCCCGCGTCCTTGAGGTTGTCCAGGGTCTGGGCGGTGGTCACCATTGGGTACCGCTCGGCGAGGTCGTTGACCAGCTGGCCGAGGGTGCCCTTGGTGGCCTGCGCGTCCAGCCACGGGTAGTCCGCCGGGAGGAGCTCGTTGAAGAGCACCTTGCCCAGCGTCGTCTCGATGAACGCGCGCTCGCCCTCGCTCCAGCCCTCTGGGGCCGGGACCGCCGCCGACGGCACGAAGCCGTCCACGCCGATGGTGACGGGGGCGTTGAGGTGCAGGTCGCCGCCGTCGAACGCCATGATGGCCTCCGCGACGGTGGAGTACTGCGTGCCCGCGCCGGCCTCGTCCGCCCGCACCGTGGTGAGGTGGTTCAGGCCGATGATCATGTCCTGGGCCGGCACGGCGACCGCGCGGCCGTCCGAGGGCTTCAGGATGTTGTGGCTCGAGAGCATGAGCAGACGGGCCTCCGCCTGCGCCTCCGGGGAGAGCGGCAGGTGCACGGCCATCTGGTCGCCGTCGAAGTCCGCGTTGAACGCGCCGCAGACGAGCGGGTGCAGCTGGAGGGCCTTGCCCTCCACGAGCTGCGGCTCGAACGCCTGGATGCCGAGGCGGTGCAGGGTGGGCGCGCGGTTCAGCAGCACGGGGTGCTCGGTGATGACCTCCTCGAGCACGTCCCACACCTGCGGGCGGAAGCGCTCGACCATGCGCTTGGCCGACTTGATGTTCTGCGCGTGGTTGAGGTCCACGAGGCGCTTCATCACGAACGGCTTGAAGAGCTCGAGCGCCATCTGCTTCGGCAGGCCGCACTGGTGCAGCTTCAGCTGCGGGCCCACCACGATGACCGAACGGCCCGAGTAGTCCACGCGCTTGCCGAGCAGGTTCTGGCGGAAGCGGCCCTGCTTGCCCTTGAGCATGTCGGACAGCGACTTCAGCGGCCGGTTGCCCGGCCCGGTGACGGGACGGCCGCGGCGGCCGTTGTCGAACAGGGAGTCCACGGCCTCCTGGAGCATGCGCTTCTCGTTGTTCACGATGATCTCAGGCGCGCCGAGGTCGAGCAGCCGCTTCAGGCGGTTGTTGCGGTTGATCACGCGGCGGTACAGGTCGTTCAGGTCGGAGGTCGCGAAGCGGCCGCCGTCGAGCTGGACCATGGGGCGCAGCTCCGGCGGGATCACCGGGACCGCGTCCAGGACCATGCCCGTGGGCGAGTTGTCCGTGGTGAGGAACGCGTTGACGACCTTCAGACGCTTCAGGGCGCGGGTCTTGCGCTGGCCCTTGCCGGTCTTGATGGTCTCGCGGAGCATCTCGGACTCGGCCTGCAGGTCGAAGGTCTGCAGACGGCGCTGGATCGACTCGGCGCCCATGGAGCCCTCGAAGTACTGGCCGTACTTGTCGCGCATGGCGCGGTAGAGGCCCTCATCGCCCTCGAGGTCGGCGACCTTGAGGTTCTTGAAGCGGTCCCACACCTGCTCCTTGCGGTCCAGCTCGGCGTCGGCGCGCTTGCGGATCTGGGACATGGTCTTGTCCGCCGCGTCGCGCGCCTTCTTCTTCTCCGCGGCCTTGGCGCCCTCGGACTCCAGCTTCGCGAGGTCCTTCTCGAGGTCCGCGGCGACGGCGGCGACGTCCGCGTCGCGCTGGTCGGCGAGGACGCGGGTCTCCTGGTCGTGCTCGGCCTGGAGGTTGGGGAGGTCGCGGTGACGCGCCTCCTCGTCCACCGAGGTGATCATGTAGGCCGCGAAGTAGATGACCTTCTCGAGGTCCTTCGGGGCGAGGTCCAGCAGGTAGCCCAGCCGGGACGGGACGCCCTTGAAGTACCAGATGTGGGTGACGGGGGCGGCCAGCTCGATGTGGCCCATGCGGTCACGGCGCACCTTGGAGCGGGTCACCTCGACGCCGCAGCGCTCGCAGATGATGCCCTTGAAGCGCACGCGCTTGTACTTGCCGCACGCGCACTCCCAGTCACGGGTGGGGCCGAAGATCTTCTCGCAGAAGAGCCCGTCCTTCTCCGGCTTCAGGGTGCGGTAGTTGATGGTCTCCGGCTTCTTGACCTCGCCGTACGACCAGCGGCGGATGTCCTCCGCCGTGGCCAGGCCGATGCGCATCAGGCCGAAAGAGTTGTCTGTGGACATGCTGTTCACGCTCATGCTCCGGTGAACTCCTTGGTTCGGTGGTTCTCAGTAGACGTCTGGTGGGATGCGGGAGTCAGCGGGATCAGACTTCCTCGACCGAGCTGGGCTCGGCGTGGGAGAGGTCGATGCCCAGCTCCTCGGCTGCGCGGTAGACCTCGTCCTCCGCGTCGCGCATCTCGATGGTCTGGCCGTCGGCGGAGAGGACCTCCACGTTCAGGCAGAGGGACTGCATCTCCTTGATGAGCACCTTGAAGGACTCCGGCACACCCGGCTCGGGGATGTTCTCGCCCTTGACGATGGCCTCGTAGACCTTCACGCGGCCGTGGATGTCGTCCGACTTGATGGTCAGCAGCTCCTGGAGGGTGAACGCGGCGCCGTACGCCTCGAGCGCCCACACCTCCATCTCGCCGAAGCGCTGGCCGCCGAACTGGGCCTTGCCGCCCAGCGGCTGCTGCGTGATCATCGAGTACGGGCCCGTGGAGCGGGCGTGGATCTTGTCGTCCACCAGGTGGTGCAGCTTGAGCATGTACATGTAGCCCACGGAGATCGGGTCCGGGAACGGCTCGCCGGAGCGGCCGTCGAACAGCTGCGCCTTGCCGTTGGTGCCCATGAGCCGGTCGCCGTCGCGGGTCTTGTTCACGTGACCCAGCAGGCCGGTGATCTCCTCCGCCTCGGCGCCGTCGAACACCGGGGTGGCGACGTTGACCGGGCCGGACTGGCGCGGGAAGTTCGGCAGGTTGCCGATCCACTCGGGCTCGCCCTCGATGTCCCAGCCGCGCGAGGCGGCCCAGCCGAGGTGCAGCTCCATGACCTGGCCCAGGTTCATGCGGCCGGGCACGCCCAGGGGGTTCAGGACGATGTCCACCGGGGTGCCGTCCGCCAGGAACGGCATGTCCTCCAGGGGCAGGATCTTGGAGATGACACCCTTGTTGCCGTGGCGGCCGGCCATCTTGTCGCCGTCGGTGATCTTGCGCTTCTGGGCGACATACACGCGCACGAGCTGGTTGACGCCCGGGGAGAGGTCGTCGTCCTGCTCGCGGTCGAAGATGCGCACGCCGATGACGGTGCCGGACTCGCCGTGGGGCACCTTCAGGGACGTGTCGCGGACCTCGCGGGACTTCTCGCCGAAGATGGCGCGCAGCAGGCGCTCCTCCGGGGTCAGCTCGGTCTCGCCCTTCGGGGTGACGCGGCCGACCAGGATGTCGCCGGCCTCCACCTCGGCGCCGATGTGGATGATGCCGCGCTCGTCGAGCTGGGCCAGCACCTCCTCGGACACGTTGGGGATGTCGCGCGTGATCTCCTCGGCGCCCAGCTTGGTGTCGCGGGCGTCGACCTCGTGCTCCTCGATGTGGATCGAGGTGAGGACGTCCTCCGAGACCATGCGCTGGGACAGGATGATCGCGTCCTCGTAGTTCAGGCCCTCCCAGGGCATGAACGCGACGAGGAGGTTCTTGCCGAGCGCGAGCTCGCCGTGGTCCGTGGCGGGGCCGTCGGCGATGATGCTCAGGCGCTCGACGCGGTCGCCCTCGGACACGCGGACGCGCTGGTTGTACGCGTTGCCCTGGTTGGAGCGGGAGAACTTCATGATCGGGTAGTGCGTCGTGGTGCCGTCGTCGTTCATGACGGTCACCAGGTCCGCGGCCACCTCGGTCACCACGCCGGGGGCGGTCGCGGTCACGGAGTCGCCCGCGTCCACGGCCACGTACTTCTCCATGCCGGTGCCGACGTACGGGGCCTGCGACTGGAGCAGCGGCACGGCCTGGCGCTGCATGTTGGCGCCCATGAGCGCGCGGTTCGCGTCGTCGTGCTCGAGGAACGGGATCAGCGCCGTGGCGGCGGAGACCATCTGGCGCGGGGACACGTCCATGTAGTCGATGTCGTCCACGGTGGAGAGCACGGGCTCGCCGCCGCCGCCGCGCTGGCGGCAGAGGACGAGCTCCTCGACGAAGGTGCCGTCGGCGTCCACCGGCGCGTTGGCCTGGGCGATCTGGAACTCGAGCTCGTCGTCCGCGGTCAGGTAGTCGACGTCGTCGGTGACGCGGCCGTCCACCACGCGGCGGTACGGGGTCTCGATGAAGCCGAAGGAGTTGATGCGGCCGAAGGTCGCGAGCGAGCCGATGAGGCCGATGTTCGGGCCTTCCGGGGTCTCGATGGGGCACATGCGGCCGTAGTGCGACGGGTGGACGTCACGGACCTCCATGCCGGCGCGGTCACGGGACAGGCCGCCCGGGCCGAGCGCGGAGAGGCGGCGCTTGTGGGTCAGGCCCGCGAGCGGGTTGTTCTGGTCCATGAACTGCGACAGCTGCGAGGTGCCGAAGAACTCCTTGATCGCCGCCACCACGGGGCGGATGTTGATCAGGGTCTGCGGGGTGATCGCCTCGACGTCCTGCGTGGTCATGCGCTCGCGCACGACGCGCTCCATGCGGGACAGGCCGGTGCGGATCTGGTTCTCGATCAGCTCGCCCACCGCGCGGATGCGACGGTTGCCGAAGTGGTCGATGTCGTCGACCTCGACGCGCACGTCGACGGTCTCGCCGTCGCGCGTGCCCTTGATGGACTTCTCGCCCGCGTGCAGCGCGGCGATGAAGTGCACCATCTGCACGAGGTCGTCCTCGGTCAGCACGGAGGCGTTCGGGTCGGCCAGGTGCACGTCCACGCCCAGCTTGCGGTTGAGCTTGTAGCGGCCCACCTTCGCCAGGTCGTAGCGCTTCGGGGTGAAGTACAGGTTGTTCAGCAGCGCCTGGGCCGCGTCGACGGCGGCGGGCTCGCCCGGGCGCAGCTTGCGGTAGATGTCCAGCAGCGCCTCGTTCTGGTCGGCGGTGCCGTCCTTCTCGAGGGTCGCGCGGATGGAGTCGTACTGGCCGAACTCCTCGAGGATGCGGGACTCGGTCCAGCCCATGGCCTTGAGCAGCACCGTCACGGGCTGCTTGCGCTTGCGGTCGAGGCGGACGCCGACCTGGTCGCGCTTGTCCACCTCGAGCTCGAACCACGCGCCGCGCGAGGGGATGATCTTGGCGGAGAAGATCTCCTTGTCCGAGGTCTTGTCCGGGGTGCGCTCGAAGTAGGCGCCCGGGGAGCGGACCAGCTGGGACACGACGACGCGCTCGGTGCCGTTGATGATGAACGTGCCGTTGCGCGTCATGAGCGGGAAGTCGCCCATGAACACGGTCTGCTGCTTGATCTCGCCGGTCGTGTTGTTCATGAACTCGGCCTTGACGTACAGCGGGGCGGCGAAGGTCGCGTCGCGGTCCTTGCACTCCTCCTCCGTCATCTTCGCGTCGGCGAACTCCGGATCGGAGAAGGACAGGGACATGGTGCCCTGGAAGTCCTCGATCGGGGAGATCTCCTCGAAGATGTCCGTGAGCCCGGAGGTCACGGGCACCGAGTGGTCGTCGACCGCGAGGGCCTGCTCCACTCGCGCGGACCAGCGCTCGTTGCCGATCAGGCGGTCGAACGACTCGGTCTGCAGCGCCAGCAGGTCCGGCACGTCCAGCGGCTCGGAGATCTTGGCGAAGGAGATGCGTCCGGCGGATGCGCCGGATCGCGGGGAGACAGTAGCGGTTTCATGGGTGCTCGAGGCGACCACGTAGGATCCTTCCACAGGCCTTCTGGGGTTCCGTTCGCTCCCCGTGCGCATGATGCGGACGGTGCGGGCCCACCGCTATATGAAGGCCACACGTCACCGTGCGGGCCGTCGGCGGTCAGGCCGTCCTCCAGGCAGCACGGAACAGGGGAGATGCAAAGATCCATCCTAACCCCGGGGTCCAGTCCTGTCCACCCACGCACGAGACCCCCGTCGCGCGATGCGCGACGGGGGTCTCGGGGCGAAGCGGTGAGATGCGGTTCAGGCCGCGATCATCACTTGAGGGTGACGGTGGCGCCGGCGCCCTCGAGCTGCTCCTTGGCCTTCTCGGCGGTCTCCTTGTTGACGCCCTCGAGGACCGGCTTGGGGGCGCCGTCGACGAGGTCCTTGGCCTCCTTCAGGCCGAGGGAGGTGAGGGCGCGCACCTCCTTGATGACGCCGATCTTCTTGTCGCCGGCGGCCTCGAGGATGACGTCGAACTCGTCCTTCTCCTCGGCGGCCTCGGCGGCGGGGGCACCGGCGCCGGCGGCGGCCATCGCCACGGGGGCGGCGGCGGTGACGTCGAACTTCTCCTCGAACGCCTTGATGAACTCGGACAGCTCGATGAGGGTCAGCTCCTCGAACGCGGCGAGCAGCTCTTCGGTGGTCAGCTTGGCCATGATGGCTCCTTTACGTGTACGTCTTGACTACGTGTGAAGTGGTGGGCCGTGCAGCCCGGGGTGGACTGCTCAGGCAGCCTGGTCCTGCTGGGCTCGCAGCGCCTCGACCGTGCGGGCGGTCTTGGAGAGCGGAGCCTGGAACAGGGCGGCAGCCTTGGACATGCTGCCCTTCATCGCGCCGGCGAACTTCGCCAGCAGCACCTCGCGGGACTCGAGGTCCGCGAGCTTCTTGATGCCGGCCTCGTCCAGGGGCTGGCCATCCATGAAGCCGCCCTTGAGGACGAGCTTCTCGTGATCCTTGGCGAAGTCACGCAGGGCCTTCGCGACGTTGACCGGGTCTCCGGTCACGAACGCGATCGCGGTGGGACCGGCGAGGTGGGCCTCGAGGCCCTCCATGCCGGCTTCCTTGGCCGCGATCTCGGCCAGCGTGTTCTTCGCCACGGCGTAGGTCGCATCCTGACGGATGGAGTCACGGAGCTGCTTGAGCTCGGACACCGTCAGGCCACGGTATTCCGTCAGAACAGCGGCGTTGGACTCACGGAACAGGTCCGTGAGCTCCGCCACCGCCGACTCCTTCGCGGACGTCGCCATGGCACTCCTCTCGATGATCGTGGGGACCGCCTGAGCCCCGGACAACGAGAAACGCCCCGTGCGGGTGCACGGGGCGTGGCGACACGGGACGGATCGGGCCTGACGGCCGTCGTCCTGGGACGGAGCTCTGCTGCACCTGCGCGGGCCGCCTCCGTTGCGGAGGTCCTTCGGTGATGGCGGCATGCCGACATCACGACCGGCGGTCTTCGGTCCGTCAAGGCTACACGGCCCCTCCCCCGGCCGCAAGTCGGCGGCCCTGGGGGACGACGACGGCCGGCCGCCCGTGAGGGCGACCGGCCGTCGTCGCGTGCGGACCCGCGGGCCCGCCTCGGGGATCAGGCCTGCTCGAACTCGACCGTGGTCACGTTCGGGTCCATCTGGACGCCGGGGCCGAAGGTGGTGGCCACGGTCGCCTTGGAGATGTAGCGGCCCTTCGAGGAGGACGGCTTCAGGCGGAGGATCTCCTCCAGGGCGGCGGCGTAGTTCTCCACGAGGGCCTTCTCCTCGAAGGAGGTGCGGCCGATGATGAAGTGGAGGTTGGCGTGCTTGTCGACGCGGAAGTCGATCTTGCCGCCCTTGATGTCGGACACGGCCTTGGCCACGTCCGGGGTCACGGTGCCGGTCTTGGGGTTCGGCATCAGGTTGCGGGGGCCGAGGACCTTGCCGAGGCGGCCGACCTTGCCCATGAGCTCCGGGGAGGCCACGGCGGCGTCGAAGTCCACCCAGCCCTCGGAGATCTTGGCGATCAGGTCGTCGTCGCCGACGACGTCGGCGCCGGCGGCGCGGGCGGCCTCGGCGCGCTCACCGGTGGCGAACACGACGACGCGGGCGGTCTTGCCGGTGCCGTGGGGCAGGCTCACGGAGCCGCGGACCATCTGGTCGGCCTTGCGGGGGTCGACGGACAGGCGGAGGGCGACCTCCACCGTGGCGTCGGACGTGGAGGGGTTGGTCTCCTTGGCGAGGGCGATCGCCTTGGCGGGAGCGTAGATCTCCTCGCCGATCGCGGCCTTGGCCGCCTTGTATGCCTTGCTGCGCTGTGCCATCTGCGTGCTTCTCCTTGTGCAGTCGTGGTCTGTCGGGCCGCGCTCGGCCCTGCCACTGAGGGGGTGATGAGGGGGGAGGGCGTCAGCCCTCGACGGTGATGCCCATCGAACGGGCGGTGCCCGCGATGATCTTGGCGGCGGCCTTCACGTCGTTGGCGTTCAGGTCCTCCATCTTGGTGGTGGCGATCTCCTCGCACTGGGCGTGGGTCAGCTTGCCGACCTTGTCCGTGTGCGGGGTGGAGGAGCCCTTCTGGACGCCCGCGGCCTTCTTGATGAGCTCGGCGGCCGGCGGGGTCTTGGTGATGAACGTGAACGAGCGGTCCTCGTACACGGTGATCTCCACCGGCACCACGTTGCCGCGCTGCGACTCGGTGGCGGCGTTGTAGGCCTTGCAGAACTCCATGATGTTCACGCCGTGCTGGCCCAGGGCGGGGCCGATGGGCGGAGCCGGGTTGGCGGCGCCGGCCTGGATCTGAAGCTTGATCAGACCGGAGACCTTCTTCTTGGGAGCCATGAGTGGATCCTTCTCTCACTTCGGGGACCCACGGCGCAGGAGCGCACCGTGGGAGTGTGGCCGCCGTGGCGCGGCGGCCGGTGCCGCCCTCGGGCCGGCAGGCGGCCGGCTCGGGGCGGAAGCGGGGGTGTCCTCAGATGACCTTGGTCACCTGGCTGAAGGACAGGGTCACGGGGGTCTCGCGCTCGAAGATCGAGACGAGGACCACCAGCTGCTGGGACTCCGGCTTGATCTCGGAGATCGTCGCCGGGAGGGTCTCGAACGGGCCGTCGTCGACGGTCACGGACTCGCCCACCTCGAAGTCCACGTGGACGGCGGGGGCGGCGGAGGGGAGGTCGGACGCCGGGACGGCCAGGCCGGCCTTCTCCGCGGCGCGCGTGGCCTCCTGGATCACGGACGGGGCCAGCATGTCGTAGACCTCGGTGAGGGTCAGCGGCTGCGGGGAGTGCGCGTCGTTGCCCACGAACCCGGTGACGCCGGGGGTGTGGCGCACGACGCCCCACGAGGCGTCGTCGAGGTCCATGCGGACGAGGACGTAGCCCGGGATGCGCACGCGCGAGACGATCTTGCGCGTGGTGTTCTTGATCTCCACGACCTCCTCCATGGGGACCTCGATCTCGTAGATCGCATCCTCCATGTCCTGGGTCTGGATGCGCGTCTCGAGGTTGGTCTTCACGCGCTTCTCGTAGCCGGCGTAGGTGTGCACCACGTACCAGTCGCCGGGCTGGCGGCGCAGGCGGGTGCGCAGCTCCTCGGCGGGGTCGACGACGGGCTCCTCCTCGGCAGGGGCGGCGTCCTCAGCGGGAGCGGTCTCCGCGGCCTGGGCGTCGGCGTCCTCCGTGGGGGCGGCCTCGACGTCGACGTCGGCGGCGGACTCGGCGTCGGCGGCCAGGTCGGCCTCCTGCACGGTGGCCTCGGCGGCCTCGTCGCCGTCGGCGGCCTCGCCCGGCACGGCCTCGTCCGTCTCGGGCTCGACGACGCCCTCTGCGGCGGCGGTCTCCTCGACGGAGACGGAGTCCTCGGGGGACTGACGATCCATTTCCTGCTCGGACACGGCTTCCTGCTTTCTGCTGACGGGGGTCGGACGACCCTCCACTGACGGGGGGCCTTGGCGTGCGGGCGTGTGGACGCCTCCTGCGCCGCGGGGCCCGGCTCGCGGTCCGCTCAGCGGCCGCCCGTGCCGAACGTCAGACCCGCCAGGGTGCCGAACAGCCAGTCCAGGCCCATCACCAGGAGGATCATGACCGCCACGAAGGCGAGCACCACTGCGGTCATGCGCAGCAGCTCCTCGCTCGTGGGGGTGACCACCTTGCGGAGCTCGTCCACCACCTGGCGCAGGAACAGGGCGATCCGCGCGAAGAGCCCACGGCGCTGCCTGTCCGGCGCCGGGGTGGAGCCCCCGCCGTTCGCCGCCAACTCAGTCACGTGGCCTCACTCAATCGGATCGCCGAAACGCTTGCACGCCTGTGCCGGGCACTTCAGCCCGGCACCGAGCAGGGCAGACAGGACTCGAACCTGCAACCTGCGGTTTTGGAGACCGCTGCGCTACCAATTGCGCCACTACCCTAGGTGTCCGCCTGCCGACTCCCGGGCGCTCGCCCAGGACCGTCATCGCGGTACCGAGCGTTCAGAATACGCCATGCCGGGCCGGGAGTCGAACCGGGGCGGCGCACTCACTACGCTGGCGTGCGGAGGCGTGCCCTCCGCACCTCGCTCCCGCCCTCGAACCGCCGAAGAAGGTCCCCATGGCTTCCCCCGCACGCCGCGTGTCCACCCGCCTCGCCGCCATCGCCCCGTCCGCCACCCTCGTCGTCGACGCGCGGGCCAAGGAGCTCAAGGCCGCGGGCCGCCCCGTGATCGGCTTCGGCGCGGGCGAGCCCGACTTCCCCACACCGGGCTACATCGTCGACGCGGCCGTCGCCGCCGCGCAGGACCCGAAGAACCACCGCTACTCCCCCGCCGCCGGCCTGCCCGAGCTGCGCGAGGCGATCGCGGCCAAGACCCTGCGGGACTCCGGCCTCGCCGTGGAGGCCTCCCAGGTGCTCGTGACGAACGGCGGCAAGCAGGCCGTCTACAACACGTTCGCCGCCCTGCTGGACCCGCAGGACGAGGTCCTCGTCCCCGCGCCGTACTGGACCACCTACCCGGAGGCCATCCGCCTGGCCGGCGGCGTGCCGGTGGACGTGTTCGCGGGCCCCGAGGCGGGCTACAAGGTCACCGTGGAGCAGCTCGAGGCCGCCGTCACGGACCGCACCAAGGTGCTCCTCTTCGTCTCGCCCTCCAACCCGACCGGCGCGGTCTACTCCCCCGAGGAGACGAAGGCCATCGGCGAGTGGGCCCTCGAGCGGGGCCTGTGGGTCGTCACCGACGAGATCTATGAGCACCTCACCTACGACGGCGTGCCCTTCACCTCGATCGTCGCGGCCGTCCCGGGCCTGGCGGAGCAGGCCGTGGTCGTCAACGGCGTCGCGAAGACCTACGCGATGACCGGCTGGCGCGTCGGATGGATGGTCGGACCGGTGGACGTCATCAAGGCGGCCACGAACCTGCAGTCGCACGCCACCTCCAACGTGGCCAACGTGTCCCAGCGCGCGGCCCTCGCCGCCGTCGCGGGGCCGCTGGACGCCGTCGAGGAGATGACGACGGCCTTCGACCGCCGCCGGACGGCCATGGTCGCGGCCATGAACGCCGTGCCCGGCTTCCACTGCCCCACGCCGGAGGGTGCCTTCTACGCGTACGTGGACGTCCGTGAGGCGCTCGGGAAGACGTACCGCGGAGGCGTCACCCCCACGACGTCGGCCGAGCTCGCCGCGTTCATCCTCGATGAGGCCGAGGTCGCCGTCGTGCCCGGCGAGGCCTTCGGCCCCTCGGGCTACCTGCGCCTGTCCTACGCGCTGGGCGACGACGACCTGGCCGAGGGAGTCGAGCGCATCCGCGCACTGCTCTCCGAGTGATCGCGGTCCTCGCCGGCCGCAGACCTGCGAGCCCCGCGCCGCCCGGCGCGGGGCTCGCCCGCATCCGGCTCAGGCGTATCCGCGGCGCGCGGCCCAGCGCGTGAGCTCGTGGCGGTTGGAGAGCTGGAGCTTGCGCAGCACGGAGGACACGTGGCTCTCCACCGTGCGGTCCGAGATGAACAGCTCGGCGCCGGCCTCCCGGTACGTGTAGCCCCGGGCCACGAGGCGCATGACGTCCCGCTCGCGGGAGGAGAGGCGGTCGAGGTCCTCGTCCCGGGCCGGCTCCCGGGCCTCCGGTGCCGGCGCCGACGGCGACGGCGGGCTCCCGCGGAACGCGTCGAGGACGAAGCCGGCGAGGCGCGGCGAGAACACGGCGTCGCCGCCGGCCACCCGCGCGGCCGCCTCCGTGACGTCGGCCCCCGAGGCGGTCTTCGTGATGTAGCCGCGGGCCCCGGCGCGGATCACGGCGACCACGTCCTCCGCGGCATCGGACACGGACAGCGCCAGGAAGCGCGTGCCCGGCCGCCGCTCCAGCACGCGCGCGGCCACTTCGGCCCCGCCGCCGCCCGCTCCGCCGGGCAGGTGCACGTCGAGGAGCACGACGTCGGGCTCCCGCTCGAGGACCTCGCGGACGGCGGCGTCGACGTCCCCGGCCTCGCCCACGATCTCGACCCGCGCCGGATCCAGGTCGGCGCGCAGTCCGGCGCGGAAGATCGCGTGGTCGTCCACGATCACGGCGGTGAGCGGGATGGTCATGCGGTCTCCTCCCGCGGATCGGTCGGGTGGGCGGGGTCGGCGGGCTCGGGAAGGGCCAGGTGCACCTCGGTGCCGCCCGGCCCGGAGCGGAGACGGGCCGACCCTCCTGCCCGGCGCATGCGGCCCAGGATCGACTCGCGCACGCCCATCCGGTCGGCGGGGACCTCGTCGAGGTCGAAGCCCGCCCCGCGGTCACGCACGAAGACCTCCGCGAGCCGCGGTGCGCCGTCGTCGTCGGTCACCTCGGCGAAGACCTGGACGTCCCCCGCGTGGCGCGCGGCGTTGAGGACGGCCTCCCGGGCGGCGGCCACGAGCGGCTCGAGCCAGGCCCCGGAGGCCTCGCCGACCGCGACCACCTCCACGCGGCGGCCGTGGGCGTCCTCGACCTCGGCCGCCGTCTCCTCGAGCCGTTCGCGCAGGGTCCCGCCGAGACGGGCCGCCTCGGGGAAGAGGAACCGGCGCAGCTCGCGCTCCTGGGCGCGGGCCACCCGGGCGACCGTCTCCGGGTCCTCGGCGCGCCGCTGGATCAGCGCCAGGGACTGCAGCACCGAGTCGTGCAGGTGCGCCGCGATCTCGGCGCGCTCGGCGTGGACCGCGAGCGCCGTGCGCTCCTCGTCCCGGCGGCGCTGCCACGCCAGCAGGTAGGGCATGGCCACCAGGGCCGCCCCGGCCAGCATGGCGACGGCGACCACCAGTCCCAGCCACAGCTCGCCCGAGCCGACGGCGCCCACGGCGAGGGCCAGCACGGCGAGGAGCACGAGCCCCGATCCGAGGGCGAGGCGCACGAGGCGGCCGCCGCGCTCCCCGCGCCCGCCCCGGCCGAGGTCCAGCTGCATCCACGCGAGCCCGAGGCCGATCACGAGCACCGCCACGGGGCCCACGAGCGCCCAGTCCACGTCCACGCCCAGCCCGTCGGCCGCCACGATCCCGCCGACGCCGAGCAGGACCGCGGCGAGCAGCAGCGGCCAGCCGCCCTCCCGGACGCGCTCGGCCACCTCGGGCAGGCGTGCGGCGAGCGTGGGGGCCGGGCCGGCGACGCCGTCTGCCGCGGGGGTGCCGGGCGCGTCCTCCGGCATGAGCAGCCAGAGCCAGGCGTAGAGCGCCGCCCCGGCGCCGCCGGCCAGGGTGAGCAGCACGAACCCCCAGCGCACCGCCGCGCTGGAGAGGCCCAGGTGCCGGGCGACGCCGGCGGCGACCCCGGCCACCGGCCGGTCGGCGCCATGCCGGGCCAGCGGAGGGCGCGCGGGCGAGGCCGGACGCACGGGACCCGTCGGTGTCGGCGCGGTGGGGACGGCGGGGCTCATGGCTCCATCCTGCCCGTCCCGTGCACGGGGCACATCCGGGACCGGATCCGGGACATCCCGGATGTGCCCGGGGCGGCGGCGGACCACGATGGAGGCATGAGCACCGCCCACGGATCCTGGCCCCCCTCCCCCGCCGACGTCCAGGACGACGCCGGCGCACTCCCCTCCTGGCTGCGCCGCGCGGTCGAGTCGTGGGGCGTCCGCCGCGACGACTCCTCCTGGGTGGCCGGCGTCCTCGGCGGCGTCGCCCGCCGCTACGGGATCGACCCCCTGCTGGCCCGCGGCGCGTTCGTGGCCCTGTGCGTCGTGTCCGCCGGGCTGGGCCTGCTGGCCTACGCGGCCGCCTGGGCCGTGCTCCCGGACGCGCAGGGGCGGGTGCAGTACGGCCGCCTGCGCCGCGGCGAGTGGACCGACGCGACCGTGGCGATCGCCGTGATCGGCGGCATCGGCGCCCTCAACGTCCTCGTGGGCGCGGGGTTCACCCTGCTCGCACCGGCCGTCGGCGGGCCGGGCTCGCTGCTCGGCCTCGCCGCCGTCGCGGTGCTGGTCTGGTGGCTCGTGACGCGGTGGGACGCCGACGCGCAGCAGCGCGTCACCCCCACGGCGACGCCGGAGCGCGGGCGCGTGCACAGCGAGCCCGCCTGGTATGCGCGGCGCCGAGAGACCTCGGCGGCGCCCGCCTCCGCTGACGAGCACGGCTTCCACGCGGACTGGATCGACCCGGACACCGGCGCGTGGCGAGAGCAGACGCACTCCCGCGAGCACCGCGCGGCCGCCCGACTGGCCGAGGAGCAGGCGCGCACCGTCGCCCCCGCATTCCGGGCCCCCGGGCGCAGGCCGATGCGGGCGAAGGGCGGGTCCCACGGACCCGGCGGCAAGCCCGTCCTCGGACGCGGCGCGCAGGCGGTCACCTACCTCCTGGCGGCGGGAACCGCCCTGACGGTCCTGCTGTCCATGCTCCTGGGGAACGCGGTGCCGAGCGCGACGCTGCTCCCCGTGCCACCCACCTCGGCCGCCCTGGCCGTCATCGTCGTCGCGATGACCGGCGGCCTGCTGCGGGGCCGCCGCCCCGGCACCCTCGCCCCGGTGAGCGGGGTCCTCGTGGGCGTCACCGCCGTGCAGATGGCCGCCCACCTCCTCTTCGCCCCCCTCACGTGAGCCAGGCGTCCACGATCCCCGCCGAGCGAGCGCTCTCGGGGCCTGACATCCGACGAAGGCGCACCGGCGCGCTGCCCTCCGAGTGCGGCCCGACGGGCGGCCGTCCCCTGACGGCCGCCCTCCGGCATGCCTAGGGTGAGGGGGACCCCGGCAGAACACCCTCGAGAGGACCCCCATGCGCGTCGGAATGCTCACCTCCGGAGGCGACTGCCCCGGCCTCAACGCCGTCATCCGGGCGGCCGTCCTTCACGGCATCAAGACCTACGACATGGAGATGGTGGGCATCCGGGACGGCTGGGCCGGCCTCATCCGCAAGGACGTCGAGGAGCTGCCCCGCACGCGGGTCCGCGGCCTCGCGAAGCAGGGCGGCACCATCATCGGCACGTCCCGCACGCACCCGTACGACGCCGACGGCGGCGGCCCGGAGAACATGCTGCGCAGCGTGCGCGAGCTGGGCCTGGACGCCGTGATCGCGATCGGCGGCGAGGGCACCCTGGCCGGCGCCAACCGCCTCGCCCAGGACGGCCTGCCGATCATCGGCGTCCCGAAGACCATCGACAACGACCTCCAGGGCACCGACTACACGTTCGGCTTCGACACGGCCGTGCAGATCGCCACGGACGCGATGGACCGCCTGCGCACCACCGGCGAGTCCCACCACCGCTGCATGGTGGCCGAGGTCATGGGCCGCCATGTCGGGTGGATCGCCCTGCACTCCGGCATGGCCGCCGGCGCCCATGCGATCCTCATCCCCGAGGTCCGCACGCCCATGGAGCAGGTGGCCGAGTGGGTCACGCAGGTGCACGAGAAGGGCCGTTCGCCGCTCGTCGTCGTCGCGGAGGGCTTCATCCCCGAGGGCCAGGACGACCCGCTGGCGGACGCCGGTCTGGAGGCCTCCGGGCGCCCCCGCCTCGGCGGCATCGGCGAGTGGGTCACGCGCGAGATCGAGACCATGACCGGCATCGAGACCCGCAGCACCGTGCTCGGGCACATCCAGCGCGGCGGCGCCCCGACGGCCACGGACCGCGTGCTCTCCACGCGCTTCGGCATGGGCGCCGTGGACCTCGCGGCGCAGCGGCGCTGGGGTCAGATGGTGGCGGCGAACGGGACGGAGATCATCTCCATCCCCATGAGTGCGGCGCTCAAGGGTCTCAAGTCCGTCCCGCGCTCCCGGTACGACGAGGCCGCCGTCCTCTTCGGCCGCTGATCCCGTGAGCGAGCTCCCCCGCCTGGACGACCACGTCCTCGGCCTCGTCCGCTGGGCGTGGTGCCGCGAGCTCGGCCTGCCGGAGGGATCGCTGGACGACCCCTCCGACGGCTCCCGTCTCGAGGTGGCGGGGCCCGCGGACGCGGTGGTCGTGCTGCAGCTGGCCGGCGCCACGGCGCTGCGGGCTCCCGCGGACGTGCTCGGCGCGGCGCGGGACCTCCCGGACGAGGTGCTCGCCCTCGAGTCCACCCTGCTGCGGCTCACGGCGCGGCACGCCCCGCGCTCGCTCGGCGAGGCCG
This sequence comes from Micrococcus sp. NPDC078436, assembly GCF_040702705.1. NCBI lineage: Bacteria > Bacillati > Actinomycetota > Actinomycetes > Micrococcales > Micrococcaceae > Micrococcus > Micrococcus sp. NPDC078436. Next base: position 41,365 of record NZ_JBFBLX010000010.1, on the reverse strand, counting down.
ACCTGCTCTACACGGCCGAGGCACCGGAGATCAGCCCCTCCTCCTCGGTGGCGGTCTCCGGTGCCCCCGAGCACGCGGCGCGGCTCACGGCCCTGTGCCCCGCCGACGACGTCCACGCGGCGGACCTGGGCCCAGCACCACTGACCCTCGTGCCCGACGACGGCCACGGGGAGGCGCTGGGCGACCCCCTCGCCGGGGCGGGGCACACGGTGTGGCAGGGGCTGGTCGCCCGGATGGGGATCCTCACGGTCCCGGAGCACCGCGTCCGCGGACTCGGGACCTACGCCGCGGCCGTCGCGGCCGAGCGGGCCTTCCTGGACGGCCTCGTGCCCGAGGCGCGCGTGCGCACGCAGGACCGGGCGGGCCAGGCGATCGCCGTGGCCCTGGGGTTCGCGCGGGCGGGGTCCCTCACGCGGATCGAGCTGACAGCCGGGCGCTGACCGCTCAGGGGCGGCCTGACGGGCGGCGGGCCACCGCGCCGGACGGGACGAGAGTCCCGGTCAGCCCAGGCGCCCGAGCCCCGGGGGACGGCCCACGACCTGGCCGGCGTCGGGCGAGACGAGCGGCTCCTGCGCGGCGGCGATCCACTCCGCGGCCACGTCGTCCTCCGCACCGCGGACGAGCAGCTCCGCGTCCACGGGGACGGCCCGCTTCAGCACGGCCAGCGCGATCGGCCCGGCCTCGTGGTGGAGCGCGGAACCGGTGACGGACCCGACGGGACGGGCGGTCGCCCGGCCCTCGGGGGTGTCCGGGGACGGGCGCACGATCACGGGCGCGCCGTGGGGCGGGAGCGCATGGGAGGACCCGTCCAGCAGCAGCTGCGTGAGGCGGCGGGGAGGACGCCCGAGGTTGTGCACCCGTGCCACGGTCTCCTGCCCCCGGTAGCAGCCCTTGGCCAGGTGCACGGCGGTGCGCAGCAGGTCGAGCTCGTGCGGCAGGGCCCGCGCGTCCGCGTCCAGGGCGGGACGGGGGCGCCCGGCGGCGAGCCGCAGGGCCTCCGCGGCGGAGACGCCGGCCAGGCTCCAGCCCTTCAGCTCCCCCTCACCGAGGTGCGCGACGGTCTCCGCGAGGTCGGCGCGGGTCACGAGGTACTCGCGCCAGCTCCAGTCCGCGCCGGGGTGACACGCCGGGTCCGGCTCCGCCGAGTACGCCCAGCCGCCCTCGGCGACGGCGGGCCACGGGTCCACCCACACGGTGCGGTCCTCCCAGCCGGGCACGGGCGCCATGGACCCCACGACGGCGACCGCTCCGGAGTGGTCGCGGATCCGCACGTCGTGGGAGAAGCGCATGGCGGTCAGCCACGCGATGAGGTCCTCGGAGCGCGAGCGGTCCACGATGAGCCACGCGGCGGCACCGTCCTCGAGGAGATGCGCGGCGTGCTCGATGCGGCCCTGCGGATCGAGCAGGAGCGTCTCGGTGCTCGTGCCCGGGGCGAGGGACTCGACGTGCTGGCTGCCCAGGGTGTGCAGCCACGCGAGACGGTCCGGGCCCGTGAGGGAGAGGACGGCGCGGTGGGAGAGGTCCACGAGGGCCCGGCCGCGGGCCAGGGCGCGCTGCTCCGGCAGGGGACGGCCGTAGTGGGCGGCGACGCCCTCCTCCAGGCCCTCCCCCTCCACGGCGCCGGCCGCTGGGCCGGGGCTCGCGGAGGCGGCGAGGCTCAGGATCGGGCTGCGCCCGGGCATGGTCATGCGGGGCGGTCCGAACCGGAGCAGCGGGGGCGCTCCGCGCCGGGGGCGAGGCGGCCCTCAGCGGGGCTGGGCATGCGGTCCAGGATCGCGGAGGCGTGGACCTCCAGCTCCCCCTCCGCCGTCGCCGCGGCGTCCCAGCGCCAGAACAGCTGGCCGTTGACGAGGCCCGCGATGCGCGTGGCGCGCTCATACGGACCGGCCGCAGAGCCGCGCAGCACGGCGTCCGTGACGAGCTGCAGCTGCGGGCCCTTGATGCGCCCGTAGTAGAGCTCGGAGAGGGAGCCCGGGTGCGTGATGGTGGCGGTGATGCCGAACGAGCCGCCCTCGCCGCGCAGGGACTCGACGTCCTCGGCGGAGCGGTAGGCGGGGACGATGTCCGCGGGCACCATGCCCGGGCCCACGTCGCCGTCCCGGCGGGGGCGGTCCACCTGCCAGAAGCCGGTCTCCACGGTGAGGGGGCGCAGCAGGGTGCCGTCCTCCTCGCACAGCCAGGACTCGGCGCGGTACTCCACGAAGGGCTGGCCGTGCTCGGTGAAGTCCACGCGCTGGTAGAAGATCTCCGTGCCGTCGGCACCGTCGCCCAGGCGGCCCTGGCCCTCCCAGCTGCCGATCAGCCAGGAGAGCGGGGCGAGCTCGGGGGTGAGGTCGAAGGGGAGTTCAGTGGCCATGAGTCGTCACGGCGCGGCCCGCGGCGGGGCCGCGCTCGGTCAGCGCTGGCCCTTGAAGAGGCCCGAGACGACGACGGCGGCGACGGCGGCCATCGCCAGGCTGGCGAGGACGACGAGGCCGAGGAAGAAGATCTCGAGGGCGATGAGCGTATCCATGCCGACCATCCTAGCCACTGCCGCAGGCCGGCTCAGGCCAGCAGCCCCACCATGACGTGGCCGATCACTCCGGCGGCACCCACGGGCGCCATCGCGAGGGCGTAGCCGGCGCGGCGAGGGCGCAGCGTGGTGGCCACGGGGCGGTCCTCCGGCCGGGGGCGCGAGGACGGGGCCGTGGAGGCGGTGAGCGCCACGAGCGTCGCCGCGGAGAGCGACGAGAGCGTGAGGGCGGCGAGCTCCCGGGGCGCCGTGCCCGCGAGCACGCCGGCGGCCCACGCGGCGAGGGCGCTCGCCGGGATCACCACGAGGGCGAGGACGCCCGGGCGGCCCTGCATCCAGGGCGTCAGGCCCAGGAGCGAGACGACCGCGACCGTGACGGCCAGGGCCAGCACGAGTCCGCGGACCTCCGGCACCGCGGACCACCGGGCCATCGCGACCCAGCTGGCCGACATCACGGCGATCACCACGCCGCCCATCGTGGCGACCGTGGACTCGAGGCGCAGCGGCCGCCCTGTACCGCGGACGAGCTGGACCACGAAGGCCGCCATGGTGCCCCACGCGAGCAGCACGGCCAGGGGCTCGAGGAGCGCCCAGGCGTCTCCGTGCCCCGTGCTTGGCGCCGGCCAGAGGAGCATGAGCAGGACGCCGAGCACGCCGGTGGACGCGATCGTCACGGACAGGGAGAGGCGCGCGGGGGCGCCCATCTGCCGGGGCCAGCCCCACGAGATCACCAGCACCACGGCCACGGCGGCGACGGCGGCGGGCGCGGGGCCCAGCAGGGTGGCCGCGGCCAGCACCAGGGCGGCGAGGGCCGCGCTCAGGGCCATGGGCAGTCGCATCACGAGGTCCATCCTGCCAGCTGTCCCCCTACGCTGAGGACATGGCCGACTCCCCCGCTCCCCGCCCCGTCCCACCCATCGCGCCCTCCTCGGCCGCCGTCGACGTCGCCGCTCAGGACGGCTCCGGGACGGGACCGGAGCAGGTGAGCGAGGTCCTCGCGCTGGCCGACCGCGCCCACGCCGCCGACGGGCATCCGCCCCTGTCGGACCAGACCCGCGGGGTGCTCTCCCGGGGCCGGCAGCGCTGGTTGGGCCTCCTGCGCGCGGAGGAGGGAGGCCTGATCGGCGCGGCGGTGCTCGCCCCCGAGGGCTCCGAGGCCGCCGGATCCGTGCTCGAGCTCGTGGTGGACCCGGCCGCGCGGCGCGCCGGCAACGGCACCCGTCTGGCCGACGCCGCCGCGACGGCGGTCCGGGGCGGCGGGCTCGAGGGGACCACGAGCGTCTGGGCGCACGGCATGCTGCCGGGCTCGGCGGAGCTGGCAGGACGGCACGGCCTCGCGCCCGTGCGCGAGCTGCGCCGGATGCGGCTGGAGGGCGAGGAGATGGCCGCGCTGCCCGCGCCGCGCCTGCCGGACGGGGTCCGCCTGCGCGCCTTCGAGCCCGGCCGGGACGAGGAGGCCTGGCTCGAGCTCAACGGTGCGGCCTTCGCCGACCACCCCGAGCAGGGCGGCCTGACCCGCGCCGACCTCCAGGACCGGATGGAGCAGGACTGGTTCGACGCGTCCGGCTTCCTGCTGGCCGAGCGCGCGGCCGACGGCGCTCTGCTCGGCTTCCACTGGACCAAGGTCGAGCCGGCCCATGACGACGTCGGCTCCGTCGCCGACGAGGGCGGGCACCGCGTCACACGGCCGCGGCTGGGCGAGGTGTACGTCGTCGGGGTGTCCCCCCACGCGCAGGGGATGGGCCTGGGCCGGGCGGTGACCCTCGCCGGCCTCCAGCACCTGGCCGCCGTCCCGGTGGACGCCGTCGACCTGTACGTGGACGCGGAGAACGCGGCGGCCGTCGCTCTGTACGAGTCGCTGGGCTTCCAGCTGCTCGCCGCCGACGCGCAGTACCGCGCCGAGCGGGTCGGCTGACGCAGGAGGACGGGCGGGGCTCGGCCGGTCATGCGGGCCGTATCCTGGTGCGGCCCGCCGACCACCGGAACGCACCGCACCGCATCGGGCGCCCCCACCCCACCGCAGAGATTCAGGAGCCGCATGGCCTCGCCCCAGTCCGACCGCATCGCGACCTGGTCCACCCCGGACCGCGCCGTGACGGGACCCTCTACGGACGTGCTGGCGGCCGGCATGCTCCCGTGGCGCCTGACCGCGGACGGACTCGAGGTGATGGTCATCCATCGCCCGCGGTACGACGACTGGTCCTGGCCCAAGGGCAAGCTCGACGTCGGCGAGACCCTCCCGGAGTGCGCGGTGCGCGAGGTCCAGGAGGAGGTGGGCCTCACCCTGCGCCCCGGCGTCCCGCTGTGCGTCACCCGCTACGAGGTGCCCGCGCGCCGCAGCGGCGGCGGCCAGACCAAGGAGGTCTGGTACTGGGCCGCCGACGCCGCGGGACTGACCGCGACCCCGGACGGCCACGAGGTGGACGAGATCCGCTGGGTGAGCCCGGCCCGCGCCGCGCAGATGCTGGCCAACGAGACGGACCGGGAGCCGCTCGAGCTGCTCGAGCGCGCCCACGCACAGGGACGGCTGCGCACCACGCCCACGATCGTGCTGCGCCACGCCAAGGCCAAGCCGCGCTCCTCCTGGTCCCGGGCCGAGCAGGAGCGGCCCCTCGCCGCCACCGGCCGACGGCAGGCGCTCTCCGTGCAGGGCCTGGTGTGGGCGTGGCGGCCGGAGCGCCTCGTCTCCTCCCCGTGGCGGCGCTGCGTGGAGACCGTGGCGCCCCTCGTGAAGACGTCGGGCCTGCCCCTGAAGACGAAGAGCGCCTTCACGGAGGCGACCGCGCGGGAGAGGCCGAAGAAGACCCGCCGGGCCATGCGGGACGTGCTGGGCCGCCGTCGCCCCCAGGTGCTGTGCACGCACCGCCCCGTGCTGCCCGAGCTGCTGCAGGAGATCCGGGATGCGGCGGCCCGCCCCGCGGCGGAGATCCTGCGTGCCCTCCCACGCGAGGACCCGTACCTGCGCCCCGGTGCCGTCCTCGTGCTCCACCAGGCGGTCGAGCGCGACGGCGCCGTCGTGGCCGTGGAGGTCTACGACCCCTGGGACGACTGACGGGACCGGACGACTGAGCGGGCATTGAGACCCGCGCCCCACAGGCCTAGGCTCGGTCCATGGAGACCGCATCGACGCACCAGCCCGAGAAGATCGTCCACGAGCGCCTCGCGGTGACCCGGGATCCCGACCGCGAGCGCTTCGAGCTGCGCCACGACGGCAGGTACATCGGCTTCCTCGGCTACACGCAGGAGACCCGCCCCGCCGACGAGGGCGAGGACGTCACCGTGGTGCGCCTGCAGCACACGATCATCGACGAGGCCTTCAGCCGCCGCGGCTACGCCCGCGCCCTCGTGACGATGGTGCTGGACCGCATCCGCGCCGAGGGCGACCAGATCCTCGCCGAGTGCACCTACGTGGACGACTACCTGCGCCGCTACCCCGAGTACCAGGACCTGGTGTACGGCGGCTGAGCCGGGGCCGGGCACCCGCGACACGCCGCCTGTATCATTCCATTGATACAGTGAGCACGTGCGCGGCGGTCGCGCACGCATGGACAGAAGAGGTGCCCGGTGCCCGCTCTCCCCCTCGAGGTCGTCTGGACCTCCAGTGCTCTCGTCCTCCTCGTCCTCGCGATCCTCTACTGGTTCGCTCGCCGAGCCCGGTGGACCGCAGCGCCGCTGGCCGCGCGTGGCCATCTCACCGCGACGGCGGCGCTCACCCTGGTGGCCACGGCCGTCTGGGCCGGCCCGACCCCGTTCGCGGCACTGTGGGTGACCGACGGCGCGGGCGGCTGGGTCCGGGCCGGGGGCGGAGCGCCCTCGGGGCACTGGAGCAGGGAGACACTCGAGGCCGCTCCGGTCGATGCGCCGCTGCTGGCGGCGGCGATCCTCCTCCCGGCTCTGTGGCTCCTCGTGATCCCCGCCCTCGGCCAGGTGACCTGGCCTCCGGCGACGGGGCCCCGGCGCAGCGCCGCCCTGATCGCCCGCCGATGGCAGTCCCTCGTCCCGCCCCGCCTCCTCCTGCTGGTGGCCCCGGGAGCGATCCTGGCGCTCGCCGGTGTCGCAGCCGCCGCGGCCACCCCGGGCGTGCAGGGCGCGGAGTACCGGCAGCACCTCTCCGAACAGGCCACGCCGTTCAGCGCCCGGTTCGCCGGAATGCCCGCCGGGTCCGCCGTCGCGCCCTGGTACGCGGCCGGCGCGGCGGCCGTGCTCCTGGCGTTGTGCGCCGTGCTGGCGATCTGCCACCGTCGGAGGGCGCTGAGCGGGCTGGACCCGGCACAGGACCTGGCGGCACGGCGCATCGCCGTGGACCACGCCTGCCGCATCGGGGCGGCCCTGCTCGCCTGGATCGGACTGGCCGGCCTGGCCGGTGCCCTCGAGGCGCATGAGCGCCGTCAGGCCGCCCAGGAGGCCGCGGCCGCCTACTCTGCGTGGGAAGCCGGGCGCATCCCGGCGGCCGAGATGGCCGGGTGGCTGACCCCCGTCGCGAACGGCGCCCCGGCCGAGATGCTCCTCCTGGTCGGCTCGACGGTCGTGGGGGTGCTGCTCGTGCTCGTCCGGCCCGCCCGCGAGCAGCGGATCCTCCGCGGCGCGGCCGACGGGACCCGCGCGGACGGACCGGCGGCGAGAGGCGGTGCGCGTGACTGACCCCGTCGGCGTCGACCTGGATCTCGACTCCCCCGTGCCGCCCTTCGAGCAGATCCGAGCCCGCATCGCCGACCTCGTGCGCCGCGGGGTGCTCGCTCCTCGCGATCGGCTCCCCTCGGTCCGGACGCTGGCCGCCGACCTCGGCATCGCACCGAACACGGTGGTCCGCGCGTACGACGCGCTGGAGCTCGCCGGACTCGTGCAGAAGGAGGGTCGGCGCGGCACCGTGGTGGCCGAGGCCCCTCCGCCCCCGGACCACGCAGAGGTCGAGGCCTCGCTGCGGAGCGCGGTCGCCCTGGCCCGCGCCGCGGGCTGGGACGCCGAGCGGGTCCGGCGGTCGGTGGACGGCGCCCTCGGCGGAGTCGTCTCTGGCTAGAGTGGACCGGGTGAGCATCCCCACCCCGTACGAGGACCTGCTGGCCGACGTCATGGCCCACGGCGCCGTCAAGACGGACCGCACCGGCACCGGGACGCGCAGCGTCTTCGGCCGCCAGATGCGCTTCGACCTGTCCGCGTCCTTCCCTCTCATCACCACCAAGCGGGTGCACTTCAAGTCCGTCGCGCTCGAGCTGCTGTGGTTCCTCCGCGGGGACTCCAACGTGCGCTGGCTGCAGGAGCGCGGCGTGCGCATCTGGGACGAGTGGGCGGACGCGGACGGCGAGCTCGGCCCCGTCTACGGCGTCCAGTGGCGATCGTGGCCCACCCCCGACGGCGGGCACATCGACCAGATCGCGAAGGTCGTGGAGCAGATCCGGGCGAACCCGGACTCGCGCCGGCACATCGTGACCGCCTGGAACCCCGCCGAAGTGGACGAGATGGCCCTGCCGCCGTGCCACGCACTGTTCCAGTTCTATGTCTCCCCCGGTGAGGACGGCGGCCCCGGCGTGCTCTCCTGCCAGCTGTACCAGCGTTCGGCGGACCTCTTCCTCGGCGTGCCGTTCAACATCGCCTCCTATGCCCTGCTCACCGTGATGGTGGCGCAACAGACCGGCTTGACGCCGGGCGAGTTCGTGTGGACCGGCGGCGACTGCCACATCTATGCCAACCATGAGGACCAGGTGCGCGAGCAGCTGACCCGCGCCCCGTACCCGTACCCGCGGCTGCGCCTGGTCCGGAGGCCCGACTCGATCTTCGACTACGCGTACGAGGACCTCGAGGTGCTGGACTACCGGCACCACCCCGCCATCGCCGCCCCCATCGCCGTCTGAGGTGACCCCGACCCCCATGGACCACCCCGCCCCGACCTCCCCCGTGCACGGCACTCCGGCCGAGCCGACGATCGCCATGATCTGGGCGCAGACCCCGGACCGCGTGATCGGCCGCGACGGCACGATGCCCTGGCATGTGCCCGAGGACCTCGCCCACTTCCGCCGCCTGACGCAGGGGCACCCCGTGATCATGGGCCGCCGCACGTGGGAGTCCTTCCCCGAGGCCTTCCGCCCGCTCCCGGACCGCACCAACATCGTGGTCTCGCGCTCGTTGACGGCCGCCGACGACGCCGGAGCGGAGGTCCGCGCGGCGGGCGCCGTCGTCGTGCCCGACTTCGGCACCGGCCTCGACGCGGCCGCGGACGCCGACGGGTGCGACCTCGTCTGGGTGATCGGCGGTGCCACGATGTACGAGCAGGCCCTCGACGTGGCCACCCGCGCCGAGATCACCGTGATCGACGAGGACGAGGACGGCGACACGCATGCCCCGGCCCTCGACCCGCGCTGGCGCATGACCGCGGCCGACCCGGCCCCGGACGACTGGCACGCCTCGCGCACGGGACCGCGCTACCGCATGGAGCGCTGGGAGAGAGAAGAGGACCCCGCATGAGCACCGACCCGACGCCGTCCCGCGACACCCCGGCCCCCGGCGGGCTGCTCAGCGGCGACGCCCTGACGTTCCTCGCCCTCATCGCCCTGCCCGTGCTCGCGTTCGTGTGCGCCGTGTTCGGCCTCATCCTCGTGCTGCAGGGCAAGACGATCGCCGGCCTCGTGTTCCTGCTGGTGCTGACGCAGGCGTTCGCGATCGGCGGCTTCATGCTGGGGAACCGCCGGAAGCGCGCGCAGCGGGACCGGTAGCCTGGAGGGCATGACCTCTGCCGCCCCCTCCCCCATGACCGCCCCCGACGCCGCCGCCGTGCCCACCGTGGGCCTCGTGGGCTGGCGCGGCATGGTCGGCTCCGTGCTCATGCAGCGCATGGCGGAGGAGGGCGACTTCGCGCGGGTGAACCCCGTCTTCTTCTCCACCTCCAACGCGGGTGGCGCCGCCCCGGTGTTCGCGGGGATGTCCGGTGAGCCGGGCGCGCTCGGGGACGCGTACGACGTCGAGGCATTGGCGAAGCTGCCCGTGATCCTCACCGCGCAGGGCGGGGACTACACAAAGGCCGTCTACCCGCAGCTGCGCGCCGCCGGATGGGACGGCGTCTGGATCGACGCCGCCTCCACGCTGCGCATGGAGGACTCCTCCGTGATCGTGCTGGACCCTGTGAACCGCTCCGTGATCGACGCGGCGCTGGCGGCCGGGACGAAGGACTTCATCGGCGGCAACTGCACCGTGTCCTGCATGCTCATGGGCCTCGGCGGGCTGTTCAAGGCCGGCCTCGTGGAGTGGGGCACGGCCATGACCTACCAGGCGGCCTCCGGCGGCGGCGCCCGCCACATGCGCGAGCTGCTCACGCAGTACGCGGCGCTGTCCGGCGCGGTCGAGGCCGAGCTGGCCGATCCGGCGTCGGCGATCCTGGAGATCGACCGCAAGGTCATCGAGCTGCAGCGCGGCGGCCGACTGGATGCCTCGCAGTTCGGCGTGCCGCTCGGCGGCTCGCTCATCCCGTGGATCGACGCGGACCTCGGCAACGGCGTCTCCCGCGAGGAGCAGAAGGCCTTCGACGAGACCAACAAGGTGCTCGGCCTGCGCGGCGAGGAGCGGATCCCGTTCGACTCGCTGTGCGTGCGCGTGGGCGCCATGCGCTCGCACTCCCAGGCGCTGACGCTCAAGCTGACCGGGGACGTGCCGCTGGACGAGGTCGAGGCGATCATCGCCGCAGACAACGAGTGGGTGCGGGTGGTGCCGAATGAGAAGGAGGCGTCGATGCGCGAGCTCACGCCGATCGCCGCCACCGGCACCCTGCAGATCCCCGTGGGCCGCCTGCGCACGATGGCGATGGGCCCGGAGTACCTCTCCGCCTTCACCGTGGGCGACCAGCTGCTGTGGGGCGCCGCGGAGCCCGTGCGGCGCATGCTCATGATCGCCACCGGCAACCTCTGAGCGCACCCGACCCCAAGCTGAACGAGTCGTCACTTCTTGTGGGTATCCGCCGCGGATACCCACAAGAAGTGACGACTCGTCTCGCGTGGTGGTGGGGTGGATCAGAGGTAGGTGCCGATGATCATGGGCTCGTGGTGCAGGTCCACGCCGAAGCGCGCGCGGACGCCGTCGCGAACCTCGCGCGCGATGGTGAGGATGTCCTCGGTGCTGGCCGCGCCGCGGTTCGTCACGGCGAGCGTGTGCTTCGTGGACAGCGACGCGCGACCCCCGGCCAGTCCCGTCCCGTCCTCACCGCGGCCATCGGGCCCGTCCTCGCGGGGCTCCACGTCCGGCAGGCCGAAGCCCTTGCCGTAGCCCGCGTGGTCGATGAGCCAGGCCGCGGAGAGCTTGACGAGCTCACCTCCCTGCTCGTCCGTCCCCGCGGCGAACGCGGGCGCACCCTCGGGAAGAGAGGCGCGCACGGCCGCCGGCACGATCGGGTTGGTGAAGTACGAGCCCGTGGACCACGAGTCCTGGTCCGCGACGTCCCACACCATGCCCTTCGAGGCGCGCAGGGCGAGCACCTCCTCCCGCACGGTCCGGAGCGCGGCGTGCGCGCCCTCCTCCACGCCGAGCGCCCGCGCGAGCTGCGCGTACCGCACCGGCGACGTCGGCTCGGCCCCCTCGGCCGCGCGACGCAGCCGCAGGTCGATCGAGAGGACGACCCAGCGTGGGCTCGGCTCCCCCGACTCCAGCATCGAGCGCTTGATGATCGAGTCTCGGTAGCCGAAGCGCAGCTCCTCGGCGGACAGCTCGACGACAGCCCCGCCGCCGGGAGCCTGCCGGTCCCACGCGCGCAGGGAGATCAGCACCTGGGACACGTCCGCGCCATAGGCGCCGACGTTCTGCACCGGCGTCGCGCCGGCGGACCCCGGGATCCCCGAGAGCGCCTCGATGCCCGCCAGGCCCCGCTCCACGGTCCACGCCACGGCGGCGTCCCACGGCTGGCCGGCGCCGATGCGCACGACGACGGCGTCGCCCTCCGCCTCGCCCGCACCCTCCGCGCGGTGCGCGTCCTCCAGCACCTCGATGCCCTCGAACGCCGTCTGCACCACGGTGCCCGGGAAGCCGGCGTCCGCCATGAGGGTGTTGGAGCCCCCGCCGAGCACGAACAGGGGCTCCCCCTCGGCGTCGGCCACGCGGATGGCCTCCACGGCCTCCTGCTCCGTGCGGGCGGTGACCCAGGCCCGGGCGGGCCCGCCGACGCGGGTGGTGGTGTGGTCGGCCAGGCGCTCGCTCACGCGGTCTCCTCCGAGGTCGGGGCTGCGGGCTCGGCCAGGCGCACGAGCACCTGGGCCTTGGTCAGCACGCGGGGCTTGTCCAGGGCGGGGTCGTTCACCGTGAGGTCGATCCGGACGGTGCCGGCGGCCTCGTCCACGACGCCCACCGTGCCGGTAACCTCGAGGCGTGCGCCGGCCAGGGGCGCGCCGTCGTCGTCGGCCCGGCCCGTGGTGTCCGCGACGGGCACCATGCCCGTGAAGCGCGTCTGGTAGTCCACCACCGCCCCGGGCTCCCCGGCCCAGTCGGTGACGAGCTGCACCGCGGCGCCCATGGTGAGCATGCCGTGGGCGATCACACCGGGCAGTCCCACCCCCGTGGCGAACGACTCGGACCAGTGGATCGGGTTGTGGTCGCCGGAGGCGCCCGCGTAGGCCACCAGGTCGGCGCGCGTGAGCGCGACGGTCCGGGAGCCGATGACGTCGCCCTTGGCGAGGTCGGACAGGCGCGGGGCGTTCTGCGGGCCGATGTGCTGCGCGCTCATCAGGCCTCCTCTCCGCGGATCAGCAGGGTGGAGGTCACGGTCGAGACCGGGGCGCCGGCGGCGTCGGCGATCTCGGTGACGGTGGTGACCATGTCGTTGCCGCCGAGCGACTTCACGGAGGCGATCCTCACCGTGGCGGTCACCTCGTCCCCGGCCACGAGCGGGCGGTGGTGGGTGAAGCGCTCCTCCGCGTGCAGCACGCGGGAGAAGTCGATGCCCGCCTCCGGGTCGTTCACGGCGGCGGCCTCGGCGCGCTGCGCGATCACGACGGCGAACGTCGGCGGGGCGACGAGGTCGACATGGCCGAGGGCTCGGGCGGCCTCGACGTCGTGATGGGCGGGGTGCTGCGCCTGGACGGCGGAGGCGAAGGCGCGGACGGCCTCCCGGCCCACCTGGAAGGGGGGCGCGGGCGGATAGCTCCGCCCGGCGACGCTGGGGTTCACGGGCACGCGTGGCTCCTGATCAGACGGGGTCCGGACTGCGCACCAGCCTACCGCCGGGGCCGGACACGACGGCGGTCCGAGAGCCGGGGCGGGCGACCCGACGGCCGGAGCCGTCGGCGCCGGGATCGGCGGCGACGGTGCGGACCTCAGCCGCGAGGACGCCCGCCCTGGCGACGCGCGGCCTCGCGGAAGCGGACCATCTGGGCCGCCAGATGGACCAGGACGCCCAGGCCCAGCACGACGAGGGCGGCCTGGGAGAGCGGGAGCCGGTGCGTGGCGGAGCCGACGACGGAGAGCACGATCCCCACGAGGAAGAGGCCGGAGCCGGTCAGCACCATGCGGCGGTAGAGGGAGGAGCCGTGCTCCCACGGGGAGACGAAGCCGGCGGGCTCTCTGCGGCCTGCAGGCCGGGCGGCCGGACGGGCCGCGCCGCCGCGCGAGGGGCTCTGACGGGGGCGCGAGGACATGCCGTCAGGCTACCGGTCCGCGACGGGATCGTGACCTCCTCGTGATCATTTCGTGACGGCACGGTTAAACCTGGGAGATCCCTGCGCATTCGGAACGTCCCGGTTCCATCCGGCATTCACCATGATCTCGGCGAGCCCTGAGGCGACACCCCCCGCACCCTGATCTCCCGCCGCGGCTTCACCCTGGCCGCGGCTGGCACCGACACCGCCGGAGCCAGCCTCGCGGCTGCCGTCCCGGCCGCCGCCACCACCCAGCTGCTCGCCCTGAGCCCGATCGCCCTGAAGTCCCGTCCCCGGTCCTACGGAACCGTCATCGGGACCATCCCCGCCGGGTCGATCGCCACCGCGGTCGGCCCGCGCGAGGGCGAGTGGATCCTCGTGAGCCACCAGGGGACGGTCGGCTGGGCCTACGGGACCCATCTCGTGCCGGCCGGCGACGCCGCCGCCCGCGTGTACGCGACCAGTGCTGCCTTCCTGCGGGAACGCCCGCGCTCCACCGCCGCGACCGTCGGGGTGATCCCCCGCGGGGCGGTCGTGGCGACCACCGGCGTGATGTCGGGCGAGTGGCAGTCGGTCCGCTGCGCCGGGACGTGGGGCTGGGCCTACGGCCCCCAGCTGCGGACCCTGACCGAGGCGCCCACCACCCGGTTCCATCAGCCCTTCACCGCGGGCGACGCGTCCTCCGTCTACCACGTCTACGCGGACGGCCTGGATCTCGAGAAGACCGTGGGCCTGGCGTGGTTCTTCGACGGCGACTACTTCTCGGCCGACCGCTCCCGCGTGCTGCGGCCTGACGACACCGAGATGCGCGGGATCGCCGCGGAGGCCAACCGTCGCAACTGCGTCCTCGTGGCCGTGGTCACCCCCGCCCCGTACGAGACCGGCTACGGCTACACGTGGTGGCGCAACCGCCCGCGCAACGGCGCCTGGCACCGGCAGCTCAACGCCCACCTGAGGGGTCGGTTCCCGTTCATCTCCGCCGCCCGCCAGTGGATGATCGGCTACTCCGGCGGCGCCGAGTTCATCTCCATGCACCTCATGGCCGAGCGCCAGTTCGAGGTCTGGCGCGGAGCGGGGGCGACCATCGTGGGCGGCGGAACCCCCCCCTGCCTCGGTGGACTCCACCAGCCCGTCCTTCCGACGCGTCCAGGCGACCTGGCACGTGAACGGCGGGGACGTGGCCGGGGAGACGATCCCGCCCACCTGGTCCGCCCTGAGCGCCGCGACGGCAGGAGAGCGGCGATACAGAGAGGGCTCCTCCTACCTGCGGACGCGGCTGAACGTGTACCCCGCGCGGGGGTGCCGACGCAGAAGGACCCGGCCTCCGTGGAGGCCGGGTCCTTCGTGTTCGTAGCGGCGGGGGGACTCGATCCCCCGACCTCACGATTATGAGTCGTGCGCTCTAACCAGCTGAGCTACACCGCCACGACATGAGAGCGCCCGCGCTCGCGGCGCATGCCGAGAGAACGGGCTCTCATGTCAGAGCCCCGACCGGGAATCGATCCCGGGACCTCCATCTTACCAAGATGGCGCTCTACCACTGAGCTATCGGGGCAACGAGGTGAAACCCTACCAGGTGTTCGCGCAGAGTTCCAAATCGCAGGCGGGCGGCGCCGAGACGGGGCCCGGCGCCGCCCCGGCATCAGCGGCGCGGGCCGCCGTCGCGACGCTCCTGGGCGCCCCAGCGGGGCTTCTTCGGGCCGGCCGAGGGGCCGCGGTCCGAGCGGAACCCGCCGCGGTCCTCGCGGTCCTTCCTGAAGCCGCCGGTGCGCTCCTCACGGCCGCCGAAGCCGCCGCGGTCGTCACGGTCCTTGCGGAACCCGCCGCCGTGGCCGCGGTCGTCACGGTCCTTCCGGAACCCGCCGCCGTGGCCGCGGTCGTCACGGTCCTTCCGGAACCCGCCGCCGTGGCCGCGGTCGTCACGGTCCTTGCGGAACCCGCCCCGGCCGCCGCGCTCGCCACGGTCATCGCCGTCGCGCTCCCCGCGCGTCGGGCGCCCGGTGTCCTTGCGCATGTTGAGCCGGCGCCCGTTGATCTCAGCGCGCCCGGCGGCCTCGAGCTGGGCCGGGGTGAGGTCGGCGGGCAGCTCGACGAGCGAGTGGTTTCCGCGCAGGTCGATCGCGCCGATCTGGGAGGCGGGCAGGCCCACCTCGTTGGCGAGGGCGCCCACGATGTTGCCGGGCTTCACGCGGTCCGTGTGGCCCACGCCGATCCAGTACGTGGCGTTGCCGGCCGCGGGCTCGCGGGCCGGGCCACGGGAGCCGCGCCCGTCCGCGCTGCCGCCGCGCTCGGGACGGTCCTGGCCCCCACGGCCCTCGCGCTCGGTGCGCGCACGGCCCGTGTGGGTGGGGATGTCCTGCTCGGTGGAGAGCAGCGGGCGGCCGCCCTGCGCCATCATGGCGAGGGCCGCGCCCACGCGGGACGGCTCGATCTCGTGCTGCTCCACGTACTCGTCGACGAGGCCGGCGAAGGTCTCGAGCTCCTGGTCGCCGGCGCGCTCAAGCGTCTTGGTGATGGTGTCGGAGAAGCGCTTGAGGCGGGCGGCGTTGACCTTCGCCACGGACGGCACGGCCATCTCCTCGACCTCCTGGCGCGTGGTGCGCTCGATCTGCTTCAGCAGGTAGCGCTCGCGGGGAGTCATGAAGAGGATGGCGTCGCCCGTGCGGCCCGCGCGGCCGGTACGGCCGATGCGGTGCACGTAGGACTCCGCGTCCTGCGGGATGTCGTAGTTCACCACGTGGGAGATGCGCTCCACGTCCAGGCCGCGGGCGGCGACGTCGGTGGCCACGAGGATGTCCACGCGGCCGGCCTTGAGGTCCTCCACGGTCTTCTCGCGCTGCTTCTGCGCGATGTCACCGGAGATGGCCACGGCCTTGAAGCCGGCGCGGGTGAGGCGCTGGGTCAGCTCCTCGGTGGCGGCGCGGGTGCGGACGAAGGCGATGACGCCGTCGTGGTCCTCGGTCTCGAGGATGCGGGTCATGGCCTCGAGCTTGTACTGGTGACCCACCTGCAGGTAGCGCTGGCGGATGGTGGCGGACGTCGTGGACTGACGGGACACGGCCACCTCCTCCGGGGAGTTCAGGTACTGCGCGGAGATGCGGCGGATGGCCGGCGGCATGGTGGCCGAGAACAGCGCGGTCTGCTTCGACGCGGGGGTGGACGCGAGGATGCGGTCCACCTCCTCGGCGAAGCCCATGCGCAGCATCTCGTCCGCCTCGTCCAGCACAAGGGTCTGCAGCTGGGAGAGGTCCAGGGAGCCGCGCTCGATGTGGTCGATCACGCGGCCGGGGGTGCCGACGACGACCTGGGCGCCGCGGCGCAGCGCCGAGAGCTGGGGGCCGTAGGGCGAGCCGCCGTAGACGGCCAGCACGGACACGTCGCCGAGATGCTTCGCGTACGCGTCGAAGGCCTCGGCGAGCTGGAGCGCCAGCTCGCGCGTGGGGGCCAGGGCGAGGATCTGCGGGGCGTCGGCGCGCCCGTTGACGTCCGAGGCCTCCGCCAGGCGGGAGAGCGCCGGCAGCGCGAACGCGCCGGTCTTGCCGGTGCCCGTCTGGGCGAGGCCCACGACGTCGCGGCCCTCGAGCAGCAGCGGGATGGTCGCCTCCTGGATGGGCGAGGGCGCGGTGTAGCCCAGGTCCTCGATCGCGGCGAGGACGCGTGCGTCCAGGCCCAGGTCGAGGAAGGTGGGGCCGGCCGGCTCGTCCTGCTCGGCCTCGACCGAGTCGGTGTCGTCCTGCTCGGAGGTGAGGTCGGCCTCCGGCGAGGCCTCGAGGGCGTCGGCGGCCAGGGACTCGGGAGTCTCGTCCGACGGCGGGGCGGCGAGGGCCTCGTCCGACACGATCGGATCCTGGTTCTCGGCGGCCTGGGGGGTGTCATGGATCGACATGGGTGTCCTCCTGAGGGGATGCGCAGGCGGCACTCAGCGGCGACGGTCGCGGGTCGTCGTCGAGGGTGCGGGTCTGCTGGGGGAATGGGAAAACCGTTCACCCGGCGAGCCCCCGGGACCACGACGTTCGTGGTCCTCACACACATCTGCACGACATCTGCAACACCGGCGTGGCACACGCGTCCACGCTCATTCACTCAGGGGGGGTAAGTCCGGATACCGGTCCCCACCACTGTACGCCCCCGCGTCCGCTCGGGCGAGACCCGACGGTGTGCCGTGCAGCACCGTCCGCGGCGACGCTAGGCTCGGAGTGTGGCAGACAACAGCAGTGACCACCGTCTCGCACGTGCCGCCGGCCGTGCCACCCGGGCCTTCCAGGAGCGGCAGCGCGCGGACGACGCGCGACTGCGCGAGGAGCGCGCCCGCCTGCGGCGCGAGGACGAGGAACGGCTCGCGGACCGTCGCGCGGCCCGGGTCCGCGCGCTGGACGAGCGCGACGCCGCCGAGGCCGGTCTCGTGCACCCGCTCCTGCGCCTGGCACGGATCTGGTGGATCGCCGTCGCCGTCCTCCTCGCGGCCCTGTCCGCCGCGCTGCTCTGGAGGGGCGCGCAGGCGGAGCGGGAGGGCGGTCCGGTGACCGACCCGCTGACGGGGATCGAGTCCGTGGGACCGCTCGGCGGCGCCACGGGCCAGTACATGCTGGGCGGGCTCGCCGGGATCCTCGCGGTGGCGGCCCTGTGGGGCTGGATCGGGCTGCTGCGCCGCCGCCGCGGGGCGATCTCCTCCCTCACGTTCCTCACCCTGGTGGTCGCCGTCCCCTCGTTCCTGCGCGGCAACGCGCTCCTGATCGCGCTCGCGGTACTGCTGATCATCGGCACCGTGCTCGTGTGGCTGCCGCCCGTGCGCTCGCGCGTGCGGCGCTGAGCGCCGTCCGCGCTCAGTCCTCCACGGGCCGCGTGGGCTCGACGACGGGGCGTGCCCCCGCGGTGTCGTACTCCATGACCGGGCGCCCGCCGATCCAGACCCGCAGGGCGCGCTGCATGACGTCCAGCGGGTCCCCGCTCCACAGCACGAGGTCGGCGTCCTTGCCCGGGGCGAGCGAGCCGATGCGGTCCGCGAGGCCCAGCACCTTCGCGGGGTTCAGCGTGATGGCCCGCAGCGCGGTCTCCGGGTCCAGGCCCTCCTTGACGGACAGCGCCGCCTGGTAGACGAGGAAGTCGATCGGGATGACGGGGTGATCCGTGATGATGCTGATCTCCACGCCCGCGCGCGCCAGGCGCCCCGGGTTGCGCATCGAGCGGCCGCGCAGCTCCGGCTTGGACTTCGTGGTGAACAGCGGGCCGATGAGCACCGGCACGCCCCGCTCCGCGAGCAGGTCGGCGATCGGGTGGGCCTCGGTGCCGTGGTCCAGCACGAGCTCGTAGCCGAACTCGTCGGCGATGCGCAGGGCGGTGGCGATGTCGTCCGTGCGGTGGCAGTGCTGGCGCCACGGGATCTTCCGCTCCAGCACGAGGGCGAGGGCCTCCATGTGCGGGTCCGCGGTGAACGGCTTCCCCTCGGCCTCCGCCTCCGCGCGGCGGGCCATGTAGCCCTGCGCCTTCAGGAACGCCTCGCGGATGACGAGCGCCGTGCCGAGACGCGTGGACGGCGTGCGGCCCTTCTCCTTGTACACGTTCTTGGGGTTCTCCCCCAGCGCGGACTTCACGCCCGAGGGGCTGCGCAGCACCATCTCGTCCACGGTGCGGCCGTGGGTGTGCAGGGCCACGGCCTGCCCGCCGATCGGGTTGCCGGAGCCCGGGTTCACGTTCACCGTGGTGACGCCGCCCGCGAGCGCGTCCCGGAAGCCCGGCTCGTTGGGGTCCACCGCGTCGATCGCGCGCACGCCCGCCATCACGGGATCGGTCATCTCGTTGACGTCCGCGGTCGCGCCCACCTCGCCCTCCGCGTGCATGCCCAGGTGCACGTGGGCGTCCACGAAGCCGGGCAGCAGCCACCTCCCCTCGCAGTCCACGACGTCGGCGCCCGCGGGCACCTCGACGTCGGCTCCCAGCGCGGTGATCCTCCCGTCCTCCACGAGGAGGACGCCGTCGAAGGGCTCGGACTCGACGGGGACGACATGGGCGTTCGTGAAGGCGATGATGCTCATGTGACCCACACTACGACGCCGGCCGGACCCGGCAAGGGGTCCGGCCGGCGTCGTGGACGGCGCGGGACGCGTGCGCTCAGGCCTGGAGGCCGGCGAGGGCCTGCTTGAGGTCCGCGATGAGGTCCGCGGCGTCCTCGATGCCCACGGAGAGGCGGACGAGGTCGTCCGGGACGGCGAGCTCGGTGCCGGCCACGGAGGCGTGGGTCATCTCGGCCGGGTAGTTCATCAGCGACTCGATGCCGCCGAGGGACTCGGCCAGCTGGAAGAGGCGCGTGGACTCGGCCACCTTCCTGGCGGCCGCCGCGCCCCCATGGAAGCGCACGGAGACCATGCCGCCGAAGCCCCGCATCTGGCGCTGGGCGAGCTCGTGGCCCGGGTGGTCCGGCAGGCCCGGGTAGAGCACGTGGGACACGGCCGGCTGCTCGAGGAGCCACTCGGCCACGGCCTGCGCGTTGGCCTGGTGGCGGTCCATGCGCACACCGAGGGTCTTGAGCCCGCGGGTGGTCAGGTAGGCGTCGAACGGGCCGTTCACGGCGCCGGCCGCGAACTGCTGGAACTTCACGGCCTCGGCGATCTCCGGGTCCTTGATGACCACGGCTCCGCCCACGACGTCCGAGTGCCCGCCGATGTACTTGGTGGTGGAGTGCACCACCACGTCCGCGCCGAGCGCGAGCGGGGTCTGGAGGTAGGGCGTGGCGAACGTGTTGTCGACGACGAGCAGCGCGCCCCCGGCATGGGCCGCCTCGGCGATCGCGGCGACGTCGGAGACCTTCATCATCGGGTTCGAGGGGGTCTCGAGCCACACGATCACGGGGCCCTCAGCCTTCGCCTGCTCGACGGCTGCGCCCACGGCGGCGACGTCGGCCATGTCCACCACGGCGTGGCGCACGCCCCACTTGGCCAGCACCGTGGAGATGAGGCGGTAGGAGCCGCCGTAGACGTCGTTGCCCAGCACGACGGTCACGCCCGGCTCGGCGGCGCCCATGATGAGCGCGGTCTCGGCGGCGAGCCCGGAGGCGAAGGTCAGGGCGGTGGCGTTCGGGGTGCCGTCCTCCCCCACGCCGGCCTCGAGCGCGGCCAGCTGGGTCTGCAGGGCATCGCGCGTCGGGTTGGTGCCCCGCCCGTAGTCGTAGCCGCGGCGCAGCTCGCCGATGGCGGTCGGCGCGTAGGTGGTGGACAGGTGCACGGGCGGCACGACGGCGCCGAACACCTCGTCCAACTCCTGTCCGGCGTGCACGGCGCGGGTGCCGAAGCCGGCGCCGCGCGGACGGGTGTCCGGCGTGGAGTCGTGCTCCGGGGCGGTCTCGCCGGTGAAGCTCTGCGTGGGGTCCTCGGTGGTCATGGGTGCGTCCTCTCGCGTCGGGGCGGCGTCGGGTCGATCGGCCGGGTCGGTGGGATCAGGCGGTGGCGTAGGCGAGCACGTCGTGCAGGGTCAGCACGCCCACCACGGTCCCGCCGCGGGCGACGAGCAGGGTGGGGTCCTCCAGCAGGCGGCGCGCCGCCTCGCGCAGGCCGGTGGCCGCGCCGATGAGCGGCAGGGCGGCGCCCATGGCGTCCGCGACCTCGGAGTCCGGGCTGACCCGGCCGTCCGCGAGGCGCGCCGCGAGATCGTGGGCGGACACGGTGCCGCGCACCTCCCCGATCCGCAGGTCGTGGCGGGGCTCGGCGACGACGGGCAGCGCGTCCACGCCGTAGCGCGTCATGGTGTCCACCGCGTCCGAGACCGACGTGGTCGGCGCCGCGGTCACGATCGTGGGCACCGAGCCGGGGAACAGGTCCTCCTTGTCCTCCAGCAGCGCGCCCACGGTGGCGTCCCAGCGCCCGCCGCGGGGCGCCGTCGTCGTGGCCTGCGCGGCGTGCGGGACGGCGGAGCGGGTCCGGCCGCGGGCCCACCCGGGCAGCACGGTGTCCTGGCCGTCGCGGGCGAAGCCGCGCTCGTCCATCCACGCGTCGTTGAAGATCTTGGCGAGGTAGCCGCGGCCGGAGTCCGGCAGCACGATCACCATGACGTCGTCCGGACCGAGCTCGCGCGCGGCCCGCAGGCCGGCGGCCACGGCGAGGCCGGAGGAGCCGCCCACGAGCAGGCCCTCCTCGGCGGCGAGCCGCCGGGTCATGGCGAAGGCCTCCTCGTCCGAGACGGCGATGACCTCGTCCGGCACCGAGCGGTCGTAGTTGTCCACCCAGATGTCCTCGCCGACGCCCTCGACGAAGTACGGGCGCCCCGTGCCGCCGGAGTAGACGGAGCCCTCCGGGTCCGCGCCGATCACGCGGACGGGGCCCAACGCGCGGTCCGCGGAGACCTCCTTGAGGAAGCGGCCCGTGCCGGTGATGGTGCCGCCCGTGCCCGCGCCCATCACGACGTGGGTGACGCGGCCGGCGGTGTCCTCCCAGATCTCCGGCCCCGTGGTCTCGTAGTGCGAGGCCGGCGCGGCCGGGTTGAAGAACTGGTTCGGCTGGAACGCGCCCGGGATCTCCCGCTCGAGGCGGTCGGCCACGCCGTAGTACGACTCCGGCGAGTCCGGGGCGACCGAGGAGGGCACGACGACGAGCTCCGCGCCGTACGCGGAGAGCACGTCCCGCTTCTCCTGGCCGACCTTGTCCGGCGTGACGAACACGGTGCGGTAGCCCTTCTGCTGGGCCACGAGGGCGAGGCCCGCGCCGGTGTTGCCGGAGGTGGGCTCCACCACGGTGCCGCCGGGGAGGATCCGGCCGTCCTTCTCCGCCTCCTCGATCATCCTGAGGGCGATGCGGTCCTTCACGGAGCCGCCCGGGTTCAGGTACTCCACCTTCACGAGCACCGTGGCGGCGACGCCCTCGGTCACCGCGTTGAGCTTCACGAGCGGGGTGCGCCCGATCAGCTCCAGGACGGTCTCGGCATAGCGCATGCCGCCTCGCTCGGGCGTGGGCACGGGGGTGGCGGAGGACGCGGCGGCGCCCGGGACGGGGGAGGTCTGCTCAGTCACGTGCTCCACGCTACGCCAGGGGCCGGACGCCGTCAGGGGCGTCGAGGACACGCGGGGCAACGTGCGGTGTACGGTGCACGGCATGACCGCCCCGGACGCCGTGCGCCACCTCCGGGTGTCCACGCCCGTCGACGTGGCCCTCACCCTGCGGCCCCTGCAGCGCGGGGCCGCCGACCCGACCGTCCGTGCCACCCCCCAGGGCGTGTGGCTCACGCGCCGCGAGCCGGCCGGGCCCGATGACGTCCACGCGGGTGCCGGGCCGGCCACCCTCCTGGTCTCTCCCGCGGTGCCCGCCCCGGACGGGGCCGGGGGCTGGAGCATCACCGCCCGCGCGTGGGGCCCGGGGGCCCGCGCCGCGGTCGGGAACGCAGAGGCCCTGCTGGGGCTGGCGGACGCGGGCTGGCCGCAGTTCGACGCCGTGGCCGATCCGTCGGCGGACCCGCCGGGGGTGGGCCCGCCGCTTCCGGCGCACGTGTGGCGCGTCCGCCGCCTCCGGCCCGGGCTGCGGCTGCCCGCCGCGGGCGCGCTCGCCACCCAGCTGATGACCGTGGTGCTGGAGCAGAAGGTCACGCACGACCAGGCACGCCACGGCTGGCGCACCCTCGTGCGGCTGGCCGCCGCCCACGACGCCGAGCCCGCCCCGGGCCCCGCTCCCGCGGGCATGCTGCTGCCGCCCACCGCGGAGGCCGTGCTGCGGATCCCCTCGTGGGACTGGCACGCGCGGGCGTGGGTGCAGCCCTCGCAGTCGAGGACGGTGCTGGAGGTCGCCCGGCGCGCCGAGACGATCGACCGGCTCGGGCGCGACGTCTCCCCCGGCGACACCGCAGGCCTGGCACGACTGGCCCGACGCCTGGAGTCGATTCCTGGCATCGGCCCGTGGAGCACCGCCGAGGCGCTGCAGCGCAGCCACGGCGCGGCCGACCTGGTCTCGGTGGGGGACTTCCACCTCGCCCAGTTCGTGGGCCAGGTCCTCACGGGACGGCGCACGGACGACGCCGGCATGCTGCGCCTGCTCGCCCCGTGGGCCGGGCATCGGCACCGGGTGGTGCGGCTCATCTCGCTCAGCGGCGAGCGCAAGCAGGCCTTCGGGCCCAAGCTCGCCCCGGCGGACCACCGGCGGTACTGACCCCCGCTGCGTCGGCTCCTGCACAGGCGGCTGCGGCCCCGCGCGTCGTCCCCTGAACAGCCACGGCGCGACCGCCGCTCCGAACGGGCCCCCTAGCGTCGGCCTGGAGCGCGCCGACCGGTGCGCTCGAGGCGGGGCCGAGGCCGGCCCCCGACGGAGGGAGCCGACCATGACCACCGCTTTCGAGGACAGCCGCCGCACGCACGGGCGAGCCCGGCACGAGCCCCACGGCCCCGGCCGGCCCGGCCCGCTGCGCCCAGGCGTGCGCGCCTCGGTGCTGATCGTCTCGGCGGAGCCGGACGCGGAGGCCGCGCTGCGGGACTCGATGTCCTGGATCACCGCGTTCGAGGACGACTGCGGTCTCGTGCTCGACCACGACGAGACGAGCCTCTACGCCGTGGCGCCGGCGTCCGACCTGCGCCGCCCCGACGCGGAGGACGCCGCGGAGGGGGACGCCGCCCGGGACCCGTCGGACTTCATCGACGCCGTGCTGCTGCACGGCCGGTGGCGGCTGCGCGGCGAGGGCGGGCACTCCGGCTCCGCCTGGAGGGACCTCTACCGGCAGGCCGTCACCGAGGCCGCCCCGGATGCGCTGTGCACCGTGTGGGACGTCCGACCCCTCCCCTCCGCCTGAGCCGGGGCCTCAGGCCCCCGCCGCGCCGATCACCGCGGCGCCCTCCTTGCGCAGCTCCACCTTGCGGACCTTGCCGGAGACGGTCATGGGGAACGCGTCCATGATGCGCACGTAGGCGGGGATCTTGAAGTGGGCGATCCTCCCGGTGGCGAACTCGCGGATCGCTTCGACGGTGAGCGGCTCGGCACCCTCGCGCATGATCAGGCAGGCCATGAGCTGCTCGCCGTACCGCTCGTCCGGCACGCCGACCACCTGCACGTCCTGGACGTCCGGGTGGGCGTAGAGGAACTCCTCCACCTCGCGCGGAGAGATGTTCTCGCCGCCGCGGATCACGAGGTCCTTGATGCGTCCCTCGATGCGGACGAACCCGTCCGCGTCCATCGAGGCGAGGTCGCCCGAGTGCATCCAGCCGTCCTCGTCGAGGACCTCCGCGGTCTTCTGCTCGGCGTTCCAGTAGCCGAGCATCACCGAGTAGCCGCGGGTGCACAGCTCTCCGGTGGCGCCGCGGGCCAGGGTCTGCCCGGTGACGGGGTCGACGACCTTGGTCTCCACGTGCGGCATCGAGCGGCCGACGGTCTGGGTGCGCGCCTCGAGGGTGTCGTCGCGGCGGGTCATGGTGGAGACGGGGGCGGTCTCGGTCATGCCGTAGCAGATGGCGACCTCGGACATGTGCAGCTCGTCGATCACGCGTCGCATGACCTCCACGGGGCACGGGGACCCCGCCATGACGCCGGTGCGCAGGGTGCTCAGGTCCAGGGAGGCCGCCTCGGGGCGGGCCAGCATCGCGATGAACATGGCGGGCACGCCGTAGAGGCTCGTGGCGCGCGTGGCGGCCGCCGCTGTGAGGGAGTCGAGCGGATGGAACGCCCGGCCCGGGATGACGCTCACGGTGCCGTGGGAGACGGCCGCGATCACGCCGATGACCATGCCGAAGCAGTGGAAGAAGGGCACCGGGATCACGAGGGTGTCCGCCTCGGAGTAGCCCAGCAGCTCGCCGATGTGGAACCCGTTGTTGAGGATGTTGCGGTGGGTCAGCGTGACGCCCTTGGGGAAGCCGGTGGTGCCCGAGGTGTACTGCAGGTTCACGGGGTCCTCGGCTCCGGTGGCGGCCTCGCGCTCGGCGAGCTGCTCGTCCGAGACCTCCGCGGCCCGTGCCAGGAACGCCTCCCACGTGGCCTCCTCGGCCGCGGCGGCGGCGCGGCCGGCCACCTCCCCCGGGCGGGCGTGCGCGAAGGGCTCATCACCCGGGGCGCCGGCGGGCAGCATGATGAGCTGCTCCAGCGCGGGGGCTCCCTCACGGGCCACCTGCCGCGCGATCGCCGGCGGGTCCATGCGGGCGTCCGGGCAGGCCACCACGAGGCCACGCATCGCGCACTGCTCCACCACGTAGGTGAGCTCGTGGCTGCGGTACGCCGGGTTGAGGTTGACCAGGATGACCCCGGCGCGCGCGGCGCCGTAGAGCAGGGACGTCCACTCCGCCACGTTGGGGCTCCACATGCCGATGCGGTCGCCGTGGCCGTAGCCGGCGGCGATCAGCGCCTTGGCCACGGCGCGGGAGTGCTCCGCCAGCTCCGCGAAGGTCCAGGAGCGGCCGGTGTGCGGGTCGCAGCCGGGTCCGCACTCGACGACGGCGGGTGCGTCCGGCAGGCGAGCGGCGGTCTCGTCCAGGTTCTGGGCGAGGGTCTGCTCCAGGAGCGGCACGTCGTCCGGACCCCGCGTGGACGCCGTCTCCTCCGGGCGGGCGGGATCGGTGGGCTGCGTCACGCTGGGACTCCTCTGCATGTGATGCGGATCACATGCAGGCTACGTCCTCCCCAGCCCTCTCCGCCACCCAGCGCCGGACATGAGAAGATCCCGGGACCGACGACTCGGTCCCGGGGTCTTCTCATGTCCCGTGGCAGATGAGGGATTCGAACCCCCGAAGGCAGTGCCAGCTGATTTACAGTCAGCCCCCTTTGGCCGCTCGGGTAATCTGCCGGGCGACTGGACGGACGCGCTCGCCTCATTCGAGGCACCGCACCGTTCAGGCGAGAGACGACTGTACCGCATGGGCGCAGGAGACGCCCAATCGGGCCGGGGCGCGGCGTCGTCGGACCCCGGTAGGCTGGCCCGCAGGCGCCCCGGGGCGCGCCGGGCGCCTCGCGCGACCTGCCCCGAGGCACGGACAGCCGTACGCGAGCAGCAGGAGGAGACAGCGATGGCCGGTGATTCCACGTTCGATGTGGTCAGCAAGGTGGACAGCCAGGAGGTGTCCAACGCCCTGAACCAGGCGCAGAAGGAGATCGTCCAGCGCTACGACTTCAAGGGCGTCGGCGCGGAGATCGACTTCTCCGGCGAGAAGATCCTCATGAAGGCGAACTCCGAGGAGCGCGTGAAGGCCGTCAAGGACGTCTTCGAGTCCAAGCTCGTCAAGCGCGGCATCTCCCTGAAGTCCCTCGACGCCGGGGACCCGTTCGCCTCCGGCAAGGAGTACCGGATCGAGGCCTCCATCAAGGAGGGCATCGACCAGGCCACCGCGAAGAAGATCACCAAGCTGATCCGGGACGAGGGCCCCAAGGCGGTCAAGGCCCAGATCCAGGGCGACGAGCTGCGCGTGTCCTCCAAGTCGCGCGACGACCTGCAGGCCGTCATCGCGATGCTCAAGGACTTCGCGGACGCCGACCTGCAGTTCGTCAACTTCCGCTGACCGTCCGCCCCGCCGATCCCCCATCGAGCCCCCGGCCTGACCGCCCCGCTCCGCCCCGACGAGGAGACCCCATGCTCTACCTGATCGACCCCCGCGGCGCCGTGTGGTCCGCCGACGTCACCCTGGGCCGCGCCCGGGCCCGCGCCCGCGTGGACGGCCGGCCCGTCGACGACCTGCCCTTCACGAAGGCCGCCATGGTCCTGGACCAGGAGGACTTCGTGGACCTGGCGCTGCGCCACGGCGTGGCCGCCCCCCGCGGCATCCTCCTGGACCACGGCTTCGTGGAGCGCGCCCTGGCCCCGTCGAAGCTGACGTTCCAGCAGCGCAACCAGGACGCGATCGCCGAGCAGCTCGAGCCGGTGCAGCGCCGCACGGAGGAGGACTCCGTGAAGAAGAGCCGCCACGAGGCGGTCTACGAGGGCGCCCACCGGAAGCTCGCCAAGCGGATCGAGAAGGCCGAGGAGGAGGCGCGGGAGACCCTCCAGGCGGAGCCGAAGGACGAGCTCGTCGGCCACTGGACCCGCTTGGGGGGCCGGATCCCGGCCACGATCGCCGCCGACCGCCGCTCCGACGCCGACCGCTGAGCCCCTCCCCACCGGAACCCCGCGCCCGCTCAGGGCGTGGGGTTCCGTGCGTCGTAGGCCATGAAGCCCGGCTGCCGCCGCATCAGCACGCTCACGCCCACCACGCACAGCACGCCGCCGGCCACGAGGGTGAGCCCCTCCCCGAGGAGGGTCGAGGCGCCGCCCGTGATCATCTCGCCGACGCGGGGGCCCCCGGCCACGACCACCACGAACACGCCCTGCAGCCGCCCGCGCAGCCGGTCCGGCGTCGCGGCCTGCAGGATGGTGCTGCGGAAGACGCCCGAGACCGAGTCCGCCGCGCCGGCCACCGCCATGCACGCCACGCACAGCGCCATCGCGAGACCGAGGCGCGGGTCGCCCTCGGGCATCGAGCGCGCCCACCACACGACGCCGCCGAATGCGGCCACGGCGGCTCCCCACGCGCAGATCGAGAGGTAGACGCCCCAGCCCTGCGCCGTGACGCGCGTGAAGGAGCCGGAGAACAGGCCGGCGAGGAACGCGCCGGCGGCCATCGCGGCCAGCAGGATGCCGACGGCGGACTCGCCGCCGCCCAGGACCACGCCGCCGATCGCGGGCAGCAGGGCGCGTGGGAATGCGGTGGCCATGGCCACGATGTCCGCGAGGAACGTCATGCGCAGGGTGGGCCGGGAGGCGAGGAAACGGAGCCCCTCGACCACCGAGCCCAGCCCCACGCGCCCCGTCGGCGCGGCCTCGCCCTCCTCGCGCGCGGGCGGCAGCGGGGGAAGGCGCCACAGGGCGTAGAGCGCGGCGAGGAACGTGACCACGTCGATCGAGTACGTCCACGCGTACCCGGCGGTGGCCACGAGGACTCCGCCGAGCACCGGGCCCACCATCATGGCCACGGAGAAGGTCATCATGGTCAGGGCGTTGGCGGCGGGCAGCAGCGTCAGCCCCACGAGCGCGGGGACGATGGCGCCGCGCGTGGGCTGGTTGATGCCGGAGGCCCCGGAGTGCACGGCCACGAGGGCGTAGAGCAGGGGCACGGACTCGGTCCCCGCCCACGCGTGCGCCGCGATGCCCACGGTCGTCGCCCACATGACGGCGGAGGAGCACAGCGCCACGGTGCGGCGGTCGTGGCGGTCGGCCACGGCGCCCCCGTACAGGCCCGCGACGACGAGCGGCACGAGCGCCGCCAGTCCCAGCAGGCCCACCGCGAAGGACGAGCCGGTCAGCGCGAAGACCTCGAGGGACACCGCCATGAGCGTGAGCTGGGTGCCCACGGAGGAGAGCAGGTTGCCCACCCACAGCCGCCGGTAGGCGGGCGAGACCTTCAGCGGCGTGAGGTCGGCGAGGAGGCGGGGCACCGGGCCAGAGTAGCCGCCCCCGCACACCACGACGGCGGGCACCCGCGGTGGGTGCCCGCCGTCGTGGTCGGGTCAGGCCGGGAGGCTCACTCCCCGCGGCTGATGCGCGTCATCTCGTCGCGGTCCACGACCTTGACGCGCTCGCGGGCCACCGGACCGGCCTCGGTGGCCGCCGCGCCGAGGGACTTCTCGTGCGCGTCGAGGGCGTGCCAGCCCTCCCACGTGGTCACGGGGACGCCGCGCTCGGCGAGCAGCGCGAGCACCGCGTCCTCGGACGGGTCCTCGGCGGTCCAGAGGGCGTCCACGTCCTCGATCAGGTGCTGGATGGTCTCGAGCGAGTCGCCCTTCGTATGGCCGATCAGGCCCACGGGGCCGCGCTTGATCCAGCCTGAGGCGTAGAGCCCCGGCACGGCATTCCCGTCCGCGTCGAGCACGCGGCCCTCGGCGTTCGGGATGACGCCGCGGGCGTCGTCGAACTCCACGCCGTCCACGGGCGAGCCGAAGTAGCCCACCGCGCGGTAGACGGCCTGCACGGGGTAGTCCGCGGTCTCCTCGGTCGGGCGGACCCCGCCCTCCCCGTCCAGCTCCATGCGGCGCATGCGCAGACCGTCGAGGCGGCCGTCGCCGTCGGCGTCGAGGAACGCCTCCGGGGCCTGGAGGAAGTGCAGGTGGAGGCGGCGGGAGGCCTGCTCCGTGCGGTCCTCCTGCTCCATGAGCCAGTTGGTGAGCGTGCCCACCATGGTGCGCACCTGGTTGTTCTCCGCGATCGCCTTCTCCGAGCCGGCGTCGAAGTCGAAGTCCTCCTCGTAGAGCACGATGTCCACGTCGCGGGAGTGGGCCAGCTCGCGCAGCTCCAGCGGGGTGAACTTCACCTGCGCCGGGCCGCGGCGGCCGAACACGTGCACGTCCGTGACCGGCGAGGACGTGAGCGCGCGGTACACGTTCTCGGGGATCTCCGTGACCAGGAGGTCGTCGGCGTGCTTGGAGAGGATGCGGGCCACGTCCAGGGCCACGTTGCCGTTGCCGATCACCGCGACCTCGGTCGCGTCCATCGGCCACTCTCGCGGCACGTCCGGGTGGCCGTCGTACCAGCTCGCGAAGTCGGCGCCGCCGAACGAGCCCTCGAGCTCCACGCCGGGCACGTCCAGGCTCGCATCGCGCACCGCGCCGGTGGAGAACACCACGGCGTCGTAGTGGCGGCGCAGGTCCTCGAGGGTGAGGTCCGTCCCGTAGTCCACGTTGCCGAGGAAGCGGATGTCGCCGCGGTCCATGACCTTGTGCAGGGCGGTGATGATGCCCTTGATGCGCGGGTGGTCCGGGGCCACCCCGTAGCGGATGAGGCCGAAGGGGGCCGGGTAGCGGTCGAAGAGGTCGATGCTGACCTGGAAGTCCCGCTCCTCCTTGGTCAGGATGTCCGCCGTGTAGACGCCGGCGGGGCCGGCTCCCACGATGGCGATGCGCAGCGGGCGGTCAGGGCGTTCGGTCACGTCGGGGTGGTCCTTCCGAAAGACGACGGCGGCGCCCGCGTCGGGCCCGCGGGCGGGCCGGCGCGCGGCGCGCGGGGATCGACCTCCCAGTCTACCGGCGGGGCGGCGGCCGCCCGGGTGAGCCCCCTCACGACCCCGCTCCCGCCGCGACGGCGGGGGGCGGCCCTACAGTGGTCCGGTGACCGCCTCCTCGCCCTCCGCCCCGGACACGGGCGCCCTGCCCACGGTGGCCCCGGCTGCCGCCAACGACTCCCGCGGCCTCGCCCTGGGGTTCACGGCCTACCTCCTGTGGGGCGGGATGCCGCTCTACATGGCCGCCACCGCCCCGGCCGGCGCCGTGGAGATCGTGGTGGTCCGCATCGGCTTCGCCCTCGTGTTCTGCCTCCTGCTGCTGACCGCCATGCGGCGGCTGCCCGAGCTGCGCACCGCCCTGTCCTCCCCGGCCCGCTGGGGCACCACGGCGCTCGCCGCCGGCGTGATCGGCGTGAACTGGCTCGTCTACGCGGCCAGCGTGATGAGCGGGAACGTGCTGCAGGCCTCCCTCGGGTACTTCATGAACCCGCTCGTCAACGTGCTCCTCGGCGTGCTGTTCCTGGGCGAGCGCCTGCGCCGGCTCCAATGGGTCGCCGTGGGGATCGCCGTGCTCGCCGTCGCCGTGATGACGGCGGCCCTCGGCGCCGTCCCCTGGCTCGCCCTGGTGCTGGCGTTCTCGTTCGGCCTGTACGGCTTCGTGAAGAAGCGCTTCCCCGTGCCGGTGCACGCGGTGACCACCATGACGGCGGAGACCGTGGTGCTCCTGCCCGTGTTCGCGGTGGGCTCGGTCCTGCTGCTCCAGGCCGGGCTGCTGACCACGGTGACCCAGGGCCCGGGGCACTTCTGGCTCATGGCCGGCCTGGGCGTCCTGACGGCCGTCCCCCTCATCCTCTTCTCCTCGGCGGCGAAGTCGCTCTCCCTCACCACGCTCGGGATGCTGCAGTACATCGCGCCCATCCTGCAGTTCCTGGCCGCCGTGACGGTGCTCGGCGAGCACATGCCGCTCCCTCGGTGGATCGGGTTCGGGCTGATCTGGCTCTCCCTGATCGTGTTCACGGTGGACCAGCTGCACCGCTCGCGCCTGCAGCGTCGGGCGGCCCGGGCCGCCGGCGGGAACCGCCCCTAGACTGGCCCCATGCCCGCCAAGCCCCCCGCACCCGTGTACCTGCCCGCGTTCCAGCAGCTCGTCCCGGATCTGCTCGGGGAGCCCTGGGCCGCCGACGACGGCCTCTCCCCGCGGGAGATCGAGGAGCGCCTGCCCTCCGCCCCCGCCGCGGAGCAGCTGGGCGACGCCTTCGTCCTGCCCGCCGCGCTGCGCGAGTTCTACCTCGCCCTGGGCAACTGCGGCGACCTGCTCGAGACGGCCCACTACTTCTGGGATCCGGACGACCTCGAGGCCCGCGACGGCTACCTCATGTTCCTCGAGGACGAGGACGAGACCGTGGTGTGGGGCCTGCCCGTGGCCAACCTGACCCTGCCGGACCCCCTCGTGTGGCGCCGGTCTGCGGGGGCCGAGGCCGAGGAGGGCGCCTGGGAGGACGAGGGCGGCACCTTCAGCGAGTTCGTGCTCGACCTGCTGGCGTGGACCTTCGAGGACCCGGGGGACGAGGACGACGGCGCGGAGCGGGGCGTGGCCCGATGAGCGGGCCCGAGGACACCACGCGAGGCAGCGCCCCCGCCCCGCGCTCGCACGCCCCCGAGGGGTACGCCTGCCCGTTCTGCGGGCTCGTGGCCGGGAACGTGGCGGACCCGGGCAACCGCTGCGAGCTCGGGGACACCGTCTACCAGGACGAGGACCTCCTCGTGCTGATCGCGTGCGACGGCTTCGGCGAGCACGAGGGGCACGCCATGGTGTGCCCCGCCGCGCACCACGAGAACCTCTACGAGCTGCCCTCCCGCGTGCTTCAGCGGATCGCCCTCATGGAGAAGCAGGTGGCGCTGGCCATGAAGGCGGCCTGGAGCCCGGACGGGATCTCCACGCGCCAGCACAACGAGCCCGCCGGCAACCAGCACGTGTGGCACTACCACCTGCACGTCTTCCCCCGCTACGAGGGCGACCTGCTCTACCGGCAGCTGCGCCACTCCGTCGCCCCCGAGGTCCGGGAGCGCAAGGCCCGGGAGCTGGCCGCCGCACTCGACCCCGCGCCGACGTTCCTCGACTGAGGCCCGTCGGGCCGCCGCCGGAGCAGCCCGTCATCCCCGGGCGGCTCGCCGACCGGGACCTGCCGGCCCGGCCCGGCGTCAGCTCGCGCGGTCCACCACGTAGTCGGCGAACCCCGCGAGGGACTCCTTCACCACGGAGTCCGGCAGGGGCGCCAGCGCGGCCTTGGCCTGGTCCGCCCAGTCGTGCGTCGTCTCCCACGCCCGCGTGAATGCGGGGTGTGCCACCAGCGCGGCGACGGCGGCGCCCAGCTGAGCGTCGTCGTCGAGGGGGCCGTCCACGAGCTCCTTCACACGGCGGGCCTCGGCGGCCTCGGCCGCGTCCTCGGACGCCGCGGCGCGGTCCAGCAGCAGCGTGCTCAGGGTGGCCACGCGCTCACGCAGGTCCGTGCCGGGGGTCTTGCCGAGAGCCTCGGCGGTGCTGGTGAGGTCCAGCAGGTCGTCGGCGAGCTGGAAGGCCAGGCCCACCTTCTCCCCGTACTCCCCCATCACCGCGACGGCGGACTCGTCCGCCCCGCCGAGCAGCGCGCCGAGCACGCCCGATGCCGCGATGAGCGAGCCGGTCTTGCCGCCGAGCACCCGGTAGTAGTGCTCGATGGGGTCCTGGCCGGCGGACGGGCCGCGGGTCTCCCACAGCT
This sequence comes from Micrococcus sp. NPDC078436, assembly GCF_040702705.1. NCBI lineage: Bacteria > Bacillati > Actinomycetota > Actinomycetes > Micrococcales > Micrococcaceae > Micrococcus > Micrococcus sp. NPDC078436. Next base: position 8,581 of record NZ_JBFBLX010000010.1, on the reverse strand, counting down.
GCCCCTGCACGAGACGCTCGAAGGTCTCCGCCTGGATTCGCACCGCGCGCGGTCCGAGCTCGCTCATGAGCTGGGAGGCGCGCGCGAAGATCAGGTCGCCCGCCAGGATGGCCGCCGCGTTGCCCCACAGCCGGTGCGCGGCGGGCGCGCCGCGGCGCACGGCCGCCTCGTCCATCACGTCGTCGTGGTACAGGGTGGCCAGGTGCGTCAGCTCCATCACGACGGCGGCCTGGCGCGCCTGCGCGCCCACGGGCACCACCTGCCCGGAGGCCAGCTCCGGATCGCCCAGCAGCGCGGCGAGCACCGTGAGCACGGGACGCACGCGCTTGCCGCCGGCGGCCAGCAGGTGGGCCGTGGCGGTCTGCGAGAACTCGTCGTCGAAGGCGAGCGCCTCCTCCAGCTGCGCCTCCACCTGCTCGAGGGCCGACAGCACGGTCTCCAGCACGCGGCCGTGCTCGGCCAGGTGCTCGAATCCGGGGGGCAGGGCGATGCCGACGTGGTCAGTGCTCACCCGGCCAGCCTACCCAACCGCGGGTCGTCCGCCGTGGTGAGCGACGGGGTGGCCGCCTCGAGGAGGCGGACGGCACGGTCGACGACGTCGCCTCCCTCCGCGTCCACCGTGTTGCCCATGACCTTGACCACGGCACGCAGCAGCGGAGGGACGGCCATGCCCGTGCCGAGAGCGGCGCGCATCACGCGCGGGTCGCCGATCAGGCGGGCGAAGCGGGCGCCGAGGGCGAAGTGGCGGCCCCACAGGTGCTGCGTGAGCACGGGGTAGCGGGCCAGCACGCTGTCCGCACCGGCGGCGCTGCCCGCCGCGAGCGCCTCCACCGCCAGGTCCGCGGCGTGGCGGGCGGCCTCCATCGCGAAGCCGATGCCCTCTCCGTTGAACGGGGAGACCATGCCGGCGGCGTCGCCCACGAGCAGCAGCCCGGGCACGTGCTGGGGCGTGCGGTTGAAGGCCATCGGCAGGGCCGCACCGAGGATCTTCGAGGACCGGGTCTCCTCTGAGATCCCCCACTCCTCGGTCAGCGCGCCGGACCACGAGGTCAGCAGGCCGCGGTAGTCCAGCGTCCCGAACAGGGGCGAGGTGTCGAGGATGCCCAGCCCCACGTTCACCGTGCCGTCGGCGAGCGGGAAGAGCCAGCCGTAGCCGGGCAGCGGATTCCCCTGCTCGTCCGGCAGGCGCAGCCAGGACTCCATCCACTCCGCCCGGTCCCCCGGCAGGGCGGGGGCGGCGCCTCCCAGGGCCGCGCCGGCCGTGTAGTACGCGCGGACGGCCACGCCCATGGGGCGGTCCTCGCGCCGGTGCAGGCCCGCGGAGACGGCCGCACGGGCCGAGACGCCGTCGCACGAGAGCACGATCGGGGCGTGCCAGGTGACGCTCTCGCCGGTCTTGCGGCCGTTCTCCCCGATCAGCTCGGCGTTCAGCCCGTCGACGCGTCCGGCGTCGTCCCGGGTGACGCCTGTGACGGCGTGGCGCTCGAGCACGGTGGCACCGCGCTCTCGGGCGAGGTCCACGAGGATGGCGTCGAAGTCCCGGCGGGTGCGCGTCAGGGCGTAGTCCGGCCACGTCTGCGTGCTCGGCCACGGCACGTCCACCCCGCGCCGGCCCGCACGCAGGCGCAGGCCGCGGATGCGCTGCCAGCCGCCGTCGTCGCCGGCCTCCCCGCGGTGGGGCACGCCGAGCAGCTGCAGCTCGCGGACGGCCTGCGGAGTGAGGCCGTCGCCGCACACCTTCTCGCGAGGGTGCGCGGACTTCTCCAGCACCACCACGTCCAGGCCCGCGGCGGCCAGGTGCGCGGCGGCGGTGGCCCCGGCGGGGCCGCCGCCGGAGATGAGCACGTCCGCGCGGCGGGGCCGATCGGCGGCGCCCGTGGCGGACGACGGGCGCGGGGTCTGCGCGGTCATCGGGCGGCCTCCTCGGGGCTGGCGGGCTCGGACGCGGGGTCCGGGAAGGTGGAGCGCACGGCGGCGGCGATCGAGGCGGCCACGCGCGGGCGCTCGGTGCGGTAGCAGCGGACCTCCACGAGCCGTCGGCCGCGCACCGGGACCGCGAGGAGGTGCACGAGCCCCACCCGGTCCGCGGCGCGGACGTACGGCACGCCGTACGCGGCGGCCAGGCCCTCCAGGTCCACGGCGTGCGGGGTGCCGAAGAAGCGCTCCACGGCGCCGGCCATCCCCGGGGCCCGTGCCACGGTGCCGTGCTCGAGGCCGGCGAAGATCGCGCCGCCCGTGTCGTTGACCACCACGAGGTCCACGTCAGGGTCGGCCTCTGTGGTCCCCACCAGCAGCCCGCCGGCGTCGTGCAGCGCCGTGAGGTCGCCCAGGAGGGCGACGGTGCGGCGGCCCGTGCCCAGGGCGATCCCCATGGCGGTGGACACCGTCCCGTCGATCCCGGCGAGGCCGCGGTTGGCGTACACGTGCACGTGGGCCAGCGTCGGGGGCCGCCACGCGAGGTCCACGTCCCGGATCAGGGACGAGGATCCCAGCACGAGCGGACCCCGTGTCACGGACGCGCACACCTGGGCGACGCTCTGCGGGCTGAGCCCGTGCGCGGTGTCCTCGTCCAGCACGACGTCCTCCACCGCGGCCTGGGCGCGCATCGAGGCCGTCTGCCATGCGGCGAGCCATCCCGGCTCGCCCTGACCCGCGAAGGACGCGAGCTCCGCGAGGGAGCCCACGACCCGCTCGGCGCGGCGGCCCACCTCGAACCACGGGGCGGGCTCGGTCAGGAGGATCGCGGTCTCCACGTCCGGGCGTGCGAGCAGCGCCGTGACGGAGCGGGTGAGCGTGGGGCGGCCGAAGAGCACGACGCGCTCGATGCGCCCGGCCAGCGGGTGGCTGTCCGCGCCGCGCCCGCCGTGGGAGCCGATCAGCGCTGGATAGGCCGCCACCGCGTTGACGGAGAACCGGGCGTTCGAGCTGGGCTCGGCCAGCAGCGGCAGGCCCAGGGAGACGGCGAACGCGGCCGCCACCGGACCGGCGCCGTGGCAGGCGAGCACCACGGTGCGCCGCTCCCGCAGCCGGGAGGCGTCGAGGTCGGGCAGGCCGGACAGGTCCGCGCCGGCCGGTCGCCACGGGGCCCGGGCCGCGGCGTCGCGGCGCGCGTCGCCGACGGCGGGCAGCGCGCGGGAGTCGGCCGAGAGGTCCGGCAGCCCGTGGTCGGCGTACGGGCACGGGGGCGTCTGCGCGGGGATGCGGGCGCCCATGTCCGCGGCCTCCCGGGGGTCCGGCACCAGCGGGGCGCGGAAGCGCAGGTTCAGGTGCACCGGTCCCGCGGGGGCGTCACGGACGTGGACGGCGGCCTCCCGCGTGGCCGGGCACCCGGCGTCGGGGTCGCACACGAAGCCGTCCGCCGCCAGCAGGGCCTGGCGCACGGTGGCCCCGGCGTCGTTCAGGTGCTGCTGCGCCGAACGGCCCGCCGCGGGATCCGCCTCGATGGTGGCCGAGAAGCGGGTGTGGTGCCCGAAGATGCCGTCCTGCTCGGTGGTCTGGTTGGCGCCCGAGCCGTGCAGCTCCGCGGGCCGGTCCGCCGTGAGGGCCACGAGGCGGGTGCCGGCGTGGAAGGACTCCATGAGGGCGGGCAGCAGGTTCCCGACCGCCGTGCCCGACGTCGTGAGCACCCCCACGGGGCGGCCCGAGGCCAGGGAGAGCCCGTGGGCGAGGAAGCCCGCCGCGCGCTCGTCCACCCGCACGTGCAGCCGGATCCGGCCCTGCCGTTCGAGGTCGGCCAGCGCGTACACGAGGGGCGCGGAGCGGGAGCCGGGGCAGATCACCGCGTCCCTCATCCCGGCGTCGGTCAGGGCGGCGGCGACGGCGCGCGCCACGGAGAGGGAGTCGGCGGAAGTCATGGTGGCCCCCAGTCTAGGCGGGCAGAGCCGGACGGCCCCGGCCCGTGCCGTCCCCGCACAGCGGGGGCGGCGCGACCCCCGGACGCGGCGAGGCCGCCACGGCGGTGTGCCGTGGCGGCCTCGTCAGGGGGGACTCGGCCGGCCCCCATGCTGCGGGTCCGGCCCCGTCCGCGCGGGGATCACTCCCCCCACCGGGTCACTTCTTGGGGCCGTTGCCCTGCGCGTGGCCGAAGGCGGAGTTGCCGTGGCCGTTGCTGCCCTTGCCCTTGTTGCCCTTCTCCTTGCCGGAGCCCTTGCCCACGCCGTTGTTGCCAGTCACGTTGAAGACCTGCACGACGGAGGGACGGGGGGCCGCGACCTTGTCGCCGACCTGCACGGGGCCGGCCGGGGACAGGAAGTCCGGGAAGGAGGACGTGTGGGCGCCCCAGTTGCCGTCCTCGCCCGGGTGCTGGACGTTGACGAACACGGAGTTGTCGCGGTCGTGGATGACCGGGCCGCAGGTCTCGGCGTCACGGGGGACGGCGAGGAACTGCTCGACGCGGCCGCGCTCCGGGCCGTCCAGGGTGACCTTGTGGAGGGCGTCGGCGAGGCCGATCGTGCCGGGCTGGCCGTCGGTGGAGATCCAGAGGTTGCCCTCGGAGTCGAACGCCACGTTGTCCGGGCAGGAGATCGGGGACACGAGCTCCTTGGGGTACCCGGCGAAGTAGGCCGAGGAGGAGACCGCCGGATCGCCGGCGAGCAGCAGGATGACCCAGTTGAACGTCGTGGCGGTGTGGTCGCCGCCCTTCTCGGTCAGCTCGACGACGTGGCCGTCGCGGTTGCCCACGACCGGGTTGGCCTCGTCCACCTCGGTGCGCTTCGTGTTGTTGGTCAGCGCCATGTAGACCTTGCCGTTGACCGGGTTGGTCTCCACGTCCTCCGGGCGGTCCATCTTGGTGGCGCCCATCTTGTCCGCGGCGAGGCGGGTGTAGACGAGGACCTCGGCCAGGGACATGCCGGGCACGAGGGACTTCTTGTCGGTCGCCAGGGCGATCCACTCGCCGGCGCCGTCGAACGCGCCGTCGGAGGGCAGGGTGCCCTTGCCGTCGATCTCGGACTTCGGGGAGTCGCCCTTGAACTTGGCCACGTAGAGGGTGCCCTCGTCCAGGAGGCGCATGTTGTGCTTCTTGTCGCCCTCGACGAACTTCTTCGCGGAGACGAACTTGTAGAGGTAGTCGTGGCGCTCGTCGTCGCCCGAGTAGACCACGGCGCGGCCGTCGCCGGAGAGGACGGCGGTGCCGGCCTCATGCTTGAAGCGGCCCAGGAGGGTGTGCTTCACCGGGGTGGAGGTGGGGTCCTCAGGGTCGACCTCGACGACCCAGCCGAAGCGGTTGGCCTCGTTCTCGTAGCCGTCCTTGGTGAGGTCGAAGCGGTCGTAGAAGAGCTCCCAGCCGCGCTGCGTGGCCTTGGTGTCGATGCCGTAGCGCTTCTCCTCGGCGGTGCCGCGGCCCTTGAAGTACTGGTTGAAGTTCTCCTCGCCGGAGAGCACGGTGCCCCACGGCGTGGTGCCGCCGGCGCAGTTGTTGAGGGTGCCCAGCACGCGGGTGCCGGTGGGGTCCTCGACGGTCTTCAGCAGGGCGTGGCCGGCGGCCGGGCCGGTGACCTTGAAGGGGGTGGTGCCGGTGATGCGGCGGTTGCGACGGCCGCCCTGCACGTACTCCCACTTCTGGCCGCGCTTGGCGCGCTCCAGCTCCACCACGGACAGGCCGTGCGACTGGATGCCGGCGTCCACCACGTCCTTGCGGTGGGAGATGATGTACTCCGGGGAGAACATGATGTTCTCGTTGGTGTACTCGTGGTTGGACACGAGGTAGCCCGAGCGGTCGTCGCCGCCGTCGGAGATGATGTTCAGGTAGTCGTTGTTGTAGCCGAACTGGCCGGCCGCCGACTTCCCCGTCTGGTGCTGGATGTCGAACTCCTCGGAGTCCTTGAAGAGCGGGTCGCCCCAGCGGATGATCGTGCCCCACTCGTAGCCCTCGGGGACCGTGACGTCGTCCACGGTGCGCGGGACGGGCTTGATGGCCGTGAAGTCCAGCTTGCCGCCGCCGGTGGGGTGGTTGCCGTTGTCCGCCAGGGCCTCGGGGGCCTGGGCCATGTTCGCGCCGATCACGACGGCCGCGGCCAGGCCGGTGCCGCCCATGAGGGCCGAGCGGCGGGAGATCGCGGTCTCGGCGATCTGCTGGAAGGTGGCGTTGTCCGAGGTGTTCGGGATCGGGTGCGAGCACGCGTTGCCGCACTTGAGCTCGCAGGTGACAGCCGAACGGTTGCCGCGGGTATGACCGGACATGGGCAGGAGGCGCTTGAGCATGGGGAGTCCTTCGCGTCGTTCAAGAGGGGGTGGGCCCGCCCGTGGGGCGGCCCCGGGCCACGATGCCCGCGGACACCCGCGGACATTCCCCCACCCTGTCCCCCCGAGTCGAGCGGCGAAGGACACCAAGGTGAACCGGGACGAAACAGTGCGTGGCACCGAGATTTCATCTCGTCGACGTGTCGTATTGCCCTCTGGGTCCCCCCTGGGGGGCGAGATCCCCGGAGGCGCGTCATCGCCCCAGGTCAGCCGGAGATCTGCGCGAGGACCGCGTGAGCGTGCTGCACGCGTTCGGCCCACCGCCGTCGCCCCTCCCGGTCCAGCTGCAGCCGGCGCAGCGCACCCGGGTCCGGTTCGGGAGCGCGGACGCCGGGGGCGGGGAGCGTCCCGTCCACCGGACGCCACGGGGGCGCGACCACGTCGTCGGCGAACAGCGCCGCCGTGCCCAGGCCGCACGCGTGCGGCAGGGAGGGCAGGTGCGCGGCCAGGGCCGCTCCCCCGGCCAGGCCCACGGAGGTGTCCAGGGCCGAGGAGACGACGGCGGGCAGCCCCGCCGCCGCCACGATCGCCGCGGCGCGCCGCACTCCGCCGAGGGGCTGCACCTTGACCACGATCAGGTCGGCCGCGCCCGCCGCGGCCACGGCCAGCGGGTCGTCCTCCTTGCGGACGGCCTCGTCGGCGGCGATCGGGGTGGCGACGCCGCGCTCGCGCAGGGCGCGGCGCACGCGGGCCAGCGGGGCGATGCCCGGCACGGGCTGCTCGGCGTACTCGAGGCCGACGTCGGCCAGCTCGGTGAGCATGTTCAGCGCCTCGTCCTCGGTCCAGCCGGCGTTGGCGTCGATGCGGATCGCGGCCTCCGGGAGCAGCTCGCGCACCCGCCGCACCCGGGCGAGGTCGGCCGCGTGGCCGCCCGCCACCAGGCCGCCGCCGGGGCGGTGCTCGGCCACCTTGACCTTCACCGCGGGCACGGGGCCGAAGCGCTCGAGGACGTCCTCGACCTCGGCCGCCCCCACGGCGGGGACGGTCGCGTTGACGGGCACCGCGTCCCGCACCGGCGCCGGCCAGCCCTGCCAGCCGGCCTCGACAGCCGCCGCGAGCCACCGGGAGGACTCCTCCGGGCCGTACTCGGGGAACGGGGAGAACTCGGCCCATCCCGCGGGCCCGCGCAGCAGGAGCGCCTGGCGCGCGGCGGTGCCCCGGAAGCGCACCGTCATGGGCAGCTCCACGGCCACCGCGTCGGCCAGCAGCTCCTCCACCGAGGGCAGGGCGCAGCCGCCGGGGGCACCGGGCAGGGGCGGGAGGGACGGAGGGGGGTGCAGGCCGTCGGGGCCGGGCTGCGCACGGTCCGGCTGCGCGGGGTCAGGCGACGTCATGCGGCCAGCCTAGGGGCGGGAGGCCGCCGTCGCCCGCGCGGGCGTCCGGGAGGCAGGCGTCTCCCGGGCGTCCCCGACGGCGGGGTCAGCGCGCGGCGAGGTAGCCGAGCTTGCGGGCCAGGCCCGCGGCCCGCTCATGCGAGCCGAGCACGCCCTCGAGACCGGCGACGACGGCGGCCACCACCTCGTCCGTGAGGTGCCAGTCCGGGGTGAAGGGATCGTCGAAGCGGGCCCACGCGGTGCCGACCGCGGCGAGGGCGCGGGCCATCTCGGTGACGTCCCGGAAGACCGGCTCGGGCTCGTCCATGCGGTCCTCCCAGCCGTCCTCGCCGGGGGCCATGAGGATGCGGCCGGTGGCGGCCTCGTGGATGAACGGGTCGGCGCCCTGCTTCGCCACCACCGTCCAGTCGTCGTTCCAGTCCACGAGCAGGGCGCCGGTGCGATGGTTCCAGCGGTAGCCGGCCTGCTCGTCCCACAGGCGGTCCAGCGGGAAGAACAGCAGCGGCAGCCCCACGGTGTCGATCTCGAGCCACTCCGGGCCCACGTAGCGGTAGAAGTCCGCCAGATCCGTGGGCAGCGGCTCCTCGGCGGCCCATTCGATGGGCTCCTGGCGGGCGAGGTTGCCGAACGGGCCGAGCGCCTCACGCGCCGAGATGAGGGACTCCGGGTCCAGCGTGATGCGCGGCCGCGCGGCGGCCTCGCCCGCGGCGGGCGTGTCGCTGGAGGAGGACGGACCGTGCGCGGAGGGAACGCGGTTCATGGCCCCAGGCTAGGCACGTGGCACCCCGGGCGGAGGAGCCCCCAGGCGACGGTCGCGTGACGCTCCGGTGAAGCCTGCGTGACGCGCCGCCCTCGTGCGTCCACGAACCCCACACCAGAGCAGGACGAGTCCTGCGCAGGTGTGCCCCTCCGTCGTCCCAGGCCTGGGCCTGCGGACGGGAGTCGAGGTCCTCGGCCACCAGGTCACGCGGTGCCGCGGACGACGACGGCGCAGGCGCCGGAGCAGG